>JAEUHD010000235.1 GCA_016793645.1 Verrucomicrobiales bacterium
ATGTCCGCCAGGACGTGCGCCCATCCAAAGATCCACGTGTCGGGATGGGTATGGTCATCAAACGCCGGCACCGGGGCCCGGTCGTCCAGCGCCGGGGGGAACAAAACCCCGACGTTGGAACCTTCGAAGGCCAGGAAGGTATCGGAAGGCCGTCGATAGGAAGCCATCCGCAGGCTCGACGGATGCAGGACCAGGGGTTGTCCGTCGGGTCCCACGGACCCGGCGTCCCCCGGTGTCATGCCGGTTCCGTCCCCGGTCGCCGCCAGATCCCGGGACGTGTACTGGTTTCTCACGTAGCTCGTCCGATTCCATTTCCGCCGGGCCGCCCCGAAGGCGTCCGAGGGACAGATTCGGACGCCATCCACCGATCCGAGATGCGGAATCAGCGAATAGACCCAGGCGGGCTCCTGATCGCCGACGGGATCCACGGGCAGGCGCCCCATCGAGTCCGTTTCGGCGTACATGCGCAATCCCAGCCCCAGTTGCCGCAGGTTCGACAGGCAGTGGACCGCCCGTGCCGTGGACCGGGCGCGGGACACCGAGGGCAGGAGCATCGCAGCCAGCGTCGCCATCACCGCCGTCACCACCAGCATCTCCACCAGCGTAAAGCCCGCCGGACCGCGGGACCGTCCGGCGCGCGCTCCCGGGCTGGGACGTGGGATTTGGAACGGAAACATGGCAGGAAGCGGGGGCGGATTCAGGTCACGGAAGATTGATCAGTGCTATCCGAGGTTCGCCGGTTCCTGGCTCGGGCGCAATCCAGACCGAGCCCCCACCGATCATCACCCCTTCGGGCGTGCAGTGCAGTCGCTGGGCGGGACATTTCAGGATTTCGCCCGCCACCGATTCCGTAAACACCCGTTCGAACGACGCCAGGACCCCCGACGGACCTTCCACTGCGGACACCGTGCCACGTCCGTGGACCTTCAGCGGATATCGGATCCACCGAGCCACCGTCTCCCGCTCCCCCGCGCGCAACTCGCGTTGGAGATCCCGGATGAACCGGTGCACCACCCGCGGATCAGGGAATCCGGCCACCCGGTAATCCCCATCGGCCGTCACGAGCGGTGTGGAGACTCGGGACCACACAGTCTCACCCACCCAAAGGACGCCTCCCACCAGAACCGCGGCCGTGGCCGCAGTGGCAAACCAGACGCGCAGTCCCGACCAGGCGAGATCCCTGCCGAGGGACTTCGACAACGCCGCCGCACGGACACCACCGTCGCCCCCGGACCTGAGGACGGCGGACACCGTGGAGCCCACCAATTCCGAGGGACCGGTCGGAACCGCCTGTCGTGAGAGCAATTCGGGGAGGACGGCCAGGGAAGCCACGGCGCCGTCCCGCTGCAACTCCGAGCGCAGCCGCTCCAGGGCGCGGTTCACCCGTTTCCGCGCGGCCTCCTCCGCGACCCCGAGCGCACCGCCCACTTCCGCCAGGGAGCGATTCTGAAAGAAGCGCAGGAGAATCGCGTTGCGGTCCGCCTCCCGGAGGCGGGCAAGACAGCCGTCCAGTACGGGCGAAATGCGATCCCACAGGCGTTCGGAATCAGGGTCGGCGGCCATCGAAGGTTCCAGGGATTCATTCATGTGATAGGCGGTCGTTTCCCGTTCCAGGCGTCGGCGCTCGCCGCGCAGCAGATCCCGCGCAGCAAACTGCGTGGCTTTCATCAACCATCCGATCAGGACCGCCTGTCCGGACAGCGCCGCCGCCTTGCGGGCCAGGAGGAGGAAGACCGCCTGGGTGACCTCCTCGGCGTGATGCGGATTTCCCGTCTGCCGCAGGGCAGCGGCGTGGACGGCGGGTCCGTGCCGGCCCACCAGTTCGGTGAAGGCCGATTCCGAATCCGTTGCCGCGAACTCCCGCAGCAGTTGTGCATCCGTGGTCACGCTTCACTGGATATATGGCCGCCGTTTGCCGAACCGGACAATTCGAATGGAGCCCGGTCCGTCCATCAGGCCGGAACCGGGCGGCCGTCCACTCGTCAGGGCGCAGCCTGAAGGCCGCACTTCAAACAGCCCGCTCGTAGTGCAGGCTTTAGCCTGTTCCCCCCGCCCCCAAACTCCGGGCATCCCCGGTTCCAGCTCATGGCCAAACCGCCTGAAGGGCGGGACTACAAACCGGCGGCCCCGACCTGGCCGCTTGACGGACGGTGCGAGCTCGTCACGATTTCGAGATCAGCCCTCCTTACCGTATTCCAAGCCTGCCCAGTATCCCACCTGCTTCATGAACCCCAAACCCCTCTCCGCACAACGCCCAACCCTGGTCGCCTTGCTCCTCCTTGCGCCCCTGTCCGCCGGGGCCTCCGTGATCATTGACGATTTCAGCGTCAACAGTTCCATCGTGATCAATGCCGGGGGAAGCCCCGTCCCGATCAGTGACGCCCAGACGGTCCAGATTGCGGGACAGTCCGCCACCCGGACCTTCCAGGCAGGGGCCACGACCGGTGAGTTCCAAGGTCAGATCAAGGACAATTCCTTCGGATACGCCAGCATTCCGGGCAACACCGGAAACGCGAGCCTGGGTTACACCGGCTTCAACGTGGATCTGTCGGCGACCCCGTTTCTCCGCCTGGACTTCACGGGAGTCAGCGGGACCGGATCCTTCGTGGTGGAACTTCAAGGCTCGGTCACTCCGTTCACCATCGGTCACCTCCCCGTCGCCCTCAATACGTCGCCTTCCTCCACCCTGTTTTTCGATGTGCGAGACTTTGCAGGGTACCAACCGGGCTTTTTGACCGGAGTCAACACGTTCATCTTTGCCGTCGAAGGAACCGGCGGACCTGCCTTCTTTATGAATCTGGGCGGGATATCCTTCACCTCGTCGGACGAAATGCTGGCGGCCATTCCGGAACCCGCCACAACGGGCTGGATCGCGGGCGGGCTCCTGGCGGCCGGCGCCCTGGTCCGCCGCACCCGGCGTCAGGGTTCCCGGCGTTGACGGACTCTCGAAACCACACGGCGCCTGCACCGTGCCCGATGGGTGCTCGCGGGGCCCGCGAGGACCGTTTCGGAGACACCTGAACGGGTCCCCGGAGGTCAACGCATGGCTGAACGGGATCGCGACGGTCGCCCGACGGACTTCATGCAACTGGGCCGCGTCCTGTGTGCCGGGGGACGGAGACGCAACGCAATGAGAACGCCGTCCGCAGGTTGAAGACGGGAACCGCCAACACCCATTTACCTTCGCAGCCCGGTCAGGATTTTTTCCACCGACTCGTTGTTCTCCACGCATCGCGGTTCCCCTGCGGACAAGTCCTCTGCCACCTGCCCCTCCAGAATACACTCCCAGCGCGCCTCCGACGGATGCCCTGATCCGCGTCACGCCGTTTCCTCCACTGCCCTCGATGAACTCCCCTGCCTCCTCCCATCAACGTCTCCATGACCTCGACGCCCTGCGGGCCGCGGCGATGTTGATCGGCATCGCCTACCACGCCGCGCTTTCCTTCGCCATCGGGTTCCCCTGGATGGTCCAGGATGTCAGCCAGGACACCGGGGCCTTCGTCTTTCAGGCCTGGGTCCACGGCTTCCGCATGCAACTGTTCATGCTGTTGAGCGGGTTCTTCACCGCGATGCTCTGGCGTCAGAAGGGTCTCAAGGCCCTCCTCTGGCACCGCTGCCGCCGGGTTCTCTTCCCCTGTCTGTTGGGACTGATCACGGTGGTGCCAGCCATGGCCTGGGCCTCGAACTTCGCGTTCCAAAGAATGTCCCGGGTGTCCCCCAAGGCTGCGCCGGTGGAACCCGCCTCCGCCAGCCTGTGGGCCGCTGTCCGGGCCGGCGATCCCGCGGCCCTGCAGGTCCATCTGGCCACGGCCGGGAGTCTCACCAACCTCCATCCGGCCTTTGGCACAACGCCCCTTGCCTGGGCGGCCATCACAGACCGACGGGACATGGCGATCGCCCTCCTCGACCGAGGTGCTCCCGTGGACGGTCGCAACAGTGACGGCAGCTCGGCGCTCCATGCGGCTGCGTTCATGGGCCGCGCCGACATCGTGGACCTCCTGATCCAACGGGGCGCGAACGTCAACCTCCCCAACACCTCCGGCGAAACGCCGCTGCACAGTGCCGAACAAGATTTCGGGGTCGTTCGCTACATCGCCGGACTGCTTCAAGTGCCCGTCGATGAGGCGTCGTGGCAGTCCGGACGCCAGCAATGTCAGCAACGACTGAAGGCCGCGGGTGCCACCTCCGTGGCGGGCGGCGGCGTCCAGACCGGCTCGTGGGCGGGGATCTGGAACTTCCTCGTCAATACACCGGTCTTCATTCTCATCTGGTTCCTTTGGTTCCTGGTCTGGCTGCTCGGAATCTTTGCGGTGTATGCGGGGATCGCCGGCCGCCTCGGCTGGCAGAAGCGCCCCTGGAGCTTCGTGTTGTCCCCGGCTCGCCTGCTGTGGCTGGTGCCGTTGACCATGGTTCCCACCTGGATGATGGGCTCTCCCTTCGGCCCGGACACCTCCATGGGCATCGTCCCCATGCCGCACGTGCTGCTCTACTACGTCCTGTTCTTCTTTTTCGGCGCCTTCTACTTCGACTGCGACGACCGCGCGGGCCGGCTCGGCAGTTCCTGGCGGTGGTCGCTGCCGGTCACCATCCTGGTGGTTTTCCCCCTCGCGGTCGAATTCGCCTACGGGACCTTCGGATTCCGCTCCGCACTGGCACCGGAGCGGTTCCACAAACCGGTCTCCGTGTTCCTTCAGTCCCTCTATGTGTGGGGAATGTGCTTCGGAACCATGGGAATGTTCCGCGCCCTGCTGACACGGGAGAACAATACCATTCGCTATCTTTCCGATTCAGCCTATTGGCTGTACCTCGCCCATCTGCCGCTCTGCATCGCGGGACAAGCCGTCATCAGCCAGTGGCCGCTCCCCGTATGGATCAAGCTTCCGCTGTTCTCGGTGGCACTCACCGTGTTCCTGCTCCTGACCTACCAGTTTCTCGTCCGATATACCTGGGTCGGTCGGCTGCTGAACGGCCCGCGACAGCGCCCCGGCAGCCGCAGTCCGCAGCCGGTGGCCACCACGACGTGACTGCGAGCCGCGACGACACAAACGGGTCCATTCATCTTCACTTTCCGCCATCGCCACCGCATTTCCCACATGAGGCCCGCCTTTGGATTCCCGCTGCTGCTCCTCGGCCTGCTGCTGCCCGCGATTCCCATCCGGTCCGATGAGCCCAAGAACCACGACCGGGATGTCGTGTACGACGAGGCCAAGGTTCCTCCGTACGATCTCCC
The DNA here is from genome assembly GCA_016793645.1 of Verrucomicrobiales bacterium. Taxonomy (GTDB): domain Bacteria; phylum Verrucomicrobiota; class Verrucomicrobiia; order Limisphaerales; family UBA9464; genus UBA9464. Next base: position 5,231 of record JAEUHD010000235.1, read on the forward strand.
TCCCCTGCTCGTCTCGTCCGATGGCAGGGCGATCACCACGCCGGAGGAATGGTTCCAAATCCGTCGACCCCAGATCCTGGCACTGTTTGGAAACCTCGTTTACGGCGTGGTCCCCGAAGCCGAGTCCCCGATCCGAACGACGTTCGAGGTGGTGAAGACCGACCACGAGTTCCTGGGCGGAAAGGCCACCCGGAAGGACGTCCATCTGCGCCACGAGAACGCGCGGGGCAAGGTGGAGGTGCAGATCCTGGTTTTCACTCCCAATGGCGTCCCGGGACCGGCGCCCGCCTTCCTGCTCCACAGCTTTGCCAACACCCGGGACACGGGACACGACGCCGATCCCGAGCGCCCCGGATTTCTCCGGAACGGAATCCCCCTCGGTGAATTCCTCCAGCGGGGATTCGGCTTCGTCGTAGTTCCAAACGGCGATTTGGCGAAGCACAACGAGGTCGAGTTCCAATCGGGAATCGCCCCGCTGTTCTATCGGACCGGCCAGAGTTTTCCGAAGGCCTATGAATGGGGCTGCATCTCCATGGCGGCGTGGGGCGCGTCCCGGGCGATGGACTACCTCGAAACCAACCGCGACATCGACGCCCGGCGCATCGCGATCCTGGGCCACTCCAAGATGGGCAAGGCGACGCTGTGGACGGCGGCCCAGGATTCCCGCTTCGCCCTCGCCATCTCCGCCCAATCGGGTTGTGCGGGCGCCGCTCTGTGGAAACGGAATTTCGGGGAGAACATGGAGAAGATGGTCACCCGCTTTCCCTACTGGCTGTGCCGGAACGCGTGGAAGTTCGTTCGCAACGAGGAGGACCTGCCCGTGGACCAGCACCTGTTGCTGGCCTGCATTGCACCGCGTCCCGTGTACGTTCACAGCGGTGTGGACGATACCTGGGCCGACCCCCGTGGTCAGTATCTGTCCGCCTATTACGCCAGCGCCGTGTACCGGCTACTGGGCAGGAAGGGGCTCACCACCGAAGCCTCCCCGGCCATCGGGGAAGCCATCGTCCAATCCGATGTCGGCTACCACAATCGTCCGGGCGGCCATTCCATCGAGATGTTCGACTGGCTGAAGTTTCTGGAATTCGCCGAATTCCATTTGAAGCGGAAATGAGCCGGAGGCGACGGGTCGAGCAACGGGTGACTCGGGCTACGGGCCCCTCCCCTTATCTTCGGGGAGACCGATTCTGCGATCCCGCGCCTTTCCCCACAGCCCCCAATCGCCTGGAGCGAATCACCTGCCGGAGCAGCGGAATGACGGCAAGATCCTTCGGTCGCCCCGCCGCCAGTTTGCTCGCGAGAATCCGTTCGATCGGGAGAACTTTCAGGAAAAAGCCCTTCTGCAGTCGAAGGCGCAAGGCGCGTGGATACTCGATTCGGAACGGACGCAATCCGTCCGGCGAATAGACAAAGTTGACTTCCGTATCATCTGGAAGCACCGCCACCGTGGCAGCCAGCAGCCGTGCTCCCAGGCCCCGGCAAAGGTTCATGACCCGCATGTATTGCCGCGACGGCAGATCAATCCAAAGATCAGTATCCAGCGTGGCTCCCGGGGCCCCCTGTAGGAGGGCGCCCGCCATTCCAATCACGAGGTACCGAATTCCCTCACCTTCGAGCGCCGCGACAAGCCCAGCGAGCGGAGGAAGTTCTGGTGTCGTGCCCACCGTTCGGCGGGACTGGCGGCCAGGCTTCGTGCCAGCTGGAGACGCTCCTCCTCGCTGGCGCGCAGGCCGCGCAGCCTTTCGAAGATGAGGCGCTCTTTTTTTTTCACCGGGCAACGATAGAAATTCCGACGCCCGCTGTCGAGATGAGGAAAGGATCCGGACGGTGCCCTCCCCGGCGCATCGAACGCTTGTAGTGCAGGCTTTAGCCTGTCCCCCGGAACGCCATGCCAGCCGCTGGGCGGCGGGAAGCAGCCTGAGGGCCGGACTACGAACCAGAGGGCGGGAATCAATCGTTTGTTCGGGTCGGGTGCCGGGGATTGCGCCCCGGCACCCTCCCACACCACCGGACAAGCGGTTTTCTCGCATCCGGCGGTTGAACGCAGCGGCCTCCCTTTCGGGGGCCGCAAGATCTGATGGCATCAGATCTCGTACATGCT
>JAEUHD010000301.1 GCA_016793645.1 Verrucomicrobiales bacterium
GGGGCGAACGTTGTAACACCTACGACGATCCCATCTTCAAGGGAACCGGACCCAGCACCCCGTCGCAGACGGCATGGGCGGTCATGGGACTCTGCGCCTTCGGTGACCTGGCCGATCCCGCCCTGCGGCGCGGTATCGAGCACCTCGTCCGCACCCAGAACGTGGATGGATCCTGGACCGAGGAGGAGATCACCGGAACCGGGTTTCCCCAGGTGTTCTACCTCAAGTACGACATGTATCGGAATTCCTGGCCGCTGCTGGCGCTCGCCACCTATCGGAAGATGGCGCGGGGCGGCACCCCTGGCGATTCGCGGGTCTGAGGAACCGCCCGCGGAGTTTCCTCGGAAGGCCCGGGACGGCGGTTCACGCCTGGGGGCCTATTTGGCGAACTCCACGCAACGGGTCTCCCGGATCACGGTGATCCGAATCTGTCCCGGGTAAAGGAGCTCATCCTCAATCTTCCGCGCCATTTGCCGCGCGAGCTGATAGGACTCACCGTCGTCCACCTTCTCGGGGCGGACAACCACCCGAAGTTCGCGTCCCGCCTGAACGGCGAATGCCTTTTCCACCCCGGGAAAGCCCAACGCGATCCGCTCCAGGTTTTCAAGGCGCTGAAGATAGGTGGTCATGCTTTCGCTCCGACTGCCGGGCCGACTGGCACTGACCGCATCCGCGGTCGCCACAAGGATCCCGTAAACATTCTCATGGGGAACCTCCTCGTGATGGGATGCCACGGCATTGACGATTTCCGGAGACTCCCCCTGCCTGCGCAGAAAGTCGCCACCGACAATGGCGTGCGGCCCCTCCACCTCCTGGGACAGCGCCTTTCCAATGTCATGAAGGAGTCCAGCCCGTTTGGACACCGCCACATCCGCACCCATTTCAGCGGCCATCAGACCGCACAAATGAGCGACTTCGACGCTGTGATGGAGCACGTTCTGGGAGTAGCTGTGCCGGAAGTGGAGTTTACCGAGCAACTCGGTGATCGCCGGAGCCATCGGAGGCAACCCGGCACGGGCGACCGCGTCTTCCCCTTTCCGAAGAATGAAGGCCCCCATCTCCTCGGACACCGACTTGAAAACCTCCTCGATCCGGCTGGGATGAATCCGTCCATCCAGAATCAGCCGTTCCATCGTCTGCCGCGCAACCTCTCGTCGAACCGGGTCGAAGGCGGAAAGGACCACCGCGTTGGGGGTATCGTCCACGAGCACGGTGACTCCGGTGGTGGCCTCAAACGACCGGATGTTTCTTCCTTCGCGGCCGATGATGCGCCCCTTCATGTCGTCCCCTGTCAACGCCACGGTCGCCGTCGTGGTTTCGAAGGTGTGCGCCGCCGCGCATCGCTGCAGGGCGGTTGCCAGGATGCGTCGCGCTTCGGGTTCCGCACGCTGGCGGGCTTCCTCGAGCAGGTGACGGCTGAGGTCGGCCGCATCCCGGGCGGATTCCCGCTCCACCTCGCGCAGGAGGAGGGTGCGCGCCTCGGCTGAATCCAGTTTCGCCACCGATTCAAGACGTACTCTGGCCTCGGAGCTCACGCGCCTCAGTTCCTGACGCTCCGTCTCCAATCCGGCACGAAACGCCTCCAACTGCTCACTTCGTTGACGCAAATCCTGTTCCTGCTGCGAAAGGCGGTCCAACTGGCGGTTGACGACGGACTCCCGATCCAGCAAACGACGCTCATCCAGCACGAGGGATTCCCTCTGTCCGGCCAGCGACTGAAGATATTCGGCCCGCTCCCGTGCCAATTGTTCCTGGGCCGCCACCCGCGCCGCCAATCCCGCAGCCTCCGTGTCCTTGCGGAGTTGCTCACGAAGGTCTCGCTCACGCCCAAGGAGTTCGGCGCGCAGGGCGCGCTCCTTGAGGCGGCCAAAGGCGTAGCAGACGCCAAAACCCGCCGCGCCCGCCGCGAGGGCGGACAGGATGGAATCCAGGACCATGGAGGTTATTGGGGAGCCCGACGGCACCAGTGTGTTGCGGTCGGGGTCACGACAAAATCAAGTTGGACATCGTGCGGTTCGGCGGGCAGGCGAACCAGGACTTGTTCATCCAGCCCCACACCGCACCGCAACGCGGGGGTGGATTTCAGCAGCCGGTCGTAGAAGCCTCCGCCGCGCCCCAAACGCCACCCTTCCTGCGTGAACGCTAGCCCCGGGACCACCGCAAAGTCCAGCGCCTCCAGCGGCACTTCCCGGCAGTCCGGACCCGGCTCCCGAACTCCAAATCGCCCCGGAACCAAATCGCGTTCCGGATCCCCAATCCTCCGCGCCCCGTAAATTCCCGTCCCCGGAGAAAAGCTCGGGAGAGCCACCGTTCGCCCCTCCGACAACGCGATCGCCAAGAGGCCCCTCAGGTCGGGTTCATCCTTGAGGGGTGCATAGAGCAGGACGCACCGGGAGTCTATCCAAGCGGGCAGTTTGAGAATTCTCCCCATCATCGCCCGGGAGGCTTCCACCCGCCTTTCAGGATCCACCGCCCGGATCCTCCCCTGGATCCGCCGGCGCAATTCCGCCTTCTCCTCGGGGATCATGGCTTATGGAAAGGAGTCGCAGCGGCCCCGGACATGGCCCGCCAACGTTCCACGCGCTCCCGGATCTTCTTCTCCACCCCCTGCTCCGTGGGCTCGTAGTACCTGCGCGTCGCCCCAAGATGGTCCTGCGGCACAAAGTGTCCGGGATGATCGTGGGCATACTGATACCCCACCCCGTGCCCCAACCGCCTGGCTCCTGCATAGTGTCCATCCCGCAGGTGCACCGGTACGGGCAGTGTCCTTCCGTTGCGAACATCCTCCAGCGCTGCATCGATGGAAACGACCACCGAGTTGCTCTTGTGCGCGGTGGCGATGTAGAGCGCCGCTTCGGCAATTGGGATCCGTGCCTCGGGCCAACCCACCACCTCGGCGACCTGAAATGCGGCATTGGCCAGCACCAACGCCATGGGATCCGCCAGGCCGACATCCTCCGCGGCATGGATCAGGATCCGCCGCGCAATGAAGCGCGGGTCCTCCCCTGCGTGGATCATCTTGGCCAGCCAGTAGAGGGTGGCGTCCGGATCCGACCCCCGCATCGACTTGATGAACGCGCTGATGGTGTCGTAGTGGGCATCGCCATCTCCGTCGTACACCACCGCCTTCTTTTGAATACTCTGTTCCGCCGCAACCAGGTCCACGACCACCACACCGTCGGACCGGGGCGGCGTGGTGAGCACGGCGATTTCCAGGGCATTGAGCGCCTTTCGGGCGTCGCCATCCGACAGCCGGGAAAGATGCCGAAGCGCCGCATCCTCGGCTTCCACCCGCAGATGCCCCAGTCCTCGCTCTCCATCCGCCAGCGCGCGTCGCAGCAGTCCCATCAGTTCCTCTTCGGTCAGCGGACGCAGTTCGAAAATCTGCGACCGGGACACCAGGGGGGAATTGACGAAGAAAAAGGGATTGTGCGTCGTGGCTCCGATCAATTTCACCACTCCACTTTCCACGTCCGGCAGCAGGACGTCCTGTTGCGATTTGTTGAAGCGGTGGATTTCGTCAATGAACAGGAGGGTGGCCTGCCCGGTGTTGGTCAGCCGGTTGGCCGCACCGGCCAACACCCGGCGGATATCGGAAACATTGGACTCCACACCGCTCAACCGCTCGAAACGGGCCCGTGTCCGACCGGAAATAATCTGGGCCAGGGAGGTTTTCCCGGTGCCCGGAGGTCCGTACAGGATCAGCGACTGAATCCGGTCCGCCTCGATGGCCCGCCGCAGGAGCAGTCCCGGAGCCAGAAGATGGGTCTGACCGGCATAATCCTCCAGAGTCCGCGGACGCATCCTCGCCGCCAGCGGGGCCGCCGAGGTTCCACCGCCTGGACCCGCCCGCGTCTCAGAAGGACCGGGTGCCGGCTCTCCCTCGTCGGGCGGAGATGCGAACAACTGTTGCTGCGGTGACTCCATGGCCAGGGATCGAGGTGACGACGGAACTCCCGAGACCCACACTCCACGCGTCCCCAGGCGCACCGCCGCCAACGGGTCAAACATTGCCTTCGACCGCGCCCCGGGACCATCCCAATTCGAAATCAATGGGGCGCATTCGCATGGTGCGCCTCATTGCGCTCGAACCCGACCCGGCCTAGGCTTGCGCGGTCCTTATGGAATCGATTCTGGGATGGGTGTACATCGGCATCAAAGTGCTGCTCCTTTTTGGCGCGAGCATTTTTGTGCATGAGTACGGACACTACTGGATGGCGCGCCGGCGCGGTTTGAAGATTGAGGGATTCTCCCTGGGATTCGGTCCCAAGATCTTTTCCTGGACCCGGGATGGCGTGGAATGGTCGCTCCGTTGGATTCCTGCGGGCGGGTTTGTCAAGCTGCCCCAGATGATCACCTCGGAAGCCATCGAGGGCAAAGGCTCCCATGAGATCCCCCCGGCGTCCCCCTTCTCCCGGATTCTGGTCGCCGTTGCGGGTCCGGCAATGAACATCCTCTTCGCGGTCCTGATCGCGTCGGTGATCTGGTTTATTGGTCTTCCCGTGCTCGTCAATCCGCCGGTCATCGGCCGCGTGGACCCGCAGTCCCCCGAGGGACGCGCCGGCATTCTTGCGGGAGACCGCATTGTCGCGGTGGCGGGCCACCCGGTGAAGTCCTGGCAGGACATCAATCTCGAAGTCTTCACCGCCCTGACCAACATCGTGCCGGTGACGTTTCAACGGGCGGGACGCGATTTCACCGTCTCCCTGCCCGCCAAGCGCTCGGAGACGCTCGGACTGAAATGGCTCGACCTGGAGCCCCAGGAGAAGCCGGTGGTGGGGATGGTGAAGCCCGACATGCCCGCCGCCCGGGCGGGGCTTCGGCTCGGGGACAAGTTCATCTCCTTCGACGGCGTGTATGTCCTGAATCAGGAACATCTCACGGAATTGATCCGCAAGGGCGAGGGGCGTCCCTGCGAAGTGGTCATTGAACGCGACGGAAAGAAGCAGACGGTGACCATCACCCCGGTTTACGAGCCGACTGAAAAGCGCGGAATGATCGGCATCGGATTCGCCGGCGGACATTACGAAGTCCAACGCCCGGGCCCCACCCCCCTCGCGCAATTCCGGGAAGTCCTCCGCCTCATGGGGAAGACCTTCACCGCCTTGTCCCATTCCAAGGAGACGGGTGTGAGCGCGAAGGATATGAGCGGTCCGGTGGGAATTCTCGGAAAGCTGGCGGTGGACGTGAAGACAGACTACCGGCTCGCGCTGAACTTCATGGTGATGCTCAACATCAACCTCGCATTGTTGAACCTCCTTCCGCTTCCGGTGCTGGATGGCGGACACATCCTGATGGCGCTCTACGAGATCGTCACGCGGCGGCGGGTCGGGGTCCGGTTCCAGGAATACGCCACCACCGCCTTCGCCGTACTCCTGATTTCCTTCATGCTCTACGTGACCTTTTACGATGTTCGCCGGGCTCCGATCTTCCGGGAGCTGCTGAGGCAGAACACCGTGGTCGAAACCCCGGCGCAGGCCCCGGCCGCCACCCCGGCACCCACCCGCCCGTAGTCGGGACCTCCCGCCAAACCGGACTTCTCGACGACTCCGGGAGTCCCGGCCTAGACTCCGCTCCCGTGACGAAGAGTTATTGTCCATCGCCCTGGCACTACACCCGCCGAGCCTCCCGTGAGGTGATGGTCGGCGACCCCGCCCGGGGCGGAGTGATCATCGGCGGAAACCACCCTGTCGTGAAGCAGTCCATGCTGACCTGCGACACGATGGACACCGCCGAGTGCGTCCGCCAGACCCTGGAACTCGTAGCGGTGGGATGCCAGATCGTCCGCATCACGGCTCCCACGGTGAAGGACGCGGCCAATCTGGAGAATATCGTCCGGGAATTGCGTTCCCGGGGCTGTCACGTCCCGATCGTCGCCGACATTCACTTCAAGCCAGAGGCGGCGATGGAAGCGGTCAAATGGGTGGAAAAGGTCCGCGTCAATCCGGGCAACTACGCCGACAAGAAGAAATTCGCGGTCATTGAGTACACCGATTCCGAGTACGCGGCGGAGCTGGAGCGCATCGAACGCGCGTTCACTCCGCTGGTGCTGGAGGCCAAACGGCTCGGTCGGGCACTCCGAATCGGAACCAACCATGGCTCCCTCAGCGACCGGATCATGAACCGCTACGGGGATTCCCCGCTCGGCATGGTGGAAAGTGCCCTCGAATTTGCCCGAATCTGCCGCCGATACGACTTCCACAACTTCGTCTTCTCGATGAAGTCGTCGAATCCCAAGGTGATGATCGAGTGCTACCGGCTTCTGGCCGCCCGGCTGGAGGAGGAGGGCCCCGACTGGAATTATCCCCTCCACCTCGGCGTGACCGAGGCCGGTGAGGGTGAGGACGGGCGAATCAAGTCCGCCATCGGAATCGGTTCCCTGCTCTGTGACGGTATTGGGGATACCATCCGGGTTTCCCTGACCGAGGACAGCCCCCGCGAGATCGCGGTCTGCAAGGATCTATTGGAGCAGATCCCTCGACTCGTGACCGCGACCCCCTCCACCTCGCGGGATGTCGGGCCCACGGATTACCCCTTCGACCCCTTCCACTACGAGCGACGATCCACTCCGGAAACAGATTTGGGCTCCGTGCGCGCCGGCGGTGAACAGACCGTCCGCGTCGTGGTGACACAGGCGACGTTTGACGCGGTTGCTCCCAGGATCCCGGCCAAGGCGGATGTACGGCCCGAGGCCGCTTACGAGGATCTCAATCTTCTGGAATTGAATCCCCTCACACCCCTAGGGCCGGACTCGATTCCTTGCGACACCCAATGGGTGGCGGTCGCCGACGGCACTCCGCTCCCGCCCGTCACGGCCTACCGGCTCCTGGCGCTGCGACTGAAACAGCTCGGGCGGCAGAACCCGATTCTTCTCAAGGATTGCCTGGGGCTGGACGCCACACCGTTGTCTCCCGAAGTCGCCCTGCTTCGCGCCGCCGTCAATCTGGGCGCCCTGCTCGCCGACGGGATCGGGGACGCCGTCCTGGTGCGCGGGGAACCTGGGCCGGGCCAATCCCTGCGCCTCGCCTTCAACATTCTCCAGGCCGCCGGCTGCCGTTCCTTCAAGACCGATTACGTCGCCTGCCCCAGTTGCGGACGAACGCTGTTCAATCTCCAGACCGTGACGGCTCGTATCAAGTCGCGCACCGATCACCTCAAAGGGGTCAAGATTGCGATCATGGGATGCATTGTAAACGGTCCCGGCGAAATGGCTGACGCCGACTTCGGATACGTCGGTGGCGCCCCGAACAAGATCAATCTTTACGTCGGCAAGAAGCCGGTGAAGTTCAACATTCCCGAGGACGAAGCCGTGGACCGCCTGGTGGACCTGATCAAGGAGCACGGGAAATGGGTGGAACCCGGACCGCGCACCGAAGCCGTTGCGGCCTGAATCCGGCCTCCCCCTCGCGCCGCCGATCCCGTCGCGGGGGAATCACAATTTCCGAGCGGTCATGAACCCGCGGTTTGCGAGGGTGCCCGAATAGGCCCCGACCGCAAAGCCGGACCCGGACAGCAACTCCGAATATTCCCCGGTCGAATAGCACTTTCCCTGGGTGGAGTGCATCAGCAACGCGGAGTATTCGGCAACCGCCAGCGGGCCGGTCTTCTCCGCATTGATGAAGGCATCATGGATGACCAGAATCCCTCCTCGCGGCAAAGCATCATGGGAACGCCTGAGAAGTTCCGCCACTTCGGGCGCCTCCCAGTCGTGGAGGACGTTGGAAAAGAGATGCACATCGCAGTCCGGTGGAAATGGATCGCGAAACATGTTTCCGGCCTTCACCGAAATGCGGTCGGAGAAACCCAGTTCCGCGATCCTTGCGCCCGCAAGACGGTCCACCGGAGGCTGCTCAAACACGGTGGCCTGCAGGCCCGGATGCTGTTGCACCAGAGCGCACGCATAGATGCCGGAGCCGCCCGCGATATCAAGCACCCGGCGACGCCCCGCGAGATCCAGGCCTCGGGCAAGCGCGGGCCCCAGCAGTCGCCCCCGGCAATCCATGGTCGCGGTGAACATCCGGGCAAACGCCTCTCCCTCCATCGCCTTGTGCCAATCGAAGGTGTCGCTGGCGCCTCCCCAGTTCGCCGGTCTCCCCGAGGTCAGCACTCGAACGAAATCCTGGGTCAATGGGCGATCCTTCAACGAGGAATAATATGGCGTGAGGTTCCAGGGGGAGCCATCCGTCAGGAAATCCCGACCGGTCCCGGTCACCCGGTACACGCCCATCGCATCCCGTTCCAGGAATCCGTTGGCCACGCAGAGGGTCATCAGGACGTCCGCCGGACGTTCCGCAAAGCCGTGCCGGGCCTGGATCGCGGCGAGGGTGGCGGGTTGGTGTGCCAGCGCGGTAAAGAGATCAAAGTGGACCAATGCCGCCGCAATCAGGTCGGCAGCATACAAGCCATCCCGGTAATGATAGGCCCGCGTCGGGTCAGACGGCGGAACTGTGGAAAGGTCGTTGGATTGCATGGAGTCAGCTTGGATTCTTACCCATCCCTTGCCAAGGGCTCCGACAACAACTTCTGCGGAACCATCACTGCCCGGAAACAACGACCGGCCCCGAACGCGGACAATCCCGGATCCGGTGGGAATTGAACCCACCTCCCCGTCCCCTCCCTCGAGCCACGGGTCCCAGATTCACTTCAACCGTGAAGAGGCGCCGGCAACTCCCGTTCCGCGCGGCCCGCCCACTTCGATTCCGTGCTTCAGACAATAGGCCCCATTGACCACGTACTTGTGTGCCCAGTGCTTGAGGCCCGCCCGTTCCTCCGGGGACAGGGCTCGTTTGACCACCGCGGGAGATCCAACCACCAGGGATCCCGGAGGAATGCGCATTCCCTGCCGGACCAGCGCGTTGGCCCCGATCAGGCATTGGGTGCCAATTTCGGCACCATCCAGGATGGTCGCCCCCATTCCCACCAGACATTCATCTCCAATGGTGCACGCATGAACGATGGCCGAATGGCCAATGGTCACCCACGCGCCCACCCGACAGGGAAAGTCGTCCGCAAGGTGAAGCACTGCATTGTCCTGAACATTGCTGTGATGCCCCACGAGGATCCGGTTGATGTCCCCGCGAAGGACCGCCCCATACCAGACGCTGCTGTGATCCCCCAGCGTGACGTCACCCACGACGACCGCCGTCGACGCGATATAGACGCCGGCCCCCACGGTCGGCGGCTGTCGGAGAAACGTTTCCAGCTGGGATTCCAACGGATCCATCCCGGCATCGTCGCGTCAGGGACCCCGCCAATCAAGCAACAGACGAACGGCCGGGGTGGATTGCTGGCTTGCGGTCAGGGCTGGACGGGAAAAGTGTGTTGCCTTGGCCATGACCGTACTGGACGTCCTGCAACGAAGCGCCGCCTACCTCGCGGAGCGCGGCGTGGAATCCGCGCGCCTCAATGCCGAATTGATCGTTTCCCATGTCCTGAAAAAGCCCCGGTTGCGCCTGTATTTGGATTTCGATCAAGTGATTCCTGAGGCGGATCTCGCGGTCGCCCGTGATTTGGTGCGGCGGCGCGGACGCCGGGAACCTCTTCAGCATCTCACGGGAACCACGGGGTTCCTGAACCTCAATCTTCAGGTGACTCCCGAGGTCCTCGTTCCCCGCCCCGAAACCGAAGTTCTTGCCCAATTGGCGATCCAGAACCTGAAGGAAGCGCCCCCGGACAGGGTCCCCGTCGCCCTGGACTTCGGGACCGGATCCGGCTGCCTCGCGATCGCCCTCGCCCAGGCGGTACCCGAGTCGGAAGTCCACGCCCTGGACATTTCACAGGGCGCCCTCGCCGTCGCACGCCGGAACGCCGTATCCAATGGCACCGGGGGAATCCAGTTTCACGAAGGGGACGGCTTCGCCGCCCTGGAGGGGCGGGTCCCGGTTCTTCGTCGCCGGTTCTCCCTGGTGGTCACCAACCCCCCGTACATCCCCACGTCCGAAATTGCGACCTTGGAGCCCGAGGTCCGAGACTACGATCCGCGGATTGCATTGGACGGCGGTTCCGATGGGTTGGCGTTTTACCGGCGCCTCGCGCTGGAGGCCGCGGACTGGCTTCGCCCGGGGGGAAAATTGATGGCGGAATTCGGGGACGGCCAGGCATCGGCCTTGAAGGAACTCTTCGAAGGTGCCGGGTGGATGACCGAAGTCGTCGAGAAAGACTTGTCCGGTCGGGATCGCGTTCTCATCGTCCGCCCGCCAACGGATTAGTCCGATCTCCGGCCGGCAATTCTCCAATCCATGGACAGTTTCATCATAAAAGGGGGAACTCCCCTGAGGGGCGACGTCACCATCAGCGGCTCCAAGAACGCCGTGCTGCCGATCATGGCCGCCACGTTGCTGACCGGGGAAACCTGCACCCTCCGTCGGGTTCCCAACCTCAGCGACGTCGCCTTCATGGTCCGGATCTTGGAATCCCTCGGCGCCGAGGTGGCCTGGTCAGGGGACGTCGTCACGGTCCGCGCCGCCCGGATCAAGGGATTTGGAGATTACGATCTCATCCGAAAGATGCGCGGCAGCATCTGCATTCTCGGCCCCCTGCTCGGCCGACGACGGGCCGCCAGCGTGTCCCTGCCCGGCGGCTGTGTCATCGGCACCCGCCCGATTGACCTTCACCTGAAGGGACTCACGGCGCTGGGCACCAGGATCCAGATCGAAGGAGGCTACATCCACGCCAGGGCCCGAAAGCTCACCGGGAACACCATATTCCTCGGGGGCCGTGCCGGACCGACGGTCCTCGGGACCGCCAACATCCTCATGGCCGCAGTTCTCGCGGACGGGGTCACGATCATCGAAAGCGCTGCCTGCGAACCGGAGGTCGTGGATCTCTGCCAGTTCCTCGTGGCCATGGGCGCGAAGATCAGCGGCATCGGAAGCCCGACGCTCACCGTCACCGGCGTCCCGGAATTGCATGGCGCCGATCACGAGGTGATTCCCGACCGGATCGAGGCGTGCACCTTTCTTTGCGCCGCGGCTGCGACGAAGGGGGATGTCACCCTGCACGGAACCCGGCCGGAACACTTTGCCGCTGTGCTCGACAAGCTTCGGGAGGCGGGGGTGAGGATCGAACGAAAGGGAACCACCCTGCGAGTCACGCGCCCCGGGCGCTTGAAGCCCGCGGATGTCACCACTCAGCCCTACGCCGGTTTCCCCACCGATGTTCAAGCGCAGTTCATGGCTCTCATGGCCCTTGCCCCGGGAATCAGCGTCATCACGGAACGCATCTTTGAATCCCGATTCATGCACGTGGCGGAGTTGATGCGGTTGGGAGCCGACATCGCCATTGAGGGACCCAATGCCATCGTCAAGGGAGGACGCCCCATGAGCGGCGCTCCCGTCATGGCCAGTGATCTGCGGGCGAGCGCAGCGCTTGTGATCGCAGGCCTCGCGGCCCGTGGCACGACCCAGGTTCACCGCATCTACCATCTGGACCGGGGATACGAACGAATGGAAGACAAGCTCCGGCAACTGGGCGCCCGCATTGAACGGGCGGCGGGCGAGTGACGGTCCCACCGCATCCGGAAGCCGCCCGCGCCCGGAATTGAAATGGTCGCCAAATGAATCGTCCATTCTGGATTGGCGCAGCCCTCGTCCTCGGACTGCTTACCGCGGGGGTCGTTCAACTCACGGGACGTCGGTCAGGACCCCGAACCGCCCTTCCCGTTGCGCTGTCGTCCCTCAATCCCAGTTGGCCCGGTCGGCCGAATCTCGAGCGCGACGCGATCCTCGCGGCCGGCCCCAAGGCGGTGGAACCCCTCCTGATGGCCCTGAACGCCCATTCGTGGCGCGATTGGGCACTATGGACCCGCCTTCGATCCTGGGTTCCATCGTCCCTGCACTCCTATCTTCCCACGCCGGGGAACCAATCCTCGGAACGGGATGCAGCAATCTGGATGCTCGGAACACTGGGGCCCGCCGCCAGCAACGCGATACCCACACTACGACGAATCGCTGCGGATCGCTCTGCCGTGGACAAACGGGCGGCGGCGATCATGGCCCTCGCCCGGATCGACCTCGATCGGAGCCCGGCCCTTTCCAACGCCATCACCTTGCTTTCCAGCGCCCATCAAACCGAGCGGTTCTACGCGGCACAACGATTCGGAGATCTGACCAACCATCCGGGACTCCATCCGGCGATGCTGCTCCCGGCACTGTCGGACGGGGACGGGGAAGTCCGCGCCAACATGACCATTTCCATCGCGGAGTTCGGCCCGCGGGCCCACGCGGCCATTCCCCAGATACAACAACTCCTAAGCGACCCGTATCGGCACGTTTCGGCGGGGGCTGCCTATGCCCTCCTCCGAATCGATCCCTCGCTGGCCGAAACCGCAACCCAGGCGCTGGTGGCCGCCTTGCGACGGAACGCTGATCTTTCCGGCTTGATCGCCCCCGCCTTTTTCTCGGCGGCGGGGCCCCGTGCCCAATCCGCAAAGCCCTACCTGGAGACCCTGCTGCGCGGGGGCCCAGGACCGATGCGCCGGTCGCAGGCCGCGCTTGCATTGTGGGAAATCACGGGTATCGCGGAACCCCAGGTGCTCGAACAACTCGTAAGACTCCAGGATGTTTCGCCGGAGATGCTCGCCGCCCTGGCGGACATCGGTCCCGCCGCCTCCAATGCAATTCCGCAACTGCGCGAGATTTCGTCGCCTCCCCAGCTCCGGGAGGCCGCGGAGGCGGCGATTCGCCGAATTCAGGAGGGAAAGTCGGTGTCCCCTCCCGTTGCGTCTCCACAATAGCTCCCTGGGGCTGCCCCGGACTTCCCTCGTCCCCGGTTCATGACTCGCCGGGGATCCGATTCCCGATATTCTTCGTCCATGCCGCACCGAAATCGGTCCTCCGCCCTGTTTGCCGACGCCCTTCAGCACTTCCCCGGGGGTGTCAATTCCCCCGTCCGGGCCTTCCGCGCCGTGGGTGGGCAGCCGTTCTTCGTGGAATCCGCTGAGGGCGCGTGGCTCACCGATGTCGACGGAAACCGCCTGCTGGACTACGTATGCACTTGGGGCCCCGCCATCCTTGGGCACGCCCCCCGCGGCGTCCTTGAAGCCGTTCGTGCCGCCGCGGACCGGGGCACGAGTTTCGGAACTCCACACGCGGGCGAGATCTCCCTCGCGCAGCGGGTCAAACAGGCAGTACCCGGACTCGAACGTCTCCGCTTCTGCAATTCCGGAACCGAAGCCTGCATGACGGCGATCCGATTGGCCCGGGGATTCACGCGCCGGGATCTGATCGTGAAGTTCGACGGATGCTACCACGGACACGCCGATTCCCTGCTGGTCCGGGCCGGTTCGGGCGCGCTGACGCTGGGACAGCCCGACAGCGCTGGCGTCCCCGCCGCCCTGGCTCAACTTACCCTCGTTCTGCCCTACAATGATCCGGACGCACTCCGCCAGACCTTTGCGACGAAAGGTCGCGAGATCGCCGCCGTGATCGTTGAGGGGGTGCCTGCCAATGCGGGTCTGTACCTGCCCCGCCCCGGATACTACGAACTGCTGGAACAACTCTGCCGCAACCACGGTGCCCTGCTCATCTGCGATGAGGTCATGACCGGATTTCGTCTCGGTCCCGACGGAGCCCAGGGACACTTCGGACTCCATCCGGACCTGAGTTGCTTCGGGAAGATCATCGGCGGAGGCCTGCCGGTGGGGGCCGTCGGGGGCCGGGCGGAAATCATGGACCACCTCGCGCCCCTCGGACCGGTTTACCAGGCCGGCACACTGAGCGGGAACCCTCTCGCCATGGCCGCCGGTCTCGCCACCCTCGACGAGCTCGCCGCGGGAAACGCGTACGAGGTTCTGGAATCCCTCGGCACCCAGTTGGAAATCGGAATGCGGGACGCGGCAAAAGCCTCGGGAGTGGACGTCCACTGGCAGCGAATTGGATCCATGTTTTGCGGTTATTTCACATCACGCCCGGTCCACAACCTGTCCGACGCCCTCCTCGCCGACCGGGACCGCTTCGGGAGGTTTTTCCACGGGATGCTCGACGCGGGAATCTACCTGGCACCCTCGCAGTTCGAAGCAGGCTTCATTTCCACCGCGCATACTCCGGATGACATTGAATCCACGATCCGGGCGGCATCCCGGGTCCTTCGGACGCTCTAGCCTCGTTCGTTCAAACCCCTTCTCCTGCCGAAGGCTTCAGGCTCGCCGGGCCTCGTTGGTCTCGCGACGAACGCCGTTGATCTCTCCAGGTCAGGATTCCCCAAGGGAATCCTCCAGAAACTTGGCGATTCTCCCTTCGCTCCAATACTCGGACGACACCGGGCTCCCGCCGACGAAGCCCACATGCCCTCCCCGCATCGGAACCTCGACCGTCAGGCGGCCGTTGGACTTCGCCGCGTCCCTTGGAAAGCATCCCGGGGAGAGAAAAGGGTCATCACCGGCGCTCAGAATCAGGGTCGGCACCTGGATTCCACCCAGGAATCCGAGCGAGGAACATTGGCGCCAGTAGTCGGCGGCGTCGCGAAAGCCATGGAGGGGGGCGGTAAATTGATCGTCAAAGTCGCGAAACGTGCGGATCGCATCGGACGACACCGCAGGAAATCCCGTGCCAAATCGTCGTCTCTTTTCGGACATTCTCGGGACCATGGTGCGGAGGAATCGTCGGAGGTAGAAGGCGCACTCCGGCCGGGAAAGCCTTTCCGCCGCTCCGTGCAGGTCGCACGGCACGGAGATGCCCACACCCACGGCGACGCAACAGGCCTCGGGACGGCCTTCTCCGAGGAATTTCAGTGTAAGGTTGCCCCCAAGGCTGAATCCCACGACAGCGATCAACCGATATCCAAGCCCCACGACTCGCTGCACCACCGCCGCCAGATCCTCTGAAGCGCCGCTGTGATAGGACCGGGGAAGCCGGTTGGGTTCCCCAGAACACCCGCGCAGATTCCAGGCGAGCGCGTCCCATTTCCGTCGATTGAGGGCCCGCACCAGACCGCGAACGTAAACGGCCTGGGAGCTCCCCTCCAAGCCGTGCGCCACCAGGACCACCCGGTTGGATCCAACCCGCGACCAGTCCAGATCCAGGAAATCGCCGTCGGGCAACTCCAGGCGCTCCCGGGTGTATTGGACGTCGCGAACCCGGCGAAAAAGGGTGGGCCACAAGGTTTGAGAATGTGCCCCGCGCAGCCAGAACGGTGGCCGATACGGGCTCATCCCGGGTCAGCAGCCATAGCTCGCAAGCGGGATTCCCGTCTTCACGCGAATCCAAGCCAGGAGCAGCAATGCAAGCTTTCTGGGCTTGCTGAGGCGTACAGGTTCCGGAGCCAGTACCGGGAAATGCCGGCGCTCCAACCTTCGAAACAAGGCCCAGTAGACGGACCCCATCAACTCCGCCGCCACCATGGATCTCCGGTCCACTGCCGGGAGACGGCCGCGGGCAAGCGCATAGTACTGGCGGGTTCGCGTCGCAAAGGACTCGGCAAGGGATTCAAAGCCCCCCGGCCTGCGCCCCGCCAGGATGTCCGACGCAGTGACACCGTGACGCTGGAGTTCCTCCTCGGGCAGGTAAACCCGCCCCCGGCGCGCATCATTGCCGACGTCCCTGAGGATGTTGGTAAACTGCAGCGCCTTGCCGAGCGCATCCGCATAGTCCCGGCATCCGGCGTCCCGGTATCCGAAGATTTCGATGCTCAACAGTCCCACCACGGACGCGACTCGGTAGCAATACTTCTCCAACTCGACGTACGTTTCGTATCGCTGCCGGTCGAGGTCCATTTCCACTCCCTGGATCAGCTCGTCAAAGAGATGAAACGGAAGTCCGTGGCGGGCGATGACCGGACGCAACTCCTGATTCACGGGAAATGAGGGTTCCCTTCCGTCACAGGCCCGCGACACGTCGTCGCGCCATGCCTGCAAGGCCGCCCTGCGTTCCTCCACCGGACGCGTTTCGTCGTCGGCAACGTCGTCCACTTCCCGGCAGAACGCATACAGGGCACTCATTGAGGCACGCCGATCCGGCGGGAGCACGATGAACGCGAGCGCGAGGTTGGAGGCGCTGTTCCGCGTGATCTGTTCACTAACCGCGGCGTTCACAGGACCGTTGATCCCGTTCCCCCCGCACCGGCGGGAGGCAACCCTCCGGTTTCCGCACGAGTGGGGTTGCTCGTCCGATGCTCCCTCCGACGCCGCCGACGGCGGCGTCCGGACGACGAATGGCGCCCACCGGGCGCGTCCCCGTCCACCAGATAACCCCGGCGACGGGTGGCCGGAGATTTTCGGAGAAAGACGGCCCAGAAGACCACCACCACCACCACGGCCAGGACCGCGACCATCACCGGAAGGACGCCTCGCAACGAATCCCGGGTCTGGGTCGGCAGGGCGTTCGGCAACAGCGATGCATCCGGCAGCGCCGCCAGCAGTCCGCGGACGACAGTCATCATTTGGGGGAGGAGACTGAAGAGGAATCGGACTCGTCGTCAACGATCCCATCAACCCCCAGATTCAGCCGGCTCATCCGATACCTCAGGGCGTGCCGGGAAAGGTCGAGTTGCTGGGCCGCACGGGAAAGGTTGCCCCCCGTCCGCTGCAAGGCGCCAAGGATCAACTCGCGCTCAAACAGCACCAGGGCCTCGCCCAGGGAACCCGATGCAGAACCCGCGGGTGTCGCCCGGGTGGGAACCGGACCCTTGCGAAGTCGCGACTCCACCTCGAAATCAGGCAGGCTCGCCGGCCGGATCTGGTCCCCGGTCTCAAGGATCACCGCACGTTCCATCACATTGCGCAGCTCGCGGACATTGCCCGGCCAGGAGTGGGCCAGCAACGCCGACTGGGCCGCCGGGGTAATCGCGGTGATGGTCCTTCCCAGGCGTGCTGAAAAGTGACGAAGGAAGAACTGGGCCAGCAGAAGAATATCCGATCCGCGCTCCCGCAAGGGCGAGGGACGAAACTGGATGACGTTCAACCGGTGAAACAGGTCCTCACGAAAATCGCCCTTCTGGATCGCCTCCACGATATTGCGGTTTGTGGCCGCGATGAGCCGCACATTGACCTTCAACTCCTGGGTCCCCCCCACCCGCGTGAACGAGCCATCCTCCAAAAAACGCAGAAGCTTGGCCTGCAGAGGGCGGCTCATGTCGCCGATCTCATCAAGAAAAATGGTCCCCCCGTCCGCCTCCTCAACCAACCCCCGCTTGGTCCGATGGGCCCCGGTAAAGGCACCCCGCTCGTACCCGAACAATTCGCTCTCCAGAAGAGTCTCAGGAATTGCAGCGCAATTGAGCCGGACGTAGGGATGGGCCGCCCTGCGGCTCAGGGCGTGGAGCGCACCGGCGATGAGTTCCTTTCCCGTGCCGCTCTCCCCCAGGATCAGCACCGTGGCGTCGGTGGGGGCGACGGTCTGGATCAACTGGCGAAGCTCGCGGATCTTGGGCGCTTCACCAATCAGGTGGTCAAGCCGATAGGGCTCCCCGGCCTGGGCCCGCAGTGCGGCGTTTTCAGCGAGCAACCGATACCGTTCCGCGCAGCGGCTGACCGCATGGATCAACTCACCCGGTTCGAAGGGCTTTGCGAGGTAATCCACCGCCCCGTTCTTGATGGCCTCCACAGCCAGCTTCGGAGTGGCGTAGGCGGTAATGATCAGAACGGGGACACGCGGATGTCGCTGCACCACCTCCTTCAGAAACTCGTAGCCACTCATTCCTCCGAGCCTTGCGTCCGAAATGACGAGAAAGACCTCATCATCCGCGAGACGTTTGAGCCCGGCCTCGGCGGAATCGGCGAGGATCACCTCGTACCCCTCATCACGGAGAACGGTCTCGAGCGTGAGGCGCATGTTCTTCTCGTCATCCACGACGAGCAGGGGAGGAATCTTCATTTCCGTAGTCTCATCAGCGAGCGGGCCGGCAACCTAATCGTGAACCGGGTGCCCTTTCCAAGCACCGATTCCACCTCAACGGACCCTCCGTACATCTGCGTGTTGTGTTTGACGATGGCAAGCCCGAGCCCCGTCCCCCGCTCCTTGGTGGTGAAATAAGGCTCAAACACCTGCGAAATCTTGTCGGGTGGTATGCCAGGCCCGGTATCCCGAACGGAAATCATCACGGAGAAATCCTCCGTGGTACCGGTCTCCAAAAAAATCTCCCCACGCCCGTCCATTGCCTCCCGGGCATTCGTCAGCAGATTGGCGAACACCTCGGCAAAATGGGCGCGCTGCCCCAGCAGCAGGGGAATTCCAGGCTGCAAATCCCGATGGACCCGGATATCGAACTTCGCAGCCGGGGGAAGCACCAACTCCACCGCCCGGTCCAATTCCTCGTTCAGATTCACCTTCTCCACCCGCCCTTCCGCCAGCCGCGCATATCCCATCAATTCCGTGATGATCCGGTCCGACCGGTTGACCTCCTCCCGGATGATGCTGATCTGCTGGGTGATGGTTTTTCCTTCCTTGACCGTCCGCTGGAGGGTGAACGCCGCGTTGTTGATGATCCCGAGAGGATTCTTGAGCTGATGGGCAATCTCAGCCGCAAGGCGTCCGGCCGCCTCCAACTGCTGCTGCTTGATGCTGAATTCGCGGGCCTCCCATTCCCGCTGTCGCTGCCGGTCAACAAGGATCTGGATGCCGGCACAGCAGGCGGTCATCAGCACCATCAGGAGAAGACGCAAAACGAGGGACTCGGTCACCGGCACGTCGCTCTCATCGAAAACCCCGCCCGTCACCGTTCCCCGGCCGGTGCCGCGGATCAACTCCTTCGCACTGGCCATTGCCATAAGTTCCAGGACCCCGGCCACCAGGTAGAGGGCGCTCACGATCAGATTGACCATCACCTGCACGTCGGCATGCGGAATGATGGCGGCGTTTCGCACCACCAACCCCAGGAACACCCAGTAAAGAACGCTGTCGAATCCCCCCATGACCATTGTCAACAGGGCCAGCATGGCGGCGTCCAGAACCGCCATGATGTAGGTGACCCGGACCACCAATTTTGGGGAAACGTCGTCCATTCCCCAAAGGATCAACCCACCGCCAACGTTGAGGGCGAAGTAGATTAGAAAGAACGTCCGGATGTACGTCGGCACATCCTCATTCATCGGCGACAAGGCCGAAAACCAGTCCGTAAAGAAGAGGGCGATCAGGAGGAAGACCAGCACCACCGCCTTCACCGGCAGTCCGACTCCGCGCTCCACAAACCGAATTCGACGCAGGAACACCTCCGGTGGCGGCGGGCGGGTCGCGGCCATTGCCCGGACGGAAGCCAGTCGTGTGCGAAGATCCGACCAGGTGGCGACGGTGGACATGATACGGGCAGGGCAACTTCCGTGCCGGGAACGCCGTCAGGCGCCCCGCGCCAACGACAGCGCCCGGGCTGCAATTTCCTCGACCGGCCAAAGTCGGCCGATCCCCTCGTACCCGCAGGAAAGCAACCCCTCCTCGGGACCGATAAACTCGCATCCCCGGCCGCGAAGCGTCTCCACATGGACCTGCGTGGCCGGATGCTGCCACATCCGCCCATTCATTGCAGGCGCGATGAGCACCCGGGCCCTGGCATTCAGGGCCAGCGCGATATTGGAGAGGGCGTCATCCGCCAGTCCCAGGGCCATGCGCGCAATCGTGTGGGCCGTCGCCGGCGCCACCAACAGGAGAGCGGCATCATCCGCGAGACGGATGTGAGCCGGCTTCCATCCCTCCTCTTCGTCGTACAAATCCACCACCACCGGATTCCGTGACAATGTCTTGAAGGGAAGAGGCGTGACAAAGCGTTGTGCGTCGGACGTCATGACAACACGAACCTCCGCACCTCCCTTGGTGAGGAGACTCGTCAGGTCCACCGCCTTGTGAACCGCAATGGAGCCGGAGACTCCAAGCACGATCATCACGCCGTTTGCCATGGGCCAACCATGGCCAATTTCACCCGCGGAGCCAAGAAGCTCCACACCCAGCCGGGATCAGCGGAATTCAACGGACTCAACCGTCCACCAAGGCGGCCTCACGACACGGCACAAAGGGAGCCCGGAACGCCTCGGAAAAATCGAACCCGGCCTGGAAATCCTCACGACGATCCCGACGGCCCCGCAAGATGATCCGCTCGGACATCATGTTGAACACGATTTCCCCGAAGTCTTCGCAGGAACGGACACCCCAGGCCTCAAAGACGGCACACGTCATGGGTCCAAATTGGTCGATGGCATCCACACGAATGCGCGCCAGAAGCTCACGGGCGCCGACCTGTTCACTGGCGCGGTGGCCCCGGGCTCGACGACTGGTCTGGCTCGCCTCCAGCACCTCCCGAACGAAGTGATACGCCTCACGAGCATACCGCGAGTCCGCCGCCAACAGGGAGTCCAACGCCGTGTCAAAATCTGGAATTTCCATGGCAGGCAGGGGATCGACAATAGAGTCCAAAGGAAGTCGCCACACCCCCCACTGGATCACCCAGACTCATGCGTCGGAACAGCCCTGGGAACCGGGACCGGTGAAGTTTTCCGTGCGGGATGGTGCCGCCGGCACACTTCGTTCCGGATGAACTGTGTCCACCGGATGGGAGGAACGAACCTCCCCGAATCATGTTGGGGAAACTGCGGCGCACAATACTTGAAACCTTTAGACAAGGCATCCAACACGTACGCAACTCCACGTATCCCCGCATTCCTCACCTCCGGGTGAACACCTGCCTTCGCCAAATCTCGAGAATCATCGCTTTCCCTCCACACCGATTCCGATGGCATTTTTCAACGATCAGAGCCACCGTTACCGCATCGCCGGTACCCATTGTCCCGGATTCCCGGGACCACGCCCTTGGGTACGAACCGCGGACCTTCGTTTCTCCTCAACCTCAAGATCGGCCTCCCGGCCGATGTCATCCACGCGCCGAACATGCCAATCCGCGTATACCTCATCGAGTCTTGCACGCTTTTGGGGGCCGGGCTGCGTGCCTGCCTGACCCGGATGCCCAACGTCACCTTGGTTGGGAACACCACCGACCCGGTCCAGGCACCCGGTGAAATCCGGTCCCACCAACCGGACGTCATCGTCGCCGATGAATGCATAGACTGGCCCGAATTGGAGGTCCTGATTCGTGAGGGAGCCGCTCT
This sequence comes from Verrucomicrobiales bacterium, assembly GCA_016793645.1. Taxonomy (GTDB): domain Bacteria; phylum Verrucomicrobiota; class Verrucomicrobiia; order Limisphaerales; family UBA9464; genus UBA9464. The sequence continues at coordinate 21,023 of JAEUHD010000301.1, forward strand.
TTCAGGCCGACCCCGGGTGCTCGTCGTCTCGGGAATGCCCGACGGCGCGGGTGCGTTGCGCGCCCTCCAGGCGGGCGCCGCAGGATACCTTCCCTCATCCACGGACGCGGCGACGCTTTCCCAAGCTATTGCCGCGGTGGGTGCCGGCGAGTTCGCCTTCGGTCCCGACCAACTCAAGCAAATCCTGGGTCCATTCCAACAGAACCTCGGCGGTGAACGGGATCCCGTCACCTCCCTCACAGGACGGGAACGGGAGATATTCCGGCTGACGGGGCGCGGCTTCGAAGCGAAGGAAATCGGGCGCAAACTCGAGATCAGCGCCCGCACCGTCGACGTCCACCGCGCCAACATCCGAAACAAGCTGGGCATTACCGGCATGCATGAACTCATGCGCTATGCCATGCATTGGGAGGAGAACGAGCGACTGGCGGCGCAAATGCAGGAATTCTGCGGGGAACGACGCCCGCTTCTGCTCGTCGAGGATGACGAAGTGGACGTGCTCAGCGTCAAGCGAGCTCTGAAGGAACTGCGGGCCGCCCCCCCCATTGTCGTCGCTTCCAACGGCGAAGAAGCCCTCGAACACCTGCGCGGCAAGTCCGGTCCCCGCCCGTTCCTGATTGTGTTGGACATCAACCTTCCGCGGATGAACGGCGCGGAGTTTCTCAGGGAGCTTCGCCAGGATCCGTCCCTTTCCTCGGTTCCCGTGGTCGTATTGACCAGTTCACCCCACGAAGCCGACAAGGAAAGAATCTACAGTCTTGGGGTCACCGGGTACTTTGTGAAGCCGACTACTTCCCGGGAGTTCCTCCAACTGTTCCGGTCGCTTGCCCAGTATTGGGGAACCAATGCCCGCCCCGGGCCCCCCTCCGCTGCGGCGGCATAGTCGGAGGGAATCCTGAGAAGTAGGTAAGTAGTTACCCTTCGAATTCCCGAAGCCGCTTGCCAAGCTCGGACGGCCCGTGCAGCAATGGTGCGGGATCCAACGGCGCGTCAGTCCCGGATCTTTCGCGGTTCGGGGACGCGCCGGATTCGACCAACCACATGCGACCCCTGGCCGGAGCCACAGCAATTCTGACCGGTGCCAATGGCGGATTGGGCACCCACCTTACCAAGGCGCTGGCAGCGGAGGGCATGCACCTCCTTTTGGTCGCTTTTCCCGGGGTCGGGCTCGCGGAGCTTCGGGCTGCAATCCAGGGGTTTCCCGGTCGGTCTGAAATCCTGGTGGCGGACCTTCGTGTCGCCGCCGAACGGACCCGGGTGATCGAAACCGCCCTCACATATTTCGGCTCCATCGACCTTCTGATCAATAATGCCGGTGTCGAATTCTCCTCGGCCTACCATGAATTGTCGCTGGACCGAATTCTGGAGGTCCTCCGGGTCAACCTGGAAGCTCCCATGGATCTCACGAGGCTGGTAATTCCCGGCATGCTCGACCGCAAGCGCGGGCATATCGTCAACATTTCCTCCCTGGCCGGAAAATCGGGTCCCGGCTTCCAGGAGCCCTACGCGGCCACCAAGGCCGCTCTCAGCGCTTTCACCCAGTCCCTGCGGAACACCTACCGCGGCACCGGGGTCAGCGCCTCCGCCGTCACGCCCGGTTTTGTCGAGGCGGGGATCTACACCCGACTGAAGCAGCAGACCGGTCGGAACGCGCCGCCGTTTCTCGGAAGCTGCACCCCGCAACGCGTCTGCAGCGCGGTGGTTCGGGCCGTGCTGAGGGACGTACCGGAGATCACCTTGAGCCGTTACCCCATCGAACCCGTCCTTGCCCTGACCGCCCTGTTTCCCCGGCTCGGGGAATGGATCACCGAGCGCACGGGTGTGAATGACTTCTTCCGCCAGGCGGCGCGTGCTGAAATGATCTCCGACTCCGTGCCCCTCAAGGCTTCCACGTGCCCCTCCCGCTCAGTCCAGCCAACCCCACATGAAATCCACCCGCATTGAAACGCGTCGCCCGGTCCCCATCCTGGCCGCGCTCCTGTTATCTTCTCCCGCCGGCATCACCCTGGCCAGCGGCTTTCGCCTCCCCGATCAGGATGCCTTTGCCACCGCCCGGGGTGAGGCCTTTGCGGCGACGGCCGATAATCCGTCGGCAATCTATTACAATCCCGCGGGCATCACCCAGCTGTCAGGACAACAAATCCGTGCCGGCGTCTACGGGCTCAAGCTGAATGTCTCCTACGAAAATCCCCAGGGAGGCCAATTCAACAACGAAAAGGACCTGCACGCCGTCCCGCAGCTGTTCTACACCTACAGCGCGGAAAAGCTCCCCGTGTCATTCGGATTCGGGGTCTATTCCCCCTACGGATTGAGTTCCGAATGGTCGGAGGATTCCGGGTTTCGGACCATCGCGACCCAGGGTCGCCTGACCTACTTCACGGCCAATCCAGTGGTCGCCTGGAAGATCAACGAGGAATGGTCCATCGCCGGGGGCATGACCATCAACTATGCGGACACCGATCTCCAGCGCGGACTCGCGGCTCCGGTGCCCGGTTACGGAGACAATTTCCAGTTCGACGGAAACGGCGTCGGGTTGGGATTCAACGCGGGCCTTCTGTGGAAGCCGATTCCCCAGCTCCAGTTTGGCATCAACTATCGGAGTGCCACCACCGTGGACTTGACCGGGTCCACCGACGTGACGGCCCCGGATTTCAGCGCAAACCCCGACGCTTGGGCGGAGTTCAAGTTCCCCCAAAACATCGTCTTCGGGGTTTCCTGGCGTCCCACTTCGGCGTGGAACCTCGAATTCAATCTTGATTGGACCGATTGGAACCGCCTGAACACGGTCACCATCCACCAACCCCCTCTTCCCGATGCCAACCTCGTCCTGAACTGGCAGTCGAGCTTCTACTATGAATTTGGCGTCACCCGGTATCTCGCCAACGGCTGGTCGGTAAGCGGCGGGTACATTTTCAACGAGAACTCGGTTCCCGACTCAGACTATCAGCCACTCGTCGCGGATGAAAACCGCCACTTCATGAGCGTCGGCTTCGGATATCAGGGATCCCACTTCGGATTCGATCTGGCCTACCAGTTCGGATACGGGCCCTCCCGAACCGTCGTGGGAAGTGCTCCGAGCGCCATCGGCCAGACTGCCGATGGAACCTACAAATTCGTCAGCAACGCAATCCTCGCGACCTTCGGCTGGCGCTTTTGAACCCCACGAAGACGATCACCCTCCAGGCGGCCAGCCTGGATCGTTCTCAGGCGTTCGCCGCGAGGCGGAGCGACCTCCCGCCCGGCACGGAGACCGAAGCGATTCCGAACCACGCTGTGGGGACACACGGTCCACGTCGGAAGGCGTGGCCGTCGCCGACCGGCGGTCCCGCGGCCCGCCACAGCGGAAGGAGCAGGACCTGCACGGGCTAGAAGGTGCCCGCCAGCAGTCGTTCCCAAAGCCGGTCGTTGGTCATCGCCCTCACGAGGAAATTGCCGCCGTCCTCCGCCGCATCCACCGGCACGGGAACCAGCGGAAGGGACAACGAGAGGGCGAGTCCACGGTGACCGCCCACCTCCTGCCGAATCCGTCCCCCGTGGTGGTAGACGATAAAATAGCATGCCATGAGGAGAACCCCGGACCTCTGCATTCCCGGGTCGCGCGCAAACACCGGGTCCACCATGGACATCATCGCGCCCGAGGAGATTCCCGGACCGTCATCACTGAGAAAAACCTCAATTTCCGCAGGCTGCAAGCCGTCGGCACCCCGGGCAGTCGCTTCAAACCGGACCACCGCCCCATCCTTGAGGGTCGCCAATTGCTCCTGAAGGAGGAACGGGAACAGCTTTCCAAAACGACGGGAGTCCACGCGCGGCCGCGGAAGGTCCGCCGGGATCAAATTGGAAACCTGGATGCGCCTGCGCACCAGCTCATCGGCGGAGGCCGCGAGCGCCGCGTCCACGGAGTCCCGAATACTGACCTCCTGGTCGTACTGGAATGGTCCGTCCGTCTGGTCCGCCAGATCGGTGAGCAGTCCCAGGACGGAGCGGACTTGGGACTGAACATTCCGGTGGGCATCCTGCCAGAAGGCCGGCTGCTGCATCGCGGCCGGATCCGGGCTCTCGTGATTGGACATCTCCGGTGCCAATTCCAGAAAGGTTTGAACCGCGGCGAACGTGTTGTGGAGCTGGTGCCCCAACCCCGCCGCCAGAAGCCCCAGACTCAGAACGCGGTCGGTGATGATCAACCGGTGAAGTGCGGACAGCTTTTCCCGCATCAGGAGATCCCTCTCGGATTGGACGATAAAAAACTCCAGGCATCGCTTCAGCGTGACCTCCAATTCGGGGATTTCCCAAGGCTTGGTGATGTATTTGTAGATCGCGCCGGTGTTAATGGCATCAATCGCGGCATTGAGATCGGAAAAGGCCGTGACGAGGATCCGCAGGATCTGGGGGCGGAGGCGCCGGGCCCGCTCCAAAAACTGCACCCCCTTCTCCCCCGCCATGCGCTGGTCGGAAAGAATCAGGCCAATCTCATCCTGATGGTCCTCGAGAATCCTGTATCCGGCCTCGGCATTGGGTGCGGTAAAAATCCTGAAGGTGTCCCCGAACGTGAGCCCGAAGTATTTCAACGACTTCTCCTCGTCATCCACATAAAGGATCGCAAAACGTCGGTAATCGTAGTCCATGTTCATTGGTGAGAATCAGATTCGGCGGCAGCCCCCGCCGTGGCAAATTCGATCCTGAATTCACAATAGCGCCCCTCCTCCGTGTTCACGAGGATTCTTCCTCCCCATTCCGTGACCATTCGATAGCAGAGACTCAACCCCAGTCCCGTCCCCTCCCCAACGTCCTTGGTGGTGAAAAACGGGTCAAAGATCTTGTCCCGATGCGCGGGGGCAATCCCGTTGCCGTTGTCCCAGACACTCACCCACCTTCTCCCCGCCTCCTCGACCGCCCGGATCCGCAGCGTCGGGAACTCGCCCTCCGGAAATGTCTTCGCCGTCAGGGAATCGATGGAATTCTGGATCAGGTTCAGGAACACCTGCAGGAGCTTGTCGGGCGAGGCCGGGATGGTGAAGCCGGGAGCAACCTCCTCCTCCACCGTGATGTTGCCCCGCCACTCCGCGGCAAGGAATCGAAGGGCCGACGCAATCGATTCCGCCACCCGCACCTCCGTCACCCCGCCATCCCCGGGGTGGGAAAACTTCCTCAAATCAGACACGATCCGAACCACCCGTTCCACCCCCTCATTGATGTCCTGGATCACGCCTTCGAAAACGGAACGGCCGGACTCGGGGAGTTGCTTGCCCTGCCTGCCGAGCACCACCAGGCCGGTTTTGACGTAGTTGAGGGGATTGTTGATCTCGTGGATGACACCAGCACTAAGACGTCCGAGTGACGCCATCTTCTCCGATTGAACGAGTTGCATCTCGGTTTCCTTCAGTTCCTCGATCGTCGACTCCAGGATCTGCTTTTGTCGTGCGAGATCCCGTTGCAACCGGTGGGATTCAACCAGATTCTTCAGCCGGATATGCAGTTCCACGGTGGAGAAGGGCTTCGTCAGGAAGTCGTCAGCTCCGGCTTCCAGCCCCGCAATCTTCGTCTCCTCATCCGCACGCGCCGTCAGAAGCACCACCGGAAGACCCCGGGTTCCCACCCGGCCCCGCAACTCACGACACACCTGAAGGCCGTCCCTTTCGGGCATCATCATGTCGCACAGGATGATGTCGGGCAGGAGCTGCGTTGCCTTCTCAATCGCCTGCAACCCGTCCACCGCCTCCAGGACCTGGAAATGCGGAGCCAGTTGGGATCTCAGGAACCGCAACATATCCGGTTCATCGTCCGCGATCAGAATCCGGGGCCGGTTCCCGGGAGCCGACGTCTCCACTTGTCGGATGGAGTCGCGCAACGACGAGAGACCCGAAAACAGCTCCGCTCGGCGGTACAGGTTGGCCAGCCACGCCTCCCCTCCGGAGGATGGCGCGGTTTCCACCAGGGGCACCTCCACCACCGGTGCGCCGGCCTTCGGCTCGATCCACGGCAATCGGAGGGTGAACGTCGTCCCCTGTCCGACGACACTGGACACGTCGACGGTGCCTCCCTGGATCTCCACCAACTCCTTCACGAGGGCAAGGCCGATCCCGACCCCTTGGTGCTTCCGCTGGGAGGAGGCGTCCGCCTGCCAAAACCGGTCGAAGACCCGGGGGAGAGATTCGGCCGGGATCCCTATTCCCGTATCGCTCACCTGAAGAACCGCCTCGGTGTCGGAGCGGGAGGCTCGACAGGTGATCGTGCCTCCGGCAGGGGTGAACTTGATGGCATTGATCAAGAGATTGAGAAACGCCTTCTCCAGCTTGTCCCGGTCCACGGACATCAGGCCCAGGTTCTCCATCACCTGAATGTCCAGGCGAAGGCGTCGGTCTTCCGCCAGCTTCCGCGCGGAATTGGCGATCCCGGAGACAAACTCCTGCAAGGCCACCGACTCCCGCCGCACTTCCATTCTCCCTGATTCCAGTCGAACCAGATCCAGAAGGTCATTGATCAACTTCAGCAACCGGAGGCCGTTGGCATGCATGGTCTGAAGGTGGTCGGCCACCTCCCCCTCGGTCAGATGCGCCGCGGGGCGCCGGAGCGCCTCCAGGGGCGCCAGCAACAAGGTCAGCGGCGTCCGAAGCTCGTGGCTGATGTTTGCAAAGAAGCGCCCCTTGATTTCGTCCAACTCCCGCAATTTCCGGTTGTTTTCCTCCAGCAACTGCTGGTTCCGGTTCAATTGAAACCGCAGCGTAAACTCACGGATGCGCAACTGATTGTACAAGGCATTCCCCGCGACCACGATCACCCCGGTGAGGCCCAGGAAGTAGAAGTTGTTGATCAGGTGATCCCACTGCACCGGGGAGGCCCTCGTCACTTCCGGCAATGACGCCGCCACATAGATGAGGATGATTCCACAGGTGATCCCCAGGGATTCCGCCACACTCCAGCGTGCCACCACGTTGACGGCGATCAGCACCAGGTTCAAACCCGCATAATAGGGAGACAGGTACCCATGATTCTTGGCGATCATCAGGCCGATGAATCCAGCAGGGAGCAGGGCGATGGGCAGCCCGAGCCAGAAAACGTGGCGCCGCCCCCATGCCGTGTAGTGCAGGGCCAGAAGGACCGCCGTGACCGCGGAACAAAGGATCCGGAGCCCGAAAAACTTCGGCGCATCCCCGGGATAGACGGCCATGTCCAACAGGAACCCGAGGGGCATCAACAGGATCACCAGGGCACATCCCAGCTTTCCGATTCGAAGTCGCTCCCGGCGATCCTCGTCCGCAAAGGCGGCGAGAAACTCCGGATCGGCGTCACGGGCGCGGTCAGCCTCAGCCGGGGCGGCGAACCTCAAGATAGATGTTAACGCCCGTATCATCCGATTTTGTGGCGATATTCTGCGCGGAGACCCCCGTGGGATGCAGCAACGTCATCTGTTCCGAGTCGCGGTACGTCAGATGCCAGTCGAGAATGAATTCCATCCCATAGCGGGCGGGATTGCTGGGGTCGACGTTGGTGGCCACCAGCAGCCCCGATGGCAGGACCATCTCGTGGAAGATATTCATCAATCGCTGGCAGACCCGATTGGAAAGATAATCGAAGAGACCGGCGCAATAAATGAGGTCATATCCCGGATGGTCCGGGGTTGTCCGGGCCCCCTCCTTGAGAAGTTGATGAACCGACTTCTTGACGAAATGAATGGGCGTCCGCCGCTGGTGGCGCGCCTTCAGGTCCTCCAGGGTTCCCCGGGTGAAATCCAGCGTCTCGTCATTGAAGTCGAGCAGCGTGAAATCCACGAGGTCCGAGATCTCGTCGTGGGCCAGAAGACGCTGCACCTCCCCGGCAGGACCACAACCCAGGTTCAGGACCCGCAACGGGCGACCGGTCGGAGCTACCCTCCGGGCCTCCTCCCGGAGGACCTTGACCAGGTAATCGATCCGGTTCCGATGCGCGACCGCAGGTGCCGAGTTCAGGAAGTACAGATTGACCGTCTTGGCGAACAGCGAAGCACCTTCATGCGGATCCCGAAGAATCATGTTCACCATCTCGTAGTCACCCGCATACCCGAGCGGCTTCTGATAGGTGCGAAAGGCAAACGGGGAGCAAAGGACCAACGGATGCAGCTGGCGCTTGATGTAGTTTCGGTACATGGGCTGCACCAACGGATCGAGGACCCGGGCCACCGCCTCCAGACGCCCAAAGAGCTCGTTCATGGTCGGCATGATCGGTCCGCCCAACTCGTCCATCACCTGCCGCTCCAGCACGCTTCGATCACCACTGGGGGCGGATCGTATCCCCAATTCCACCTGCTCCAGCCAGTTCCTGAGATCCGTCAGGAGGGTCTGCATGTCCGCCACCACCACCTTGAATTCCGGTGTGACGCTCTGCGCCTTTCGGGACTCGGCCAGGAAGGCCTCAAAATCCCCGACGAGGCGCTCCCGCTGGCCCGTCGGGGAAAACACGTCGACGTCCAGCCACGCGGCATCGTCCAGCGACACCTCGCAAACCAGAAGAATCCCCGTGTTCACGAGGCTGCTCACCACCGCTCGCCCCGAATAGATCAACCGGTCGTTGACGAGGATCCGGAAGGGGCTCATCACCTCGGACAATTGGAGAATGCTGAACGGGTTGTACACCTCGAAGACCACCAGATGCCGGGTCATCCGGAGTGGGGTTGCCCGCACCTCGACTCCCTGGCTGTTGCGACAGGTGATCAGGCTGTCGCGACCTGTCAGTGAAGTCAGGATGGATTTGTTCGTGCTCATGAGTGCTTGCCGATCCGCCTGCAGAACAAAACCCGGCGGATTGAGGGATCGGAACGGAACCCTTCGAGGCCCATCCCGAACGGCATGGAAGCGGTCCACCTTCCCCCCATCGAAAAACGGGGGCTGGAGGGGTCGCTGAGCCTGAGGGTACGCCCGGATCAAGGAACTTGGCGAGCTTTGCCATGGAAATTGTCTAATGAATCTTCCTGATCCGGTCACCGGCGTGCGAAAGTAGGAAAGCCTCCATGGTTCGGAGTTCCGCCAGTTGCATGGACTTGTCCATTCCCTCCCGAGGGTGGTAGATTCCGGGGAGTTCTGAACAGAACCGCCTCATCCAAAAGCACCTCGTACCACGGGAGTTCGCCATGACCGTCGTCATCCCACGCAGTGTCTGATGCAACCCCCTTCCCTTGTGACCCCCGATTCCGCCCCGGCACCGGATCCCGATTCGATGCCGCCCGTGGATTGGACCGAAGGGGAACGACGTCTGCTGGACCTCTTCGAACTGGCGGGCGAAATGATTCTCATCCTCGATCCGATCGGCCGGGTGCTTTTCGCGAACGAGGCGTGGCGGTCGAGCCTGGGGTACCCGGCCTCGGAGAGCGCCGGACTGACGGTGTTTGACGTGACGCGGCGAGTGGACCACGCCGTCTGCGAATCGTGGTTGTCGCAGTCCGTCCGCGAATCGATCGGGTCCCGCATCCGGTTTTCATTCACCGCACGGGACGGCCGGGAGGTCCCGGTGGAGGGCTTTACCAACGTCCGCCGCAAGGAGGGACAGGTGGTCTTCCTCAGTGGTCTGTTTCGGGATCTCTCCCAGGAACGCCGCGCGGAGGCGGCACAACGGGAAAGTGCGGAACTTTTCCATCTCCTGACCAACCACACCCCTCTCGGGGTCTTTCGGATGGATTCCGCAGGCCGGGTCACCTACGCCAGCAATCGCTGGAAGCAGATCGCCGGACTTTCACACGTCGCGCAACCGCGGGGGGTATGGTGGCAAATCGTCCATGTCGCCGACCGCGATCGACTCCTGGCGGACTGGACGTCCTCCCTCCGCCACGCTTTGGAATTCTCCTCGGAGTTTCGGATTCAGGGTACCTTCCCGGCGGAACGTTGGTGCCGGATCCGGATTTCCCTGACCTGCGGATCCGACGGTGCTGTTCAGGGAGGATTCGGAACCACCGAGGACATCACCGAGCATCGACAGGCGGCTCACGCGCTGCGGAGGGCTCATGATGACTTGGAGGAGCGGGTCCGAACCCGGACTGCCGAACTGGAGGCAGCGAATCACGAACTCGCGGAATTCGCCTACGTGGTTTCGCACGACCTCAAAGCCCCCCTTCGCGGCGTCAGTCTCCTGTCGGAATGGCTGGCCCAGGACTACGCCGGCAGCCTGGGTCCCGAGGGGGTCGAACTGTTCGAAAAGCTCCGCACCCGGGTCCGCGACATGCATTCCCTGGTGGACGGGGTGCTGTCCTACATGCGCATCGGCCGAACCGCCGAGGATGAAGTGGAAGTCGCCCTCGGTCCGCTCCTCAAGAACGTAATTGAGACGGTGGCCCCTCCTCCGGAAATCCTGTTCGATGTACAACCTTCCCTTCCTTCGGTTCGGGGCCTACCCCAGCAACTCGGGCAGGTCTTCCAGAACCTGATCGACAACGCGGTCAAGTTCATCGGCCGGCCCGACGGCAGGGTCGCGGTGGGAGCCCGGCGTGAGGAGGGCCAGTGGGAGTTTTTTGTCGCCGACAACGGACCTGGAATCCATCCGCGGCACCACGCACGCATTTTCCAGATCTTCCAGCGCCTGGATCCGGGATCGGGGACTCCCGGAAGCGGAATTGGATTGTCCTTAGTCAAGCGGATCGTCGAGACGCGGGGGGGCCGGATCACTGTGGAATCGGTCGAAGGCTTGGGCACCACCTTCCGATTCACCTGGCCTGATGAACCCGCACCGACCCGCCGCGAAGGCCGCTCCACCGAAGCAGCAGCTACACGGACGCCGAGGCCTTGGAACTTTGGACAGGAACAAAGGGTCGGCGAAAAGCCGCTTCAAAGTCATACCCCCCCTTGAAGTCCTCGGGTCGATCCGTCTCCGTTTTCGAAAGAATCTGGAACTCGATCATGTTGAAGACGATTTCCCCAAAGTCGTCGCAGCGTCGAACACCCCAGTCCTCAAACACCGTGCAGGCCATGGGGCCAAATTGCTCCAGGGCGTAGGAGCGGATCCCCTCCAACAATTCGCGGCCCGTGACATGGCGCGGCCCCGGCTCGCCCTGTTTCAGAAGGCTGGCCTGGGTATGATCCAGGGCCTCGCGGACAAAGTGGTACGCGCCGCGCGCGTAGCGGACATCCCGCTCCAGCAACGGTCCCAGAGCCGTATCGAAGTCAACCTTGGCCATGATCAGCGGAGGGTCGTTTGAACCGCAGGACGCAGCGGCACCCCTTCCGACGGATGGGATCGGATCCAGGCCCGCCCGGCGATACCTGAAACCACCAGAAACAGCAGGAGAAGCAAAACCTGCCGCTCACCGGGTGTAAGCGCCAACATCACGGGCCGACCCTAGCAGATCCCCCGGGGAAAAAGGAATACCACAATTCTCCGCCCGCCGATCCATCAGGCCGCCACGATGTTCACCAGCTTCCGGGGAACAACGATGATCTTCCGCACCTGTTTTCCCGCCAGGAACGGCCTGGCCTTCTCCGACGCCAGGGCAGCGCCTTCCATCTCAATGTGGGTTGCGGTCGCCGCCACGCGAATCACGTCGCGCACCTTGCCGTTCACCTGAACCGGGATTTCCAACGTGTCCTCCACGAGCAGGGCGGGATCAAACGTGGGCCAGGGGGAATAGCTCAGGGACACCCGGCCGGAGGGATGATTTTGATGCAGCTTCTCCCACAACTCCTCCGCCAGGTGAGGCGCAAACGGCGCGAGCAACTGGAGAAAGTTTCTAAGGACCTCCACCGGCTTCACCTCCCAGGCAATGGCCTCGTTGACGAAGATCATCAGCGCCGAAATGGCCGTGTTGAACCGGAGCGCCTCCAAATCCTCGGTGACCTTGCGGATGCAGAGATGGAGAGGCTTCGACTGAAACACGTCCGCGGGAACGTCCTGCACATTGGACGCGAGCCGGAGACCCGAGGCGTACCCGGCGGAATTCGCGGGGTCCCCCGCGCAGGCCTGTTCAAATTCCGTCTCACTGGCCTCGTCAATGAACAGGCGCCAAACCCTCCCGAGAAACTTGTAAACTCCGGCGACACCCTGGGTATTCCACGGCTTCACGTCCTGCAACGGCCCCATGAACATCTCATAAAGCCGGAAGGCGTCCGCACCGTACTCCGCGAGAACCTCGTCCGGATTCACAACGTTGCCTCGGGACTTGGACATCTTCTGGCCGTCCGTACCCAGAATCAGTCCCTGGTTCACCAGCTTGAAGAATGGCTCCGGGGTGGAGACGTGGCCCAGATCGAACAAAACCTTGTGCCAGAAACGGGCGTACAACAGATGGAGCACGGCATGCTCGGTTCCTCCGACGTACAAATCCACTCCAGGCGATCCCGGGGGAAGGCCACCCGCATCCGACCGCGGTCTCATCCAGTAGGATTCCGCCCCTTCGGAAACAAATCGCCCTCCATGGTGCGCATCCAGATAGCGCAGGTAGTACCAGCAACTCCCCGCCCACTGGGGCATGGTGTTTGTTTCCCGGAGCGCCCCGTCAGGGAGCGTCACCCAATCGGAAGCCCGTGCGAGCGGAGGCCGGCCGTCCGGCGTCGGCTTGTAGTCATCCAGCGGGGGAGGAACCAGGGGAAGTTCCCGGTCCGATACCGCCTCCGAATACAGCGAACCGTCGGCATCCCGCCTCCAGACGATGGGAAAAGGCTCACCCCAATACCGTTGGCGGCTGAACAGCCAGTCCCGGAGCTTGTAGTTGATGGTCCTGCGTCCCAATCCCTGGGACTCCAGCCAGGACACAATCCTGATCTTGGCCTCAGCCGTGGAACACCCGTTGAGGGAAACCCGCGACGACGACGAGTTGACCGCCAGGCCGTCCTCAGTATAGCCGCGCCACTCCCTTCCCTGAGGAGGTTCGACCACCTGGACGACCGGCAGTCCGAACTTCTCCGCAAACTCGTGGTCACGGGTGTCATGCGCCGGAACGGCCATGATGGCCCCGGTTCCGTAGCTCGCGAGCACGTAGTCGGCGATCCAGATGGGAATGGATTCTCCATTCACCGGATTGATGGCCATGGCTCCGGTAAAGACGCCGGTCTTCTCCTTGGAAAGTTCCGTGCGCTCCAAATCGGACTTCCCTGCGGCATGGGCCTGGTATTCCGCGACCGCAGCACCCCGCTCCGGAGGCGTGATCGACGCCACCAGCGGATGCTCCGGCGACAGTACAAGGTAGGTCGCCCCAAACAGCGTATCCGGGCGCGTGGTGAATACCGTGATCCGCTTTCCGGCTCCGCAAACGGCAAAGTCCACCACGGCACCCTCACTGCGGCCGATCCAGTTTCGCTGCATTTCCTTCAGCGACTCGCTCCAGTCAATTCCCTCCAGGTCCCCGAGCAGCCGTTCCGCATAGGCGGTAATGCGCAGCATCCATTGCCGCATGGATTTCCGGACCACTGGAAATCCCCCGACCTCACTGCGGCCGTCCACCACCTCCTCGTTGGCCAAAACGGTGCCGAGTTCCGGACACCAGTTCACCGGAGCCTCACTCACATAGGCAAGGCGCCGGTCGTCCCGGTAGGCCCGCTGTCGGGCCGGGGTATCGCAGTCGTCGGGAATCACCAGCGTGGAGATCGGCTCCGCCCGCCGGGTCTCCGGATTGAACCAGGCATTGTACAGCTGGAGGAAAATCCATTGCGTCCAGCGGAAGTACTCCGGGTCGGTGGTGGCAACCTCACGCGACCAGTCATAACTGAACCCGAGGCTTTTGATCTGGCGGGTGAAATTGGCGATATTGGCCTCCGTGGTCAGCCGCGGATGCTGCCCCGTCTTCACGGCATACTGTTCCGCCGGCAATCCGAAGGCATCCCATCCCATCGGATGCAGGACATTGTAGCCCTGGGCCCGCCGATATCGGGAAAGAATGTCCGTCGCGGTATACCCCTCGGGATGGCCGACATGGAGCCCCGCGCCCGAAGGATACGGGAACATGTCCAACAGATAGAACTTGGGAGGGAGTTGCGATCCGGACGGAGCCTTCCCGGACAGGCCGTGCCGAACCCCGAACGGATGATCCGCCGGAATCGTCTCGCCGGGATTCCAGGCACGGAAGGTTCCTTCCTTCTCCCATCGCTGCTGCCATTTCGGCTCGATCAAATGAAACGGATACTGACGCCTCGCCATAAGTGAACGGCGAGCATGCGAAACGACACGCCCCGCCGCAAGGCATCAACCTTGTGCATCGCCCCTTCGCCCCTTCGACCGGGGGGCCGATCCGGACCAGCGGCGCCTGCCGCCAGGGGCGCAGTTCAATTTTCTATGGAAGTCTTCCCTCCAGCCTGCGTCACTTTCCCAACGCATGAAACTTCAGCCCCTCCTCCTTTTGGCGCCCCTCGTTGCCGCCCTGATGTCCGGCTCGGGATGTGCCAGTTCCAAGCCTTCCGTGGGCACGGGTTCCTCCTTCAGGGGACCGGTCGGTCTCCAGCTCTATTCGCTGCGCGGCCAGTTCACCAAGAGCGTTCCGCTGGGCATCGAGATGACAAAAAACTTCGGCATCCAGGACGTCGAACTCGCGGGCACCTACAACCTCACGCCGGAAAAATTTCGAGGCATGCTCACCGACGCGGGTTTGAACCCTGTCTCCGCCCACTTCAGCTACGAGAGATACCGGGACAACCCGGAAGGAGTCGCCCAGGAGGCCCATGCGTTGGGGCTGAAGTTTGCTGGTGTCGCATGGATTCCCCATCAGGGCGCGTTCGACGAAGCCGAGTGTCGCGACGCCGCCAAAACCTTCAACAAGGCTGGCGCCGTCCTCGCCGCCCACGGAATCCAGTTCTTCTATCATTGCCACGGCTACGAATTCGAACCCTCCGCCCAGGGAACCCTGATGGACCTTCTGATCCAGGAAACCGACCCGAAACTGGTCGCGTTCGAGATGGACACCACCTGGGTGTTCTTTCCCGGACAGGACCCCGCCGCCTGGCTGCTGAAGTATCCGAAGCGCTGGCAGCTCATGCACCTCAAGGACCTCAAGAAGGGTGTGGCAACGGGTGCACTGACCGGATCGACCGATCCCAACAATGACGTCGCCCTCGGTCTCGGCCAGTTGAACTGGCCCGCAATTCTGCGCGCCGCCAGGAAGGTCGGCGTGAAGTATTATTTCATCGAGGACGAGTCTGCCGCCGCACCCGAGCAGATTCCGCAAACCCTGCGGTATTTGGAACAGGTTCAATTCTGAGGCCGCCCCTGCGCCAAGGTTGACCCTGAATTCTCCATCCGATTCGTGACCGGAACCGAAGGATCTCCGTCGCCACCCGCCCGGAAGCTCCGGTGGTGGCCGCTCGGCGTGATTGCGTTGGGCCTGGTCGCCGGCGGGATCAAGATCCACGTCATCGATCAGGATTCTCCATTCCAGGCGCGAAACCTGGCCACCGGAGGACTCCTGGCTGGCGGAGCCGCCGCAGTCCTCCTCTGGTGGCTGCTGCTCTCGCGCGCACGCTGGCGCGACCGATGGATCGGACTCCTGGGCGTGGCGGTCCTTCTGGGCGGCTTCGGGGCTTTGTTCCGGATTCGGGGAGTCAGCGGGGACTTGGTACCCATTCTGGAGCCCCGTTGGAAGCCAGGCTCAGGACCCGCCGTCCCGACGGCAGCCCCCGTTCCCTCTCCACCTCGTGCGGCGGCGACACAGGAGGAGGACTTTCCCCAGTTTCTGGGACCCACACGGACAGGGATTCTGCGCGGGCCTCGCCTCGCCAACCCGTGGACCGGCAGTCCGCCGGTATTGCTCTGGAGGCAGCCCATCGGACCCGCCTGGTCAGGTTTCGTGATCCGTGGCAGCCGCGCTTTTACCCAGGAGCAACACGGTCCCGAGGAACAGGTCACGTGCTATGACGTGGCCACCGGAAAACGGCTCTGGACCCATTCGGACCCGGAACGATATGCGAATACGATCTCGGGTGAGGGTCCCCGCGCGACTCCGACCCTGTCGGGAAACCAGGTTTACACCCTGGGGGCCCTCGGAAGACTCAACTGTCTGGACGCCAACACGGGGACCGTGGTGTGGACGAAGTCGTTGACCAACGAGGCGGCCTGCACGGCTCCGGAGTGGGGATTCAGCGGATCACCGTGGGTGGACGACGGTCGAGTGGTGGTGAGCGCGGGAGGAAGCCAGGGACACTCCCTCATGGCATTCCACGCCCAAACCGGGGAGGTCCTTTGGGCCGCCGGCAACTCGGGCGCCGGGTATGGATCTCCGTTTCCGGCAACCCTGTCCGGGCATCCGCAGATCCTGATCCTGAACCACCAGTCGCTCGCCTCCCACAATCCGCGGACGGGTGCGGTCCATTGGGAGGTTCCGTTCGGCACCGGATTTCCCCTCGTCGCGAATCCCATTCGGGTCGCGGACGACAGCATCGTGGTCACCGCCGGCTACAACGTCGGAGCGGAGCGTTTCCAGGTCGGGGCGGGGTCCAATGCCCCCGTCAGTCTGTGGAGCTCCAGGAAGCTGAAGGCGAAATTTTCCAACCCCGTTGCCAAGGATGGATTCATCTACGGGCTCGACGACGGAATCCTTGCCTGTCTCGACATCCGGGATGGTTCCCAGCGCTGGAAGGAGGGCCGGTACGGACACGGCCAAGGTCTCCTGGTGGGAGACCTGCTGATCCTGATGAGCGAAGCGGGGGACCTGGTCCTGCTGAAACCCACTCCCGAAGCCCCCCACGAACTCGGGCGCTTCCCGGTATTTCACTCCAAGACCTGGAATCCCGTCGCGCTCAGTGGCAACCGCCTTCTGGTTCGGAACGATCAGGAGGCGGCAGCCGTGCTGCTTCCGATCGCCGCGGAGTGAGGGTCAGCGCGGAGGAAACTCGAACTCGACCTTCCCCTTCTCGCCGATGACGAGATGCGCCGGAAAGGTCTTCCCCGCCTTGCTGACAAACCCGGGAAGGACCTCGGATCGCCCCTCCGCAAGCAGTCGCGCCGCTGTTTCCGGCCCCACCGGTTGTTGGAGAATGACTTTGCCGATCCTGAAGGTGCACTTCCGGGTCTCGGCCTGGGTTCGCTCGCAGACGTAGCTGTCCGGCCCTTCAAACACCTGCCCCTGGCATTTGGGACATTTCCCCACGGGCTTGAGCCCGGTGAAGTCGAGCTTGGGTGCGGGCGCCTCTGCGGCGGAGGGTCCCTTGCCGGGCCGGGCCGGCCCCTTGCGGGCCCGGGGGGCAAATTCAAATCCCACCTTGCCCCCTTCATACTTCAGGAACGCCTCAAACTTCCGCCCCGTCTTCTTCGAGACAAATCCCTTGAGAAGATCCGTTTTCCCCTCGCCCAGAAGTTTCGCGATCTGGACGCGATCAATGGCCTGCTGGAGAATGATGGCACCCGTCTTGAAATCACACGTCCGCTCGGCACTGACCGCCTTTTCGCAGACGTAGTTCATCCCGTTCTCAAAGACCCGCGCACCGCATTTCGGACACTTGCCGACCGGTTCCTTGCCGGTGAAGTCCACGGGCTCGGCGTTCTCCTTCTTGTCGTCGTCGCCAAAATCAAACTTCGCCTCGAATTCCGGGGTCAGCTTGATGATCGCTGCAAACGGGAACCCCTGCTTGCTCCGGAATCCCTGGAGGGGACCCATTTGACGATCCCGGATCAGGGCTTCGATTTCCGCCGGTTCAAACTGCCGACCCGCGGTGATCTTCCACAACGCGAAGTCACACTTCTGGCACTGGAACTTCTTGTAGGTTTCGTGGACGTCCCCGCCGCATTTCGGACACGGCGTCTTGAGCACCCCGAAATCGCCCGGAATGGTGTCGTGCTCGTACTGCTTCGCCTTCCCGACGATGTTCTCCGTGAGGCGGCGGATCTCCGCCATGAAATCCTCCCGGCGGAGCTGGTTCCGCTCCATCTGCTTGAGCTGGTATTCCCAATTCCCGGTCATCTCGGGCTTGGTGAGCGTTTCCACTCCGAGACCGTTGAGCAGGGTGATCAGCGAAAACGCCTTGGCCGTGGGCATCAATTCCCGCTGCTGCCGCAGGAGGTATTGTTCGGAAATCAACCCCTCGATGATGGCCGCCCGGGTGGCCGGAGTCCCGAGCCCGCGCTCGCTCATCGCCTCCCGCAGTTCCTCGTCATCGACCAACTTGCCGGCGCCCTCCATGGCCGACAACAACGTGGCTTCCGTATACCGGGCCGGCGGCTTGGTCACGCTGGCCTTGACGTCGATGGCGGTCGTGGCGACGCGTTCGCCCTGATCCACCGGCGCCAGCGTCGGCGATTCATCGGAGTCCGCCTCCTTCCCGTACACCTCCAGCCAACCCGGCTTGACCAGCACCTTGCCCGTGCTCTTGAAGGGTTCGCCTTCCACCCGGGTGATGCGGACGGTCTCAAGGAACTCCGCCGGGGGATAAAACACCGCGAGAAACCGCTTGGTCACCAGGTCGTACAGCTTCTGTTCGGGCTCGCTGAGCCCCTTCGGAACCACCCCGGTGGGAATGATGGCGAAGTGGTCGCTGACTTTGGCGTTGTTGAAGATCCGCTTGTTGGGACGCACCCAGCCCTCGGCGAGAATCTTTCCCGCAAACGACGCATAGGCCGTGTCGGAAAACGACCCCAGCGTTTGGCGAACCGTCGCCAGATAATCCTCGGGAAGCGCCCGGGAATCGGTTCGCGGATAGGTCAGGACCTTGTGGCGCTCATACAGCGCCTGGGCCAACCCCAGCGTGTTCTTCGCGCTGAACCCAAAACGTCCGTTCGCCTCCCGCTGCAACGTCGTCAGGTCATAGAGCAGCGGCGACATCGAGGTGCTCGGCTTGCTCTCCTCGGTCACCACGCCCGGCCGCCCCAGGCACTTCTCGCGAATGCTGTCGGCCCGCGCACGTTCCCAAAGCCGCTCCGCCTTGAGATCCGGATCCTTGTCGTCGCCCTTGGCAAACTTTTCGTCGAACCACCGCCCGGGATAGGCCCCGCGCGCGCCCTCGAAGGTCGCGAGCACCTCCCAGAAGTCCCTTGAGACGAATTTGCGGATCTTCTCCTCCCGTTCGACCACGATGGCGAGGGTCGGGGTCTGCACCCGGCCCACGGTGGTGAGATGGAATCCGCCCGTCTTCGAATTGAAGGCGGTCATCGCCCGAGTGCCGTTGATGCCGACCAGCCAGTCGGCTTCCGAACGACAGACGGAGGCATCGGCAAGAGGACGCATCTGCTCGTCGGTCCTCAACTGCTGGAACCCATCGCGGATGGCCGCCGGGGTCATCGATTGCAGCCAAAGGCGCTGCACCGGCTGCCGGGCTCCGGTGTACGCCGCGATGTTCCGGAAGATCAACTCCCCTTCGCGCCCGGCATCACACGCATTGACCAGGGTGGTGACGTCCTTCCGCTTGATCAGCCGGGCCAGGACCTTCAGCCGATTCTCACTCTTCTCAATCGGCTTCAGGGCGAAGCGCGGCGGGATGTGGGGAAGCGAGGTGAAGGACCACTTTCCCTTCTTGATGTCGAACTCCTCCGGCACGGTGAGCTCGAGCAAATGCCCGACCGCCGACGAAACCACGTACCGGTCGTCCTCGAAGAACTCCCCCGATTTGTCCTTCGCAAGACCCCCCAGGGCCTTGGCAATGTCCGCCGCAACCGACGGCTTCTCCGCAATGATCAGGGCTTTCCCCATAGGCGTGAGCGAGCGGACGTGTAGCGTCCGGATTTCTCAGGGAGCAAGACTTACTTTTAAGGACTCTCCCGCAACCGCCCACAGAATCCAAGATGCAAGATTCTGAAAATAAACAGGTTAAACCATCTCAAATTCCAGCGGGAGCTTCGAACACAAATTCACCACGTAAGCCCGGGGACCCCGTGCGCTCACCCCGGGAAGGAGGCGTCACCCCACCCCGGATCCGAGGCGCACCCAGCCCGGATGAAGAGCAAGCGTGGGTCGCGAGCCCGAGGAACCCCCGTCGATCAAGTCAGCCGAAGCGATCCCGAATCCGGCGGCATGCAGTCGGCCGCTGAACATGGCGTCCGAATGGTCCGGGCTAGACGTTGAACTTGAACAGCAGCACATCCCCATCCTGAACGACGTATTCCTTCCCCTCCATGCGGTAGAGCCCCTTGTCACGGGCGGCCGCCACCGAGCCGCATTGGACAAGGTCCGTATAGGAAACGGTTTCAGCCTTGATGAAACCCCGCTCGAAGTCGCTGTGGATGACCCCCGCCGCCTTGGGGGCGGTATCTCCCGCGTGAATGGTCCACGCACGCACCTCCTTTTCGCCGGCGGTGAAGTAGGTTCGCAACCCAAGGAGGTGGTAGGTGCCCCGGATCAATCCGCCGACGCCGGACTCCTTCACCCCCAGCTCCATGAGAAATGCGTTCGCCTCCTCCGGGGAAAGATCCACGAGATCACTCTCAATCTGGGCCGAGATGACCACGGCCTCACAGGCGAGGTGACTCTTCGCGTAGTCCCGGACCTGTCGGACGTAGGCATTGGAATCCGCGGTGGCGAGGTCGCCCTCCTTCACGTTGCAGGCAAAGATGGTCGGCTTGTCGGTCATCAGCCAGAACTGGCGCGAAATGGCCTTCTCTTCCGTGGTCAACTCCAGGGTCAGCGCAGGCCGCCCCGCGTCGAGATGCGGCTGCAGTTTCTGAAGCACCCCCTGCTCGGCGAGGGCAACCTTGTCTCCGCGTTTGGCATCCTTGGCGACCCGCTCCAGCCGCTTGTTGACCGCTTCCAGGTCGGCGAGCACCAGTTCCGTCGTGATGGTTTCAATGTCCCGAACCGGATCCACCGATCCCGCCACATGGTGAATGTCGGGGTCCTCAAAGCAACGCACCACCTGGACGATGGCATCCACCTCACGGATGTGGCTGAGGAACTTGTTCCCCAGCCCTTCGCCGGCGCTCGCGCCCTTCACCAGTCCCGCGATGTCCACAAACTCAATGGCCGCGGGAATCACCACGGAGGTCTTGGCGATCTTTTGGAGCACCGCCAGCCGGTCGTCAGGAACGGTGACAACACCGACATTCGGATCGATGGTGCAGAACGGGTAGTTCGCCGCCTGCGCCTTTCGAGTCCGGGTGACCGCGTTGAAGAGAGTGGACTTCCCCACGTTGGGAAGTCCGACGATGCCGGCTTTGAGCATATCGAGCCGCGGAGAATGGCCATCAAACCGGCCCAAGCAAGACCGAACCCGTCGGAACCCCCGTCGTGAGCCCAATGCAATTCCTTCCAAAATCGGATTGGCATCGGGACGCCTGCTTGCTAAATGTCCCCACTCCGTACGGCCCGGCCGGCGGTTTCAACAACACACAGTCTCCCTGTCATGTCACAGCATCGCAGCCTCCGCAGCGCCGGAACCACCACCGCCAAGCGCAATGTCTTGAAGCGCTTCGAACGCGTCGCCCTCCTCAAGTCCCGCACCCAATGGAAGGACGGCGACCGGGTCACCGGTCTTCGCAAGACCCGTCCGGCGGAATGATCCGCACCCCGTTGGGTTCCTTGCGGTTCAGCCCAGGCCCTTCAGAATCCTCCGGCGACCCGGAGGCTCTTCGGACCTCCGCGGCCCGGAAGGATTCCCCGCACGGTTCTTCCCCGCCCAAGACTCACGGGGTCCGGCTTCAAAAATTCCTCGCCGACGCCGGCATCGCGTCCCGACGGGCGGCCGAACGCCTGATCACCTCCGGACAGGTCAGCGTCAATGGCCGCACCGCGGATGAACTCGGGATCCGGGTCGATCCGGCACGGGATTCGGTTTCGGTCGACGGAAGACCGGTTCGAGCCCGGCGGAAGCTGTACGTCGCCCTCAACAAACCGGTCGGTTTTCTTTGCACCCGGCGCGACCCGGCGGAACGCAGGATCGTCACGGACCTGTTGCCCAAGGAATGGTCCCACCTCTTCCCCGTGGGCCGGTTGGATCGGGACAGCGAAGGACTGCTGTTCCTGACCAATGATGGCGACTTCAGTCTCAGGCTGACCCATCCGCGCTACGGCATCACCAAGCGATACCGGGTGATCGCGGTCGGAAGGGTGACCCTGGATCAGGTCGCATCGTTCACCCAGGGAGTCCAGCACGAGGGGGAGACCCTCCGCGCCGAACGCGTCAAGATCGTCTCCGCAAACGCGAGCCATAGCCTGGTGGAGATGGACCTCCGTCAGGGGAAGAATCACGAGGTCCGGCGACTGTTCGAAAGCATTGGACGTCCCGTGGAGTCCCTCCGCCGCGTCCAGATCGGGCCGATCAAGTTGGGGCAACTGCCCGTCGGCCGGTGGCGGGTCCTGACCGAAGCCGAAGTCAAATCCCTCTTGCGGCCCGCCCCCTGAGTTCCGAAAGTCGGTGCCTTCCGCCGTTTCCGACGGAATCCGGCCTATGAACCTATCCGTCCGCGTCCTTACAGCGTTCCTCGCACTGGCATGCTGGGGTCTGCCCTCCGTGGCCCAGCCACACACGGTTGCCGCCGTCCGCGCCGACCGGACCAACCTGAGGGCCAAGCCTTCCACCGACGCCGAGGTCCTCGCCTCCCTCCATAAGGGGGAACTCTTGGAGGTTCTGGGTGAGGAAGCACCGGCCGGCCAGAAGGAGATTTGGAGCCGGGTGCTGCTCCCGTCCTCGGTTTCCGTCTGGGTTTACAGCCCGGGCGTGGACAAGGCGGGGGTCATCCGAAACGAGACCCTGAACTTCAGGGCGGGCCCCGGGAGAAACTACTCGGTTCTCGGCTCGCTCCGCCGCGGGGACTCCGTGACCATTATTCGCGAGTTCGACGGCTGGCTGCAGATCGCCCCTCCGCGCGGCACCACCGCGTACGTGGCCTCCCGACTGCTCGGAAGTCCGGAATCCCCGGCACCCCGACCCTCTCGTCCCCAGGCCCCTCAGCCCGGAAAATTGAGGAACCTCCCGGAGGCCCCCCCCGCACCGGCGCCTCCAGAGGTCGCGTCGTCTCCATCGCCCGTTCGGGAGTCCGATGTCCCCGCCGGTGTTTCCCCGAGTCCCGCGCCCTCTCCCTCGTCGGAATCCCCGTCGTCCCAGCCTCCACGACCGGCGAACGACGCCCCCTTCCCCGATCCCGCATGGGCGTCCATCGCCAAACCGGGTGGCCCGGACTCGAAATCGTCCGCGCCTGAGTCCACAACGCAGACGCCAACGCCCCCTCCCTTGGTGGATACACCGCCTTCCGCTCCGCCGACACAGCCGGCGGTTCCCGACAAGGAGCCGCCGCCCACCGCAACGGCTCCCGAGTCCAAGCCCGTCGTTCTCCCCCCCCGGCAACCCGGGTCGCCCCGCGACCAACTGGTCTCCAGCCATCGAAAGCCGGTTTTTCCGCTGTTGACGTCCGATCCCGATCCGGGACGCCCCAAACCCGGGACTCCGCTTCCAACGCCCAGGGAGGTCACACGCGACGGCGTGGTCAGGATCACCTGGAGTCCACAGGCCCCGTCGGACTATGAACTGCGAAGCCTGTACTCCGGCGAAGGCCTGCTCGACTACCTCTACCTCGAACCCCAAAGCGACCTGAAGAAGTTCGCGGGGAGGCAGGTCCGGGTTCAGGGGGAGGAATACCTCGATAGCCGATGGCGGACACCCGTGTTGAAGGTGAAGACCATCGAGTTGAATCCCTAGTCGCTTCCCACACCGGTTCCGGTTCCATCATGTCCAATTTGATCGACGGCCGCGCCATCGCCGCACAGGTCCATGCCGAAACCGCTTCCCGCGTCGCTCATCTGCGCGCCCGGGGAATTCAACCCGGTCTGATGTTCATCCGGGTCGGAGAGGATCCCGCATCCCAGGTTTACGTCGGCATGAAGGAGAAGAAGGCTGCGGAACTGGGCTTCCGTTCCGAAACCCGAGTCCTTCCCGCCCACACGCCCCAGGAGGCATTGCTCCAACTCCTCCGACAACTGAACTCGGATCCCACGTGGCACGGCATTCTCGTCCAGGCCCCCCTCCCCCGGGGCATCGACGCCCCGACCGTTTACGGTACGGTCGCACCGTCCAAGGACGTGGACGGCTTCCATCCGGTCAACGTGGGCAAACTTTCCCTCGGGGATCCCTCAGGATTTGTACCCTGCACCCCGGGGGGAATCCTCGAACTCCTGGTCCGATCCCAAGTCCCCCTCGACGGCGCGGAAGTCGTCATCCTCGGGCGCGGCAATATTGTCGGAAAACCGATGGCGGCGATCCTCGTCCAAAAAACCGCGCACACCAATTGCACCGTCACCCTCTGCCACAGCGGAACACGGGATGTGGCTGCCCATTGCCGGAGAGCCGACATCGTGATCGCCGCCATGGGTGTTCCGGAATTCGTTCGGGGCGACATGGTCCGCCCCGGGGCTGTCGTCGTCGATGTCGGGGTCAACCGGATTCCCGACCCCGCGAATCCCGGCCGTCAGCGCCTGGTGGGCGACGTCGCCTTTGCCGAGTGTCAGCCCCGGGCGTCCCGGATTACTCCGAATCCCGGCGGGGTGGGCCCCATGACCATTGCGATGCTCCTTGCCAATACGGTACGGGCCGCCGAACAGACCGCGGGCTGAGCGGATCCCGCGATCACGGATCCACTCCGGGAAATCCTTTGACCGCGTCCCGACCCGCTGGAACCTTCCCACCCCTTTCATGACTCCGAATCGTATTCTGCCTGATCTCCAGTCCTCCCTCCTGTGCGAGGATGTCCGCCCCGAAGCCTCCGGTAACCTCATTCTGATCGGAGTTCTGGGCGTGATTCGCGTCCCGCAGGTCCCCATTGCCGCCCCCAAGGTCTGCGTGATCAACCGCTGGTGCGCCGGCATCGGACAGTTCACGGAGCAGGTCCGTCTCGTCGGTCCCGACGGCCAGCAGATCCTCCGGAAGAGCGCGTCCAAATTCGCGCTCCCGGATCCCACGCAAACCGCCACCCTGGTCTCCGTATTTCCGAACATCGAATTCCCCGTGGCCGGCGTCTATCATGTCGAGATTCTCGTCGATGATGTCATGAAGGTTCGTTTCCCCGTGCCCTTGATCGTCGTGCCCCAGCCGGGTCAGAACGCCCCGCAGCCCGCCGGACAGCGCCCCGCGTAGGAACCCTCGGCAACACCCGCCTGAAAACCCACACTGGTCGCAGGCGCGGAACGGGCCCATCGTGGTCACCGAATGGCGGTTGACGGCGATTCAGCAAGGCACGCCTCCCTGGGGGAACGCCTGGGCCTGGGCCCCTGGCTACCCTTCACCGGCCGGGGCCTCGCCGGCTTCGCCGAGGCGGGTGCCGGACGCCTCGTGGCGTTCCAGATCCTGTTCTCGGCCCTGGTCTCCCTGTCCCTGGTCTGGGGTGTTCGACAGATGGTGTTTCCAGTGGTCCAGAACGCCCTGGCGCAATTGCCGGAAACCCTGGCGTCCATCCAGGCGTCCCGTCTGCGATGGCCCGATGCCCATCCGGTGGTCCTCGCGTCCAGCCCTCAACTGGCGCTGTGCGTCAACCCCGGCTCCTCTCCGGATCTGGGGCTGAACGGCGATGTGCAATTTGAACTGCGGGATTCGGAATTGGCGGTTCGGGGAGTTCTCGGCGCTTACGCCTCCCCTTACCGGCCAAACCTCGATCTCCCCCTCGACCGCATCGCCGCAGGGGCCGAGTGGGGGGCGTGGCGCTCACCCATGCTGGCCCTGCTGGGTGTGGGGACGTTCCTGGTCCAACTCCTTCTCTTTTGGATCCTGCCCCTCGTCCATGCCGTACCCACCTGGACACTCGGATGGGTCCTCCGCCGTTCCATCCACTTTCCCGGAGCCTATCGGATCGCCGCAGCGTCCCTCTGGCCCGCCTCGCTTCTGCCGGTGGTCGCGATCCCGCTTTACTCCCTGCTGTGGATTCGAATTCCAGGGTTGGTCTTCCTGTTCCTTGCCCAGTTCGTTCTCGGTTGGATGCTGCTCCTCTGGGCCATCCTCTCACTGCCCGCCCGACCGGCCCGGGAATCGACGGCGTCGAATCCCTTTTCCGGATCCTCCGGTGCGCGTCCCGGAACCCGGCGCAAGGGGAGGAACCCATTTCATTCATGAACCACCCTCCCACCTCCGTTCAATCCCCATCGCCGGACCGATCCTGATGCGCGAATTCTTCACCGGACCCCTGATCAAAACGGAACTTCTGGTCACCTGGCTGGAGAAACATGGCATTGCGGCCACCAGCGAATTCGTGGATCCCACCGAAACCGACCCGGAGGATCTTTCCCGGGAGGTGCGCGTTTCCGTTCCCGACGCGGACTTCGACCGCGCGCATCAACTGTTCTTTGAAGAACGCCAGGACGAACTATGACCCCCTCAGCTGATTCAGAACGGCTCACCCGTCTCGAAGCGTCCGTTGCCCACCTGGAACGCCTCTTCGACGAACTGAACGTCGTGGTGGTGGAACAGGGCCGCCGATTGGGACGTCTCGAAAAACGCCTCGACCAGGTGGCCCAACTGTTCGAAGGCGGCGAACTGGACCGGCTTCGGCAACTCCAGGAAAAGCCCCCCCATTACGGACCGTAGACGTCACCGCAGAAGTGCCGGCGAGTCCCGACCTGAGGACGGCCGCCCCGCCCGATTCACAGGCCACCATTGTCAATCAGCCGGGTGTGTCCGAAGAAGACGGCAAGCGCCATCCGGCTGCCCTTTCCCACCCGGGCGACGGGTTCCAGGGTGTCCGGATCAAAAAACTCCACGTAATCCAGGCGCGCCGCGGAACAGGCCGAGACCATGGCCATGACCTGATTCCGGAGTTCCGTGGCGGGGATCCGTCGCCGGGCCACGCGCCGCCGACACTCCCGGAGCGCCCGTGACAACACCACCGCCTGGGCCCGCTGCTCCGGATTCAGATACACGTTGCGGGAACTCATCGCGAGGCCATCCGGTTCCCGATGCGTGGGCGCGACCTCGATCCGAAGCGGAAAATTGAGGTCGGCTGTCATCCGTCGGATCACCGCCGCCTGTTGCCAGTCCTTGGCCCCAAAGACGGCGATGTCCGGCAACACGGCATTGAACAGTTTGGCGACCACCGTGGTAACGCCTCGAAAGTGGGTGGGGCGGGATCCACCCTCCATTCCCAGCGACAACCGCTCCTCCACCACGTAGGTGGAATACCCTCCCGCATCCCTCCCGGGATACATCACGGCGTCCGAGGGCAGGAATACCGCATCAACTCCCTCCGCCCGGCACATTCGAAGATCCCGGGGGAGGTCCCGGGGATATCGGGACAAATCCTCATTGGGGGCAAATTGCGTTGGGTTGACGTAGATGCTGACCACCACCTTCCCGGCAGTCCCCACCCGTCGCCGGGCCACCCGGATCAGGCTGGCGTGTCCCTCATGGAGATAGCCCATCGTCGGAACAAATCCGATTCGAACTCCATCCTGCTTCCAAATCCTGGCCAACCGTTGAATGGCCGCGGGTGTCTTCGCAATCCGCATGCCGCCATCCTGAAAGAAGTCCCACTCGCGGACAATCTCCGTGCATGAAAAGCTCGGAGATCAGCCCGTCGCTCGCAAATCCCGTTCGTGAACCGGACCGACAACGACGTCTCCGGATCTCCCCCTGCCCGGATCATGGGTCCTTCACCAGTCGATAGAACTGCTCCACCGCGTTCGCCGAGACCACAACGGTGGTGAATCCGCTCCGGCCCGATATCCGGGATCCAAAGTTTCTCCAATCCAGCAGATTGGCGGACGACTGGAGGCGGTACGTCCCCGCCGGCACCGTAAAATAGCGAAGCTGGACCGCGGGGAGAATGGTCGTCGATCCGTCCACCCCCTCCGTGGGCCGGCCGGGGTCGAAGCCAGCCAGCAGTTCGGTCGCATCATCCAATCCATCGCCATCCGTGTCGGCCTTCTGCGGATCCGTTCCCAGTTGCCGCTCCAATGCATCGTCCAGGAGGTCCCCATCCGAATCCTGGGGAACCTTGGCCGCGATCACATGGTATCCGCCCGCTTCGACAAATCCCGCCACGGGGTATCCCGCAAGCGAAGCAGTCAACGAGGCGGCCCCCTCTCCCCAGACGCTCACGCGTCCATTCGAGAACTGTGCGAGACTGCGGTTGAACCCCGCGGAGATGTGCACCACGTCCGCAGGCAACTCCGGGACCGCGCACTGCCCGTTCTCGTTGTTTCCCCAACAGACGATCCGTCCATCGCGGAGCAAGGCCACCGTGTGGCCGTCTCCTGCGGCCACGGCCGCCGCCGCCGGCAATCCCACGGGGACCTCGCATTGCCCGAAGCGATTGTCACCCCAGCACAGGATTCGACCGTCCTCGCTCAACGCCGCCGAATGGGACCAACCCGCCGCAATGGCCGCGATCCTTCCCATGCCCGACGGCACCTGACACTGTCCCTGGGTGTCGTCTCCGAAAGCCACGACGGTTCCATCCGAAGCCAGCGCGAGACTGTGAAGTCCACCCGCCGCAATCGCCGTGAAGGTGTGCCCGGAAGGACCGGTGCATTGTCCGGAGGAATTTCTTCCCCACGCCACCAGGGTCCCGTCGGCGAGTAGCGCCACCGAGTGATGTCCCCCGGCTGCAATGGCGCGGACGTCCACCAGGCCATCCGGACGCGAACTCTGACCATCCGAATCGAGTCCCCATCCGCGCACCGTGCCGTCGTGGAGCAACGCCAGGGAATGCCACGCACCGGCGGCCAGGGACGATACATTCGAAACGTCCAGGGGAACCTCGGCCTGCCCCACGTCATGGTTGCCCCACACCGACACGGTGCCCGCAATTCCCGGCAATGCGGGCGACGACGACGCATGGGCGCCCGTCCCGGGCGGTAGCAGCCGGAAGAACCGGGCATCGGTCGGAAGATTCGTCCGATTCAGGACGAAGGAAACGCCCTTGGGCGCCGCGAAGGGATCGTCAATATCCTGCCACGCCGCACCGTCCACCGAGGACTGGAGCTGGTAGAGACCGAGTCCCAGGGTGAAATACTTGAGTTGAACCCCCGGCGAAACCACCAGGCTTCCATCGGGAGCTTCGGCGCCCACCCGCGGATCGAATCCGTTGTCCAACTCCACGCGATCGGGCAACCCGTCCCCGTCGGTATCCAACTCCTCCGGAGAAATCCCCAGCCGAACCTCGACGCCATCCTCAAGCCCGTCGCCGTCGGTGTCCGGCAGGAGCGGATTCGAATGCAGCGGACGTTCAAACGCGTCATCCAGGCCATCCTCGTCACGATCCGGACGTCCCTGAACCGCCATCAGGTGAAAGTAGCCCGCGGCCAGGAGCACCGTGTTGGTGAGTCCCTTCGGGACCGTCTTGACGGCGGGATCGTCCAGTCCAAAGACCACGGTGGATCCATCCGGTTTGACGGCCGCGGTAAAGCTGTACCCGGCGGCAACCTGGACCACGCCGCCCAAATCCGCGGGAACGTCCGTTTGGGAAAACGAATTGTCGCCCCAGAGGGCCAGGCTCCCGTTCCGCAGCACCGCCACCGTGTGATTTCCCCCCGCGGCGATTTGGGCGACTTCACCGATTCCGGACGGAACCGTGCATTGTTCGAA
Source organism: Verrucomicrobiales bacterium (assembly GCA_016793645.1). Classification (GTDB taxonomy): domain Bacteria; phylum Verrucomicrobiota; class Verrucomicrobiia; order Limisphaerales; family UBA9464; genus UBA9464. Next base: position 50,386 of record JAEUHD010000301.1, read on the forward strand.
GTCATTGGCGCCCCAACAGTGCACCACGCCGTCCGCCGTCAGGGCCACGGAATGAAAGACCCCGGCGGCGATGGCGATCACGTTCGTCAGTCCGTCCGGAACCGAGCACTGCCCGCGCGACGAGTCCCCCCAACACACGATGGAGCCATCGGATTTCAGCGCCACGGCGTGAAAATATCCGGCGGCAATCGAAACCACGTTGCTCAAGCCCTCCGGGAAATCCAGCTGGCTGAACTCATTGGTTCCCCATCCCATGACCCGCCCGTCGGCCCTCAACCCATAGGTCTGAACGGCTCCCGCCACGAGGCTCACCAAATTCGTGGCGTCCCGTGGGACAAGCGTCTGGCCCTGTTCCCCGGATCCCCACGCCGCAACGCTGCCATCGGTCCGGATGACCGCGGAATGGGCAAAACCCGCCGCGACCGCCACCACCTGCGTCACCGTGTTGGGAATGTTGGTTTGCTGATACCCGTTGAGCCCCCAACTGAAGACGTCGCCCAGGGGTTGGCGGACTCGGACCTTCGGAGCGAAATCCAGGACGTCCACCGCAACCTTTCGGCTCGTCTGTTCACTGGTCAGCAGGGCGGCCTTGAGCCAGTAGTCCCCGGAATCGGAAATCCTCGTTCGATGCAGGACCAGGGACTCGTTGGTCTGGGACTCCAGGACGTTCGTCCCCTGGTACCATTGCCATGCCACGTAGTTCGTCTCAGGAACGGCATTGGTGGAGAGGTCCCCGGGTTGCGGGCATTCGCCGGGTTGGTCCATGACGCCGTCCCCATTGAGGTCGCACCCTTCCGGATTTCCGTCTCCGTCAAGATCCACCGGAGTCCCGACCGCCGTTTCATTGGTCACGACCACGAAATTCGTGGTCACGATGCCATTGGTCAGAGCCCGGGCCCGCAGGACCAGCAGATCCCCAAGAAGAACCTGCCGGTCCCTTGCCAAAAGGGTGAACAGGGGAAAGCTGCCCTTGTTACGTGGATCCGTTCCCGCATCGAACTCCGCTTTATCATCCCATCCATCGCCGTCGGTGTCCTTTTTCGTGGGGTCGCTCCCAAAACGAACCTCCTCCAGGTCCGATAGTCCATCGCCATCCAGGTCGGAGGAGGGGGCCGGAGCGGCCATCCCCTGGGGACTGGCGAAAGTTCCGGCGGAGATTCCCAGAAGAAGGAACCCCATCAATATTCGGTGTAGCAACATTCGGACAGGCGGTTGGAGCAACGGTGGAGGCAATGCGTGAGCCTCTTGATTAGCGCCACGGACAGGCAAGTTCACTGCCAACATTGCAACAAAAGCGTGACATTCCTTCCGCACCCCAACGGGCCGGAGTCGTCGCGCCTTGAAGGCAAGCCCGAAGCGACGTCGAACGCCATCGCCGAACTCCCGGGGGACCTGGTTCTAGACCAAGGTTTAGTGGCCGCCCAGCCGCCGACCCCGTATCACCAGAGGAAGCGTTGCGCCGTTGCGCCCCGCCTCCCCGAATGGAATCCCGCCGTCCCCACATCGCCATTGTTGAAAACGACGATGCATTTGGTGCGGCGCTCGTGCGACTGCTCAAGGCCGGCGGATTTGAAACCGTCCTATTTCCAAGCGCCGAACAGTTTCTTGAGAACGCGCACCTGGACGACCTCGCCTGTGTCGTTCTCGACGTGCACCTCCCCGGCGCCTCGGGATTTGAACTGCTCTCGAGACTGCGCCGGGACCTCCTGAAGATTCCCGTGCTTCTCATGACCGCCGACGACTCCCCGGCCACCCGAAAGCGCGCCCTGGGTTCGGAGTGCATGGATTTCCTGATCAAACCCTTCGAGGCAACCGTGCTCCTCGGCACACTGCGTCGCTGCGTGTTGCCGCCGGACCCCACGCCGAACCAGGGTCTCTGAAACGCACTTCATCCACTCATTCCCATGAATCGCCGACTACACCACATTGCCCTCCCGCTCCTCGTCGCCACCACACCCCTGGTGGCCCAGGATGTCCCTCCGGCCGCGAGCGACACGGAGAAACTCGCCCGGGAAGTCCAGAACCCCGTCGCAAAACTCATCAGCGTCCCGTTCCAGAACAACTTCAACTTCGGCATCGGCCCGGAGGATGTGACGCAATACGTCCTCAACTTCCAGCCGGTCATCCCCATCACGCTGAATGAGGACTGGAATGTCATTACCCGGACGATCGTTCCGATCATCAGCCAGCCGTCCCCGGCCCCCGGCATTCCCTCGGCCGCCGGACTCGGGGACATCAACCCCACCTTCTTCCTCTCCCCCGCCAATTCAGGGAAGTTTATCTGGGGTGTCGGACCTACTCTGACCTTTCCAACGGCCACGGACTCCCTACTGGGCACCGGTATGTGGAGCGCCGGTCCGGCCGCGGTCGCGCTCACCATGCAGGGCCCCTGGGTGGTGGGCGTGCTCGCCAACCAGCAGTGGTCCTACGCGGGATGGGGCGACGAGGACGTCAGTGCGATGCTCATTCAGCCCTTCATCAACTACAACCTCCCTCAGGGCTGGTACCTGAGCAGCGCCCCCATCCTCACGGCCAACTGGAAGGAATCCGCCCGCAATGCGTGGGTCATCCCGGTCGGCGGCGGTGTCGGCAAAATCTTCCACCTCGGAAAACTCCCACTCAACGGACAAATCCAGGCGTACTATAACGTCCGGACCCCCGAGGACGGACCGGACTGGCAATTGCGCGTCCAACTGCAGTTCCTGTTCCCGAAATGATCGGGAAGCCTCCAACCT
>JAEUHD010000348.1 GCA_016793645.1 Verrucomicrobiales bacterium
TGGGCCTCGCAGCAATCGAGCCTCTCCTACCTGTCGCCGCGACGCTTTGGATTCTCCTCCTTCAGCGGCGCGGCCAGCGACGGGGACCTGGAGCAGGATGTCTCCTTCTACGGACGCGAAGCCGGATTCAGCTATGCGCTGGATGGACAAGCCCGCCGCCTCGTGCTGCAGCAGCCGAACGGCCAGCTCGAACAGTTCTCCCTCGACGCCCGGATGCAGGAACGACTGACGGATTCCGACACGCTTTACGTCTCCCTCGGCGGAATGCGGGACGAGCGCGGGGACGTGGCGTCGTACTACGATCCGAACTCCGCGAATCGCGACCTGCACGTCGTCGAAACCCAGGAGCCCAGCCTGTTCGCCGGTTATCACCACGAATGGTCCACCGAGAGCCACACCCTCGCGTTGGTGTCCTTCACCAGCGACCGCCTCCAACTCGACAACGCCAAGCCGGGGATGTTTTTCCTCCAGCAGAGCGGCGGGGAAATCGTGAGCGTGCGGACGATGCCCTTCCTCGAACAGGATCTCGACAGCCGCTTTTCGCTGGCCACGGCGGAAGCGCAGCAGATCTGGTCCACCGATCGCCATCAGCTCGTGGCCGGCGCCCGATTCCAGGGCGGCTGGATCAACAGCGACAGCACACTCACCCAGTTGACCCGCACCCTCGACAGCGCGGACGTCACGGCGACGATGGAGCGCGCCGGCGCCTACGCGTACTACCAGTGGGACCCGGTGGCCTGGATTCGATTGAGTGGCGGTGTCAGCTACGACGCACTGTGGTATCCGACCAGCGTCGATCTCCCGCCCCTTTCCGGACAGCGCGAGACGGAAACCCAATGGTCCCCGAAGGCCGCGCTCACGCTGTATCCCTGGAAGGGCGGACAATTCCGCGGCGTGTATGCGCAGTCGCTGGGCGGACTCTACTTCGACAACAGCATTCGGCTGGAACCCGGACAGATCGGGGGGTTCACCCAACTGTTCCGGAGCCTGATCCCGGAATCCGTGGCGGGACTCGTCCCGGGCACCACGTTTGAAACCGCGGGGGTAGCCTATGACCAGGTCCTGGATTCCGGCACCTACTTCGGGGCGGAGGCCGTGCAACTGGACTCCGACGGCAGCCGGCAGGTCGGCGCCTTCACCAATTCAACGCCGCTTCCCCTGCCGAACGAACTCTTCGCGCTGACCGAGGATCTGCATTTCCTGGAACGGACGGTCACCGGCTACGTCAGCCAGTTGATCGGACAAAGCTGGACCCTCGGGGTCCGGGGCAGTCTAAGCCGTGCGGAACTCGACACGGGCTATCCGGGTCTGCCGCCGACCACGCCGGGACTGGATCAACTCAACACGGAACAGACGGCCACGTTGGGACGGGTGCAGATGTCCGTGCGTTACCAGCATCCGCGCGGTTGGTTCGCCGAGGGCTTCGGCACCTGGTATCACCAGTCCAATGGAGGCGCTGACGCGGACCTTCCCGGGGATTCCTTCTGGCAGGGCAACGTGTTCGTCGGATTCCGCTGGCCACGTCAAATCGCCGAGCTCCGCTTCGGCATTCTCAATCTCTCCGATCAGGACTACCGGCTGAATCCGCTGAATCTCCTGAATGCTCCGCCGCGCACGCGTACCTTTGTCGCATCGCTCCAGTTTAATCTTTGAGGGGATTGGGCACTCGTCATTGGTCCTTAGTCCTTAGTCCTTAGTCATTGGTCCAGTCGGTGGTCGAAGGTCGGCCCATCACGGGGCCCCCGGACGACGAATGACGAATGACGAATGACGAATGACGAATGACGAATGACGAATGACGAATGACCAATGACCAATGACCAATGACTACTTTCCACTTCCCCATGGAATTTCATCCGCGGAACCCGGAGCCTCCCCCGCGTGTTTCCCCGGCGTGAAGGCCAATGGACGCAGGTGTGGGTCGCAGGAGTGACCGCCGCCCTGCTGGCCCTGGTGGGGATGCTGCTGCTGCGCAGCGGAACCCGGCCCGATCCGTGGGCGGTTCGGGCGAGTTACGATGCACTGTACGCCTTCGCGACGGCCCCGGCGGCGGTGGAGGAACCGAACCTTCCAGTCCTGCTGGTCTATCTCGACCGCGACTCCTACCTCCGCGAGGGACAGAATCCGGATGCGTCCTGGAGCCGGAGCCTGCATGCGCGGCTCCTTGGGCGCCTCACTGCAGCGGGCGCTCGTGCGGTTGTGTTCGACGTGGTCTTTGACGGACCCGGGGCCGATCCCGCGGCAGACCGGGAATTCGCCCGGGCCATTCGCGCCAATGGGCGGGTCGTGCTGGCCGCGGAATTGAACGGATGGCAACGCCAGGCCGGCGAGGCCGTGGAGGTCACCTCGCTCTCCCCCGTGCTGCCGTACGCGCCGCTGAAGGACGCCGCCGCGGGTTGGGGCCTCGCGTCGCTGCAGGTGGACGAGGATTTCACCGTGCGACAGTTCTTTCCCGGGTTTGCGGACGGGGAGTTTCCCAGCCTTACCGAGTCGGTGGCCCGGATCGCCGGAATGTCGGCGGGTCGCGGAGAACCGCGGGAAGCAAAACGTTGGCTGCGCTACCTCGGCCCGCCGCTGACGGTGCCGCACGTCAGCTACAGCGCCGCCCTGCGAGCGGACGAAACTCCGGACGCCCTGTTCCGCGACCGAATCGTCGTGGTGGGGGCACGTCCCATGGTGACGGGATTCACCCAGCGTCGGGATGAGTTCCGCAATCCCTGGCCCGAACCCGGCCGCGGCGTCGCCTCCATGCCCGCCGTGGAGATCCATGCGACACAGATGTTGAACCGCCTGAAGGACGGATTTCTCCGCAGGGTCCCTCCCGGATGGGAATGGGCGGGCGTGGTGTTGATGGCGTTGGGGCTGACCGCGGTTCTGTTTCCCCAGCGTCCCGCCGCGGCCGCAGGCACGGCGCTGCTTCTCGAGGGGGTGCTGGTCGCGGGCGTCGCCATTTTGTTTTTGAAGCAGGGGCTATGGTTCCCCTGGCTCATTGTCGCGACGGTCCAGATCCCGGGGGCGCTCACGGGCTCCGTGGTGTTCCATTCCGTGGAATGGTACCGGCAGCGGCGGCGGATGGAGGCGGCCCGACGGGTCGCGGAGGCGCAGATCCGTGAGCAGGCCGAACTGCTGGACAAGGCGCAGGATGCCATTGTGGTCCGCGACCTGTCGGGCCGGGTGACCTATGCGAACCCCGCGGTGGAGCGTTTGACGGGCTGGACGCCCGCGGACTGGCTCTCGGGCGATGCCGCCGGTTCCGTCTTCGCGCCGTGTCCAACCGCCATCCGCGACGCGGAGAAGGCCTGCCGGGAATCCGGCGAATGGATGGGCGAACTGGAATGGGCCACGCGCAGCGGGGAACGCCGGATGGTCCAGAGTCGCTGGACGCTGATTCGGGATCCCGAGGGACGCGCCCTCAGCCAACTGCTCATCAATACGGACATCACCGAAAAGAAGCGCCTCGAGGCCCAGTTTCTTCGCGCCCAGCGCCTGGAAACCGTGGGCAGCCTCGCCGGGGGCATGGCCCATGATTTGAACAGCGCCCTCGCCCCGGTGCTCATGGGCATCCAACTCCTCCGCCGCGACTCCCACGACCCCGAGGCCGTGCGGTTGCTGGAGGTGATGGAGGAAAACACCCATCGCGGAGCCGACATGGTCCGGCAGGTCCTGTTGTTTTCCCGCGGCGCCTCGGAGGAGCGTGCGCCCGTCCGGCCCGGAGCGGTCCTGACGGAACTGGAGCGAATGCTCCGCCACAGCTTCCCCCGGGGTATTTCCCTGCGGGCGATGGTGCCGCCCGATCTCTGGACCGTGATGGCCAATCCGACCCAATTGCACCAGGTGCTCCTGAATCTGTGCGTCAATGCCCGGGATGCCATGCCGGGCGGGGGCGAGTTGACCCTCGCTGCTGACAATGTGCATCTCGATGCCGCCGAGGCGGCCGGCCTGCCCCAAGGGCGTCCCGGGGACTTCGTGATGTTCCTCGTCAGCGACACGGGTGAAGGCGTGCCGCCCGAAATCCTTCCGCGACTGTTCGAACCCTTCTTTACCACCAAGCCCGCCGGCAAGGGCACGGGGCTGGGACTCTCCACCGTCGCCCGCATTGTGCAGGCCCACCAGGGATTCCTCAATGTCCACAGCGAACCGGGAGCCGGGGCGACGTTCGAAGTGTATCTGCCACGGGCGCCCGTCGAGACGCCGACGCCAGAGCAGCCCCGTCCGGTCACCGCACCTCGCGGAACGGGCCAACGCATCCTGGTGGTCGAGGACGACCAGTCGGTGGGCAACCTGCTGACCGAGGCCCTGCGGGATCACGGCTACGAGGTGGTGGCGGCGCCGGAGCTCACCGAAGGGATCCAGGCCTCGCGGCACAACCCGACTCCCGTGGCCGCCGTGCTCCTGGATGCGGCCATCCCCGGCGCCAGCGTTCCCGCGCTGGTGGCCCGCATCGGTGCCGAACTGCCCGGCGCCGCCGTGCTCCTCATGGTTCCCGCCGGCGCCACCGCCATCCCGAACGAGGGTGTCGTTCTCCAAAAACCGTTCGAACTTCCCCTGCTGTTCGGACGCCTCGCAGACGCGCTGGCGGCGAAGGCTTCAGGAACGCCGACGGGCGAATCCTGAGTCGGGCGCGTCGTTTGTAGTGCAGCCTTTAGGCGGTCCGCGCACGGCGTCGGAAGGTGCAGGGGGACAGGCTAAAGCCTGCACTACGAGCGGGTCGTTCGTAGTTCAGCCTTTAGGCTGTCCGCTCGCGCGGCGTTGGAAGGGGCACGGGGACAGGCTAAAGCCTGCACTACAAGCCGGCCGTTCGTGGTGCAGCCTTTAGGCTGTCCGCAGGCCCCGAACCATTCACCCGCGCCCGGACAGCCTGAAGGCTGCACTACAAATGGGACCCATCTACGGCTTCCGTTGCGCGCGGCGCTTGGCTTCCAGCAGGCGGCTGGTGGGGTCGGCCTTCGGCGCCGGCGGAGCCGAGGGAGGAGGCGGGGTGCCGGAAGTCGTGTCCGAACCACCGGGTGCGGACGGAGCCGCCGGCGCCTGCTTGGGACGGAACAAATCCTCGGAAGCGCGGGCGACCGGAACATCCACGGTCCCCGCAGCCGTACGTGATTCACGTGTGCGTTCGCGGGCGGCGAGCAATGAACCCAGGGACTCCTGGGCAGCGGTCGCGCGCGCCGGCTTTGCAAAGCCCAGTCGCTCCAGCAGGCCTTGCAATCCTTTGGACCACTCCTCCCGGTCGATGTCCACGCGCCGGATGGCCACATCCAGAACAAACAGGATTACCAGCAGCTTGAGCAGGACGTCCCAAAGGTCGCGCGGCTGGAACGTCTTGATGCGGTTGATGAGATACGGATTGTCCACGTCCGGATTCAGCAGCTTGCCGCCGCCCGATTCCACAAGCCGGCGCAGCAGGTTCAGGTTCGGCTCCGCCGCGTTGAATTCGGGCGAATAGTTGACGCTGGCGCCGAGCACCTGCGCCCCGACGACCTGCCCGTCCTTCATCTCCAGCAGATTCAACAAGTACGCCCCCACCTCCTTCGTCGGGAACCGCGCCTCGTAATGGCCCGGCCCTTTCTGCTCCAGGTTCACCATCGTGCGCTCGCCCTTCGGACTCGCCACCGCGGCCTGCAGGTTGAGGAAGTTCCGGAAATTCCCCTCGGCATCGAGCGCCTCGACGGAGATGACGCCTTCCCCATTGTCCACCGTGACCTCGGTGTTGAAGTCCGCATTCTCCACCCGCCGCAATGCCCAGTTCACGGTCTGCGACCAGAACTGCCGGTACTTGGCCCAGCCGATCCAGTCCTGGGCCCACTTCGGACGCGCATCGCTGGTGAACGCCACGGCCCGGCCCAGTCCATACTGCCAATGGGCCAGGAGCGGATCGCCCTTGTCGGTCACCAGCGGCGTTTCCGCGCGGGGCTTGGGCGAACTGGCCACATACCCGCGCAGCGTCGGGAACTCGCCAGCCCCGATTCCGCGGGTCAGCTCGCTGCCGCCCGCCACCTGCGGCTGGAACGGATCCTCAAAGATGGCCGACTTCAGGATCACCGCCGCTTCCTTGATGAAAATCTGCGGCAGCATCGCGGCCGACTTCACATCGTAGAACCGTCCCCCGCCCTGCGCGGCCATCCGCTCCATGGTGGTGGGCTGGACGTGTCCGCCGATCATCACCGTGCTGATGGTTACCCGTGCCGCCACCAGGTCCTTCATCAACGCGTCGCTGGGCGCATTGGGATCCCCGTCGCTGAAAACGATGAGATGTTTCAGGTTCGCCGTGGACTTCTTGAGGTCGGCATACGCCAGCGACATCAGGCCCTGAAAGCTCGGGAGGTCTCCCTGGTTCATTCCCGCGATCAAACCCGCCAGCTTGTTCTTGCTGCCCACCGGTTGCAGTTCAAACAGCGGATGCTCCGTGCCATCCCACAGGTACACGCCCATCTCATCCTGCGGTCCGAGGGAATCGAGGGCCGCGAGGGCGATATCCCGGGCGACCTCGTTCCCGTTGGCGAATTCCATGCCATGCATGACCAGGCCCAGGGCACCCTTCGGCAGCACCTTCTTGGAACTCAGTTCCATGTCGAGCGGCAGCGTGGCCTCCAGCGGTGTATTGCGATACCCGCCCGCGGCAAAGGCCTGATCGCCGCCGATCGCGACCAGTCCCACACCGAAGTCCCGAACCGCACTTTCCAGCAGGCTCATGCCCTCGCGTCCCAGGTCACCGGCCGCGACATTGCCCAGCACGATGGCGTCGTAACTCTGCAGTTCCGCCAGCGTGGCCGGCAGGCTGCGCTCGTCCACCACACGCACCTCCAGCTTG
>JAEUHD010000349.1 GCA_016793645.1 Verrucomicrobiales bacterium
TCCGCGCCGAATGCCGCGACCTGGAATCCACACATCAGAAGGACCCCGAGAACACGGGCCATCGCGGTTCCCAGACCCGAAGCCAAGGATTCAGCGCCCCGGAAGTGAGGTGTGCTCATAGGTCCAGCGGAAATCCGGGTCCTTTGCGGTGCCCGTCACGATCGGAAACTGGAACCGAACGGGAATGACCGTCCGCGCGCTTTGCCAGGGGTGGGTTTCGACGTGAGCATCGGCAAACAGGAAGTTGCAGGCGCGTTCGTGATGAGACGCAGGTAGGTCCACCCATCCGCTGGCCCCTTGAAACGTGGTGAAGAAGGTGGGGTCGTTGATGCTGTCCGGGTGTTCCTCGATCAGCACAAAATAATGGGAAGGGTCCGGGACATCCTCCAGGCGTTCAAACTGACGCAGCGAGACGAGGTCCTGGCTGCGGGGACCGAAACAGGAATTCATCGAGTAGCTCCGGACCCGGCTGCTCCAGCGCCGGGCCGTCTGGAGGGAGCTGAGATACCGGTCGGCGGGACATCGAAAGACCCGGGGATCCCGCCCCACATAGGGCACAAATGCCGGAGTCAGCACCGACAGCACATTGGAGGAGGTGGGGGTGGAATCCCAAGAAACCCATCCCCCGGTCCAGAATTCACCCGCAATGAACGTCAGATCGGGCACCCCGTTCGGCGTCCCGATCACGCGCCCGGAATGATCGAGCGCATACGTCTGCCAGGACTGTCCAAGATGGCGAAGGTTGGCGCGACAAAAGACCTGGTCACTGCTCGCCCGCGTCCCCCCCGCCACCGAAAGCAGCAGCCCCATCATCAGGGCCAGGGTCCCGACCGTCGCCAGGGCGTCCGAGCGGCTGAATCCGGATTCCCTCGTATTGGAATGGACAGCGTTCATGGCGGCATTGTGGATTCGGGCGGTTGAGGGGACTGACGCGAAGCCTTCCCTCCGCCACACGCCGCCGCAAGGGAATATTCCCCATCTCCGCGGGCACTCCGCCGTGATGACTCCAGGGACGACTTGCTCCACCAAAGGTCATCGGACTATTTGAGCGGCATTCCCGGCTCGGGCTTGCCGTTGGTGGTCAGGATCTGGAAATGGTGCACCCCCGCCGCGAGCGGATGGTCACTGGTCCAGACAATCTTCCGATCCGGGGTGACTTCGACCATCGAAATGCCCTGGCTGGCCGCATGGCTGCCCACCACGGTGTTGCCGCTGGCGAGGCGCTGGGATCCGCAGGGATCCTTGAACAGCCCGCCCACATCGTCATTGGTCACTTTCCAGACCAGGGTCCCGGCCGGATTGAATTCGGCCACCTGGTTGCCGTGGGTCAGGGATACCAGGGTGTTGCCGTTGTCGAGGCGGATGGCCGTGAAGGGCCAGTTCTCCCTGGGACGCCCACCCAGTTCCGGCAGGTCCGTGCGGAGGATGCCGACCACCGTGCCGTCCGGGGTGTATTCCTTCACCGCGAACGCCAGCAGATGCGGCACGAGGTAGTTCCCATTCTTCAACTGCCGCGCCATGCGGGTCTGCATGTGCGCATTGTCCGTCTCCGGCTGCAGGGGAAATTCGTGAACCACGGTTCCCTTCGAATCCACCTCCAGCAACCGCGGCTTCGGCCCCAGTTCCGTCACCAGGGTGTTCCCATTGTACAGGCGCTGCGTGGTCCCGATCTCCTTGTTTTCCGGGCTCCGGTCATACGCAAACACCACCTGTTTGCCCGGCGTCACCTCCTCCACCCGGTCCGACCAGGCCAGGAGGCGGTTGCCGTTCGGCAGCACGAATCCATCCCGCGTTCCCCCGCGGTACTCCCACGACGGCTGGCCATCCTCGCCGATCACCGCCGTCCGACCGCCCAGCACGAGGTAGGAATGCCGAAGGGCGGAGTCGGCGGCCCGCACCCCGGTGACCCCGGTGGCGGCGACGGTGAGAATCAGGAGCAAACGCATCATGGGAGTGACGTGAGCTTCCCGGGATCGTGCGATCCGCCCAAGCAAAATTCCCCATCGCTTTGAAGGGAATTGATTCCAAAGTCGTCGGTCGCATCGCTAGTTTTCCGGCGAAGCCCGCATGCAGTTCCGATTCCATCCGTCCCGACTTCGGCCCCACCTGGTGGCCTGGGTGGTGATCTGCCTGACGCGGACGGCCCTCGGCGCTGCATCATCCCCGGCCCCCTCCGCCAAGGCCGAGATCGACATCCAGGCGAGGAAGCAGGCGCAGCCCTGGCTCTGGGAAGCGCCGCAGGCCGCAACGCCACCGCCTGTTCGTGATCCCGGCTGGCCCCGGGACGCGGTGGACCGCTTCATCCTCCACCGGTTGGAGACGGCCGGCCTGTCCCCGGCCGCTGTGGTGGATGACCGCACCTGGCTGCGCCGCGTGTCGTTCGGCATCACCGGGCTCCCCCCCACGCGGGACGAGATCCAGGAGTTCCTTTCGGATTCCGCCCCGGGCGCCCGCGAACGGGTGGTGACACGCCTGCTCGCATCCCCGCACTTCGGCGAACGATGGGCCCGGCACTGGATGGATCTCATGCGCTACGCGGAAACCCGGGGCCACGAGGGCGACTACGCCATCGCGAACGCCTGGCAGTATCGCGACTATCTGATCCGGGCCTTCAACGAGGATGTCCCCTACGACCAGTTCCTGCGCGAACACCTGGCGGGAGACCTCGTCCAGCCTCCCCGCCTGCGTCCGGGAACGCGGATCAACGAATCCGTCCTGGGAACCGGCTGGGCCTTCCTCGGCGAGGAGAACCACTCACCGGTGGATATTCGTCAGGACGAATGCGACCGGCTCGACAACAAGGTGGACGTCTTCACCAAGTCCTTCCTTGGACTGACGGTGTCCTGCGCCCGGTGCCACGACCACAAGTTCGACCCCATCCGGACCCGCGATTACTACGCGCTGACCGGATTCCTTCTGGGCTCGAGCTACCGGCAGGTGCGGTTCGAAACCATGGAGAACAATCGCGAGCAGGCCGGGGAGCTCCAGAAGCTCCGGGACGCAGCCCTGCCTGCGCTGGCCGCGGGAATCGCCACGTCCTCCCGGGACATCCTGCCCCGGATTCCCCCATATCTCACCGCCGCCGCCGAACTCTGGACTCCGCCCGGCACGCCCCCGTCCAGCGCCACCCCGGACCGTGCCATCCCCAGCGGACTCGATCCGGAAACGTTGAACCGCTGGAAAGGCCAGTTGACCGAGGCGTCCAGCAACCGCGTGCACGCACTGCACGGATTTGTCCGCCGGCTTCAACACGCGTCGAATGAGGTGTCCGGATCCACCCAAGACCATGCCCCCGCGGGTCTCCGGGTCCTGGCCGACTTCACCCGCCCCGGGGTCCAGCCCTGGAAGGCCGACGGCGAGGCATTCGGGAGGGGCCCACTTCCGGCCGGATCACTCATCCCGGGCACCCGAGCCGAGGACCCCATTGCGGGAGTGCTGACCTATGGCGCCGCACGCCGCGACCCCTTCTGGAACCGACTGGCGAACGCCGCCGGAAACGAGGATGACAGCGGCCGCCTCGGAGCCACCGCCCGGTCCGGACGCATGGTCCGCACCCCCACCTTCGAACTCGCCGACGGTCACGTCCATTACCTCATCCGCGGGAAAACCCGCGTGTACGCCGCGGTGGATGGACACATCATGCTCGAGGGCCCATTGCACGGGGTCCTGACCAAATCCTTCGACACCGGCCCGTCGAGCGAACCCCGCTGGGTCACCCACGACCTGTCCCCCTACTCCGGGCATCGGACACACATTGAGTTCGGTCCGGATGGCGATGCGCCCCTCGAAATCCTCGCCGTCGTGGAGTCCCAGGAGGTCCCGGCATGGAACCCGGTGGCCGCCACCGTCGCACTCTCCGAGAAGGCAACCACACCGGCGGAACTCGCCGCCGAGATCACCACCGCCCTGGCGGAAGCCTGCGACTGGATGGCCGGACTGGAAGCCTCACGGAACCAGCCGCCGCCCTCCGACCGGATTCTCGTCGCCGCCGACTGGATCTTGCGAAACCGCGACTGGCTCGGCATTCGTTCGGGCGCGGATGTCCAGGAGAAGGCCGCCCGCTATTTTCAGGCGGAGTCCGAAATCGCCGCGCGGGTCCAGTGGACGTCCCGCACCGCACTGTCCTGGTTCGACGGCACGGGCGTGGACGAAAACATTCTCGTCCGCGGCAAACCGTTCAGTCCCGGAGGCCCGGCACCCCGGAGCCTTCCGGAAGCGATTCCCGGTGCACGCCCGATCACGGACGGGGCGTCCAGCGGGCGTCGTGAACTGGCGGATCAATTGACTGATCCGGGCAATCCACTGGTGGCCCGCGTCCTCGTCAATCGCGTCTGGCATCACCTTTTCGGGCGCGGACTCGTCCCGACCGTGGACAACTTCGGCGCCCTCGGCGAGCGCCCCACCGACCCCGAACTACTGGATTACCTCGCGTGGCAGTTCGTCCACGAGGATCACTGGTCCCTCAAACGCCTCATCCACCGGCTCGTCCTCACCCAGACCTACTCGATGAGTCATCGGGATGCCGATCCGCGGGCACAGGAACTCGATCCCGCCAACCACCTCTGGCATCACATCCCGGTCCGCCGCCTCGAAGCCGAGGCCATCCGGGACTCCCTCCTCACGGTGTCCGGACGTCTCAACCCCGCGGTGGGCGGCCCGCCGGTGCCCGTGTACCTGAACGAATTCACCGTGGGCCGCGGCCGCCCGGACAAGAGCGGCCCGCTGGACGGTGACGGACGGCGCAGCCTTTACCTGGCCATGCGACGAAACTTCCTGTCACCGGCCCTGCTCGCCTTCGACGCCCCCACCCCGTTCAGTACGGTCGGCAAGCGCAACGTGACCAACGTCCCCGCGCAGTCCCTTGCCCTGATGAACGACCCCCTCTTTCACGAGCAGGCCCGGGTCTGGGCGCAGCGGATGCTGCGCGAACGGCCCTCCGCCGAGGCCGCCGAACGGGTGGCGTGGCTCTTTGAGTCCGCCTATGGACGCCTTCCCACCGCCGCCGAGAGCCGGGACTGTCTGGAGACGCTCGCGGACCTGAGGCAGCTTCACGGAGCCGAGGCGACGGACGCGGAGTCCTGGACCGATCTCTGCCACGCGCTTCTGAACGCCAATGACTTCATCTACGTGATGTAGCATGCCCCACGGTTCGCCAGCCCTTTTCCTCGACCCGCGGATCAATCGCCGCGAGATGCTTCGGCGCGCCTCCAATGGGTTTGGGGCTCTCGCGCTCGGCGCCCTGTTCGGGGCGGACGCGACCCAATCCAGGGCCGCCACCCTGGGCAGCACTCCCGCCGTCCCCTCCGCCACTCCGCATTTCCAACCCCGCGCCCGCAGCGTGATCTTCCTGTTCATGGAGGGCGCGGTCTCCCAGGTGGACAGCTTCGACTACAAGCCGATGCTGGCCAGGTACCACGGGGAGGATCCGCGCAAGGCCATCGGGAAGCTCGAGAAGACCCAGTTCGAGAACGTGGGCAAGGTCCTGAAGTCCCCGTGGGAGTTCCGCCAATACGGGCAGAATGGAACCTGGGTCAGCGACCTGTTCCCCCACGTCGGACGCCAGGTGGATGACCTGTGCATCCTCCGCTCGATGACCTCCAAGTTCCCGGAGCACACGAGCGCCAACTATTTTCTCCATAGTGGATTGGGCCTGCAGGGACGTCCCAGCCTCGGCGCCTGGGTGACGTACGGACTCGGCAGCCTCAACGAAAACCTGCCCGGATACGTGGTGCTCAATGGCGGGCAGATCCCGTCCGGGGGACTTGACAACTTTGGCAGCGGTTTCCTCCCTGCCACCTTCCAAGGCTCCCTCCTCAACGCCCGCGGAACCCCGCTCGCCAATGTGATTCCGAGCGAATCTTCGGAACGACTCCAGCAGGTCAAGCAACGCCTCGTCCAGCGGCTCAACCGGCAGGCCCTGGAGGATTCCGGGGGAGCCGACGCCCTCGAATCCGCGATCACCAACTACGAACTCGCGGCGCGGATGCAGGTGGCGATCCCCGATCTCCTCGACATCTCCGGGGAATCGGAGGCCACCCGCCGTCTCTACGGCATGGATGCCCCGTTCGAACACACCCGAACCTACGCCCGCCAATGCCTGCTCGCCCGACGGATGGTCGAACGCGGCGTCCGCTTCGTGGAACTGACCATCCCGATGGTGGACGGCTATTCCCGCTGGGATGCCCACGGCGGACTGGTCAAGAACCATGGCGACAACGCCCGCGCCGTGGACCAGCCGATCGCGGGACTGCTCCAGGATCTCCGGGCAAGGGGCCTGCTCGATGAGACCCTCGTGGTCTGGGCCGGGGAGTTTGGGCGCACGCCGTTCGCCCAGGGCAGCGACGGACGCGACCACAACGAATACGCCTTCACCGCCTGGATGGCCGGCGGCGGAGTTCGCGGCGGCATGACCTATGGCGCCACGGATGACTGGGGGTACAAGGCGGTCTCCCAGAAACTCGAAATGCACGATCTCCACGCGACCATCCTCCACCTGCTCGGACTCGACCACGAACGCCTCACCTACCGTTTCGGAGGACGCGACATCCGGCTGACCGACGTCCGCGGCGAAGTCATCCGGGAAATTCTCGCCTGAACGCGGGCACGGATTCCGACAGTTTTCATCAATAAACGAACACCCCCGTCCGTCGTTCTGCCCGCGCCGCGGAATCGACAGGACACTCCGTGGACCCGCAACCGATTTCCTTGAATTCCAACTCCCAACCGGCCGGCAACGGGCGCGGCGCCCTGTGCCTGATGCTCGCGCTGCTGTTGGGCGGCCTGGCCTGGTGGATCCCCGCGCGCTGGCGCTCCCTGCATCCCTCCGTGGTGCAGGCGGCGGGAACCGGAACGCCCGCCCTCGCGGACCTCGCCCTCGTCGCCGCCGGCCAACAACGCGCCGGCCTTGCCCAGCGTCTTCGGGATGCCACCGCCGCCGCCGGAATCTCCCGAACGAATGAGATCGACTCCGCCCTCGCCCCGGGCCGGACGGTTTCCCCCGAGGTCCGGATCCTGGGAGGCCCCGATCCGGAGATCGGCGCGCTCCTCGGTTCCGCCGCCGGACTCGTCCCGGGCAACCCTCCCTTCGCCGCGGACCTCATGTTGCAGGAGTCCATCCGCAAGCGCCTGCGAGCCGGTCTGGCGGAATCCCGCTCCCCCGGAGTGCAGTCGCTCCTGAAGACCCTGGATCTGCCCTGGGAACAATTTGTCCCGGCAGGACAACCCGGCGGTCAGCCGCTGGAAGCGATGGTCGTCCTCACCGCCCTTCTCTATGAGCGGGAGCGACTCTCCCCCGCCCTGGCCTCCGGGATCCGGGAACTTGCGGAAGCCGCTCCCGGCAATGCCGCCGCCCGGCAGTCTCTGGAGGCGTTCTATCTCGATTTGTTGTTCCTGTCCCGGCGCCTCGACTGGACCTCGCTTTCGGAACTGACGCGAAAACCCTCGTCACCCGCCGAACTCCACTCCCTGACAGACGCCCTCCGATCGTCACCCGACCAACTGCCCGTGCTGTACGCGGCGGTGTTGATGTCCGGAAATCCGTCCGGTGTCGCGCGGCGCGCGGACCTGCCTGACGGCACCGGTCTGTCCACTCTCGCGACCGCCCTCGGACACGGGGCGGGAGCGGTCCGCCTGCTTGCCCAGGATCCCCGTCCGGTCCGACCGGGTCCGGCAGCGCCCGCCCCCCTGGCCCTGGCCGTCTTTCGACAGCCCCTGCTCTGGACGTCGGTCCGGACTGCCGCCCTGCTCGCCGCCGGGATCCTGGTCGCCCTCGGACTGCATTCCTGGTCCCGAGCCAATTTACCCTCCGCCGACTCGCGGAAAGGTTCCGGGCTTCTGCCGGGAATCCTGACAGCCGCAGGGATCGGCGGATTCCTGGTGCTCGCCGGAGAACCCCTGCCCACGCGGACGCCGCCGTCGGGAAAACCCCGCCTGGTCCTGGACGCTGCCGCCTTGACGAAACCCGCCGCCGTCGCGAATTCATCCCATCCACGAAGGAACCTCATGGAGCCCTCCACGCTCATCACCCTGTTTGTCTTCGGTGCCCTCCAGATCACCGTGTACATCGTCTGTCTGCGCAAGATCGGTGAAATCCTGCGCCTGCCCGAACCGGCCGCCACACGCCTCCGCCTGCTGGAGAACGAGGAGAACCTGTTCGATACCGGCTTGTACGTCGGCATCGGCGGCACCGCCACCGCCCTGGTGATGCAGGTGCTCCAATTGGTCGAGGCCAACCTGCTCGCCGCCTATGCGTCCAACCTGATGGGAATCATCTGCGTCGCGGTCGTGAAGATCGGACACGTCCGCAATGCCCGCCGGCAGCTCATCCTGGAGTCGCAGTCCGGGACCGTGATCGGAACCGCTCCGTCCGGTGTCCCGGCTCCGGCTCCGAACCCGTTCACGACGCGATGAACCGGACACTGCTGCTCATCCTCTGCGACTTCCTGCTGCTCAATCTCCTCGCACTGACGCGGTGGGATCGAAGCGAGCCGGCGCCGCAGCCCGCGCCCCCGTCGCTGCCCCGCGCGGCGGAATCCAGCGCCCGGGAGGATCTCGTGGCCTCGCTCCGGGAGGCGCTCGTTCAGGAACAGGCCCAGCGGGAGGCGCTGACCCGGAAGCTCGGCAGCGAACTCGGGGCCCGCGAAGCCACCGTCGCCCAGCTTGAGGAGAAACGCCGGCAGTTGGAGAGCACCCTGGGACAAACCCGCCAGACGGCCGCGCAACTCGACGAACAGCTTGCGGCCCAGACCCGGCAGGCGGCACAGGTGCGTGCGCAGTTGGATCAGACCCAGGCGCGTCTCGCCGAGGCGACCAAGACCCGGGAGACCCTTTCGGAAACCGTCCAGACCACGGAGGCGGAGCGCCGAAAGCTTGCGGAGGAGCTGGAACGCCAGCGCAAGCAGGCTGATGTCCTGGCGGGCGCCCGCACCGAGGCGGAGCAGAAGGTGTCCAGTCTCAACGCCGCCGTGTTGGCTGCGGAAACCGAAAAGCGAATGCTCCGCGAGAATCTCGCCGAACTGCGCGGCCAGGTGGCCCGGACCCAGGAGGAAAAGGCCCGGCTCCAGGAGCAAACCTCCGCGCTGGCCCGGGGTGTCACCCAACTCGCCAAGACGTCGGAGGAGTTTCACCAGGAAGTGCGCGAGAACACCCCCATCAATGCCAACCAGCTCTACGCCGGTTTCCTGACCAACCAGGTGGCGGTGACCGTCTCCGGCATCGGGACCGGATTCTTCGGGGCCACCCCCAGGGAGAAGGAGGCATCCACCCTGCTGGTCACGGACGGGACCTCCACCGTGGCGCTGATCCACGTGAATGAGACCCCGTTCAGCTTCACGATTCCCGGGTTCGGACTGGGCGACCTCGAAGCACGGGTTCGCCGTGACGGGACCACGCTGGCCTCCGGACGTCCCTACCTCGCCTCCGGGGATCTGCGCATCGTCGCCGTCCCCGTCGACACCGCGCAGGTTCAATCCCTGGGTCTGCGGGTGTATCCGCTCGCAAAGAATCCCTACAAGTTTCCCGAAGCCGTTCTGCTCAGTCGCGGCGGACGCAAGTACGGGGAGGTCGAGTTCAAACTGGATCCCCGCACGCCTGAATTCGTGAAGATGAAGAACCGGCTGTTCAGCGGCGTGTTCGGCGAATTCTCGCCCTCCTCCGGGGACCTGGTCCTCAGCAAGACCGGCGAACTGCTCGGCGTCATGGTCAACAGCGACTACTGCGCAGTGCTTCGCAATCTCCAACCGGCTCCCGGCGGGGTGTTCGAGGCCGGCCTCAGCCGGGAAGCCATGGGCAAACGGCTCGAAGCGTTTCGCACCCAGATCAACAACCTGCCCCTGCCCCTTCAATAGCCCCAACCCACGGCCCACGCCATGGGCAACTGCCTTTCGCCGCTCTGAGGCTGGACGTCGTCGCGTGGTCACACATTTGCACGAGTCTCAGTAAAAGATTTTCCCAAGATTCCGGGACCGCTCTACGTCTTCCCGACATGGGCACGCCTCACCGTTCCTTCGTCTCTCATATTGCAGTCCAGATCGCAGCGTTCCTTGGGACGCTGGTCCTCGGCTGTACCCCGGTCGCTGCCGCCAAATTGGCCGTGACGGTCACTCCGGCCAGCCTCCAGGCGCACGGATTCTCCATGCAGGTGGAGGATCGGCCGGACGGAATGCGGGTGTTCACCCTCCGGCGTGACCTTTCCCGGGCACCGTCCGTTCCCGCGGACTCCGGACTGCGGATCGCGAGGGACGCAACCCTGCGCATCGTGGGCGCTGCCGGAGTGCTCGGAGAGTGCGAGGTTGCTCCCGACACCCGCAATTCCAAGGGAACGGTGACCTATCGTTTCGTGTTGTCGCGCGAGTGCCTCGCACATTCGAGCCTGATGCTCGCCGAGGACCAGGATTACGCGGATCCCACGCGGGAACGCCTGATCGGCGGCGGAACCCATTTCCACTTCGACCTGTCCCTCTTCGTCCCGGAGGTCTCCAAGGCCGGGACGCCCCGATCGCCGTAACGCCGTGACGCGGTGAGCGGTCGCGGGGGGACATCGCGCGACGCGAGGACCCACGAAGACTTACCCACAGCCATCGGCGTGTTTGCTTGACCGAAATCAAGGCGGTCAAACCCGCGCCGCGGACACTCGCGGCCGATGACGCCACGGATCAATCTCGGAGGTGGGCCATGCTGAGCAAGTCACAGGCCCGGACATTCTTTCTCGGGGGCACCGGAGTCTTCGCCGCCATCTTTCTCGCGCTGACCGTGGATTCCATGAAGCGCATTCCCGCATTGACGCATGCCGACCAGTTGACGGAGTCCGTGGTGCGAGGGAAGCGCCTCTGGGAGGCCAACAATTGCATGGGCTGCCACACCCTCTTTGGGGAGGGCGCCTACTATGCCCCGGAACTGACCCAGGTCGTAGAGCGGCGCGGCAAGCCCTGGATCCGGCTCTTCCTGAAGGATCCGGAGAAGATGTTCCCCGGCGAACGAAGGATGGTGAACTACCGCTTCACGGACGCCCAAACCGAGGACGTCATTGCATTTCTGGATTGGTGCGGCCACGTGAACCTGCAGGGATTTCCTCCGAAGCCACCCCTGAGGGATCTTCTCCGGCCGGCCGCGGTCACCGCCTCCGGAACCGCGGCCAGCCAGCCCGAACTGTTCCGCACCATCTGCATCGCCTGCCATTCCGTGGGCGGCGTGGGAGGCGTGGTCGGCCCCGCCCTCGACGAGGTGTACCGACGCAAGACCCGCGATGAGATGCTCGTCTGGATTGCGGATCCCCAGAAGCTCAAGCCCGGCACTCCGATGCCCGTGATCGAGATGACGGACGCCCAGCGCGCTGAAATTGTGGACTACCTGCTCGACCTCGCCGGACGCACGCCGCCGCCTGCGAACGGACGTCCCACCCCCAAAACCCCCGCGGAGGTTTACGAATGAAATACAAGACGCAGAAAATCGCCTACTGGTTCTTCGCGGCCGCCATGGGGCTGCTCGCCCTGCAGATCGTGTACGGCTTCATCATGGGATTCGCCCGGATCGGCATGGACGGGCTCCATCCCTGGATTCCGTTCAACACGGCCCGTGCCGTCCATACCAACCTCCTCGTGGTCTGGCTGCTGTGCGGATTCATGGGCTCGGCCTATTTCATCATCCCCGAGGAATCGGGGCGCGATCTCGAATGGCCCGTCCTGGCCTGGATCCAGTTGATCTCGCTGCTTGTCGTTGGGGTCATTGCCGTCGGGTGCTATCACTTCAACATCTGGGAGGGCCGCAAGTTTCTTGAGATTCCACGCCCCCTCGACTACCTCGTCGTGGTCAATGTCCTGATGTTCCTCGCCAACATCGGGGTCACGCTCTGGAAGGGAACCCACCCCACCACCACGGCGTTGGTCCTCTACATGGGGCTGCTCTTTGCCGCACTCCTGTACCTTCCCGGGATGATCCAGGAGGACAACCAGACGGTGGATTCCTTCTACCGCTGGTGGGTGGTTCACCTCTGGGTCGAGGGGGTCTGGGAACTCATCATGGGGGGAATCCTTTGCTTCCTCCTCATCAAGCTCACCGGCGTTGACCGTGAGGTGATTGAAAAATGGCTCTACATCATCGTGGGGCTCACCTTCCTTTCGGGAATCCTCGGCACCGGCCACCACTACTACTTCATCGGCACTCCGCGGTACTGGCTGGTGGTGGGCGGGATCTTTTCGGCGCTGGAACCCCTCGCCTTCCTCGGCATGGCGGTGTTTGCCATCGCCATGTCGCGCAAGGGTGGCCGTCGGCATCCGAACCGGATTGCACTGACCTGGTCCCTGGGATGCGCCGTCATGTCCTTTGTCGGTGCCGGATTCCTCGGCATGGCGCACACCCTGCCCTCCATCAATCGCTTCACCCACGGCACGCTCATCACTGCCATGCACGGCCACATGGCCTTCTGGGGTGCCTACGCCATGATCGTTCTGGCGATGATCGCCTATGCGCTGCCCCTGCTGACGGGACGCCGCCTCTGGGACACTCCGGCGGCGAACTGGGCCTTTTGGACCAGCAACATCGGGATGACCGCCATGACCGGCGCCCTCGCCGTGGCCGGCATCACCCAGGTCAATCTGGAACGCCGCATCGGCCTGGATTTCATGGCGGTGCAGCATGAGATCGAGATGCACTTCGTGGGATTCCTCCTTGCGGCCGCACTGTTCACCATCGGAATCGGCCTCTTCCTCTACACCTTCTGGCGCCACGGTCTGCCCTCCCAGGAAGCCATGGCTCCCGAATCCGCGCCGGACACACTGGCCGCGGATCTCGCCCCGGAAGCGCGCTGAACTCCGAAGGACGGTCCCAGGAACCATTCGATGTCCCCCGCCTATCTTCCCGTCGGACGAGAGAAGGAACTGTTTCGCCATGCCTGGGAATCCAAGGCGCCCCTGATGGTCAAGGGACCCACCGGCTGTGGAAAAACCAGGTTTGTCCAGCACATGGCGGCCGAACTGGGACTTCCCCTGATTACCGTCTCCTGCAACGAAGACACTTCGGCCACGGATCTCCTGGGGCGTCACCTGCTCCTGGGAGGAGAGACCCGGTGGGTGGACGGCCCCGTCACGCGCGCGGTTCGGGGGGGAGCACTCCTGTACCTTGACGAAATTGCCGAAGCGCGGGCGGATGCCCTCGTGGTCCTCCATCCCTTGAGCGACCACCGTCGGGAACTGTTTCTCGACCGAACCTCCGAATCCCTCGAGGCGCCGGACTCGTTCATGCTCATCGTGAGCTACAATCCGGGGTACCAGCGAAGCCTGAAGGAATTGAAACCGTCCACACGGCAGCGCTTCGTCGCAGTGACCTTCGGCTATCCGGACGAAGACCTGGAAGTCCGGATTGTTGTCGCGGAATCCGGAGTGGAGCCTGGCGTTGCGCGTCGCCTTGTGCAGATCGCCCGTAAGATCCGGTCCCTCACCGAACTCTCCCTGCTCGAACCCGCCTCCACACGGTTGTTGGTGACC
Organism: Verrucomicrobiales bacterium; assembly: GCA_016793645.1. Classification (GTDB taxonomy): domain Bacteria; phylum Verrucomicrobiota; class Verrucomicrobiia; order Limisphaerales; family UBA9464; genus UBA9464. The sequence continues at coordinate 13,479 of JAEUHD010000349.1, forward strand.
TCCGGCCGCCTGATCGTCCGCGGGGTTCCGCCCCGCCTTGCCTGCATGTCCGCCATTGCCGAACCGCTCACCGACGAAGCCGAAACCCTTGAGGCGCTTCGACGGTTGATCGAGATCTCCATCTGACACCGGACTCCGTTCCCACCCTCCATGCTCGACTGGGAGGAAAACCTGTTCCTCGGTCTCCGCGCCCTCCACCGGCGCCTGTTCGTCCGCCCGGAGGAACGTCGTCGCGAATCCGTGCGCCGGACACTCCGCGAACGCCGCGGCTCCCTCCTGCCCCTCGCCACCCTGGTTGCCGGACGTCCGGTGGAACTCTTTGAAACCTCCGAGACCGCCCTGGGTTCAGGGACCCGGATTTTTCTTCCCCCGGAGTATTCCATCGCGGCAACCCCACCCGGGAATGACCTCCTCTTTGACCTCCGCACCATTCTCGCCGCGCTCCGGGTGCGCGCTACGGATACGTCCGCGTTCGTGTCCGCGCAGAACCTTGCGGAAACATTCCGGGGGGAATTCCCCGGACTTGAGCCACTGCTCCAGAAGGCGGCGGGATCACTGCCTCCGGGAGTGGACTTCTGGAATCTCTTTGGGCCGGCCCTCCGCGGTCCGGAAGCGTGTCCAACCCCGGTACCACATCCGGAAGCGCCCCCGCCGGCGGAAACCCCGGCGGAATCCGCAACAGAACTGGAAGGCTCCGGTCAGACCGACGTCGAGGTCACCGTCTCCCAGGGAGACGACGGTCCCGGCGCCGATCTGCCAACCCACACTTTCGAGAAGGTTGAAACCCTCGAGGAATCCGGCGCCGACAGCCGGAAGTCCGACGAGGAGGACGAACTCGAGGAACATGAGGAGGCCCTCCGGGAACTGAAAATGAGGCGCGTCCTCCGGAGCCCCGGGCGCCCCCACTCCATTTATCGGAGCGACGTCATCCTCGACGGCCTCACCGTGGAGGTCGCCGATCGTATGGGTTCCGAGGGAATCCCCTATCCGGAATGGGACCACCGGCGGGGGGAATTCCGTCCGAACTGGTGTTGGATCCAGGAAACCGAACCCGCCGGCGGACTCACCGAATGGGTCCGGGAAACGGCGGCACGCCACCACCGCCTGATCCGCCGTTTGAAGCGGCAATTTGCAGCGCTCACCTCCGACTGGCGTCACCGCCCTCGACAACCCGTCGGCGTCGAGTTCGACCTGGATGCCGTGGTTCAGTTCGAAACAGACCGACGGACCCGGCGAACCCCCTCGGAGTCCATCCATCTGGATCGCCGTCCCGAACCCCACGATCTCGCCGTCGTGATCCTGCTCGACGTCAGCTATTCCACCGACGCGTGGATCGACAATCGCCGGGTATTGGACGTGATCCGGGAGTCGGTGTTTTGCGCCGGGGAGGCCCTGGAGGACGTGGTTCCAAACCTGGCCCTCGCGGCCTTTTCATCCAACACCCGTCGCAGCTGCCGATTCCAATGGGTCAAACGATTTGGCGCCCCCTGGACCACCAGCCGTTCCGGGCTTGGAGCCCTCGAACCCTCGGGCTACACGCGCATCGGACCCGCACTCCGTCATGCCCAGGAGCAACTCCGATCCACCACCGCCTCCCGCAAGCTGGTCCTGTTGATGACGGACGGACGCCCCTGCGACTACGACCAGTACGAGGGCGTGTATGGGATTCGGGATGTCCGGAAGGCCATTGAGTCCGGACGGTGTCAGGGAATCCAGACCCATGCCTTCGCGGTGGAGAAAAGAGCCGCGGAATTCCTTCCTCGGATCTTCCGCCCCAATCATTTCGACATCATCCCCAGGGCGGACCGGCTCGCCGACACCCTGTGCCGGCTGTTCGCGCGAATGCTGAGGCGCTGACGCCTCCCCGGGTCGTCACTTTGCCCGCACGGATCCAGCCTCCTTCACCAGCGCCGCCACGGTCGCCGCCGGATCCTGATCCAGTCCGGCCTGTTGATGAATGACTTCCCCGCGCGCGTTCAGGACAGTGATCAGGTTGGAGTGCGAGTACTGGCCCCGGGCATCCTTCCGGTAGTTCACGCCAAGAAGGGCGGCAAGTTCGCGGACATCGTCCCCCGCTCCCGTCAGCAACGTCCAGTGGTCCAGTCCCAGACGATGGCTCTCCCGGTACTCGGCAAGCACCGCGGGCGTATCCCGTTCCGAATCGAGACTGATCAGGAGAAAATCCACGGAGGGACGGATCGTCTCGGGGAGGGCCGCCTCGATCCGCTTCAGGTCCCGCACCAAGACCGGGCAGGCGTATTCGCAATGGGTGAAGAAGAGGGCCACCACCTGGGGACGTCCCTCCAGAACCCGAAGCCTCACCCGCGCCCCGACGTCCGAGGTCCAGATGGATTCCAACTGATACAGGGAGCCACCAGTGGGCGGGGAATTGGTGGGGGCGGTGCGGCAGCACGGGGGCCGCTCGGCCGGCGGCTCCCCGGCCTGCGGGAGGCCGATACCAGCACCGGAGGCGAACAGCGCCAGGAACAGGCTCAGGAGAACGCATCCGCGGACGGGGAGGGAACGGAGGGATTTCATGGCTTCGGTTCGGACTTCCTTGCTGCAGGGTTTGGAACATCGAGAGCGCAGCGGAACCCGAGGTTGTGCAGGGTGTACGCCGCCTTCAGGGAGCTGCGAAATCCGGTGCGAAGGAACGCCGGGAAATTGGACCGATCCGCAGCCCCGGAACTCCCGGCTCCGCAAAAGAGCTGGCGCTCAATTCCGGTGTCGCCGCGGGCGTCGCCGGTCACCAGGGCCGAGTTGAAGTCCGAGGTCCATTCCCAGATCAGGCCGTGCAAGTCATGAACACCAAAAAAATTGGGTCGACCGGCCCGAACGGGCGGAAGTTCGGACGGCGTCGGGGTTCCGTACCACCGGCGAATGGCGCTCTGAAACTCGGGATCCAGCGCACCGTCCTCGCGGGTGAACCCCAGCCCTGCCGCGTACTCCCACTCGGAGGTCGAGGGAAGCCGCCGACCGCTCCATACCGCAAAGGCCCGGGCGGCAAACCAGGAGACATGGACCACCGGCCGCGCGGCCGCACGGACGGGGTCCGGCCCCAGGTCGAGGTCGCCGCCCCAGTGGCGAAGGTAGCCCTCGTCGGCAAACAACCTGGGTACCCGCGACCGACGCCACCGGGGATTCTGGCGGACGAATTCGAGGAACTCCCCATTCGTGACCGGGGCCGTTTCCAGTCCGAACCCGGCAACCGGCTGCTCCTTCGGCTCCTCGGGCAGTCGAAACAGCGGCACATACCGACCGCCGGGAAGGTCCGCAAGTTCACGACCGGGTGCGTCCCCCACCCCCGCCCCTGCCACCACCGACGAGGAGGTTTCCCCGAGGGCGGAGATCAGGAGCAGGAGGAAGACCGCAATGCCAGCCATTGGACGTCCGGGATTCACAACGGGCCTATTGATGGGCCGACTCGGCCCGGACCCGGCGGACCTCGTCCACCGACACGGCATCGCCGCTGTTTCCCCATGAATTGCGGACATAGGTGAGGACATTCGCGACCTGCTCGTCATTGAGTGCGACCGGAGGCATCACACCGTTGTACGCCTTTCCGTTTACGGTCACCGGACCGGACAACCCTTTCACCACTCCGCGAATGGAACGATCCTTGTCCGCCAACAGGAAGTCAGATTTCGCCAGTGGCGGAAACACTCCCGGAAGACCCAACCCGGTCGGCTGATGGCAGGCAAAACAGGTCTGCATGTACACCCGCTTCCCCTTCTCCATCTGCACGTCCTTGTTGAGTCCGGCGATCTTCGGATCACTGGCCATCGCCACCTTCACCTGAGCCTGGAGATCCGCGATCCGGCGTTCGCTGCCCGAGCCGGCGTCCGCCTGCGACCCCAGGTACACCGCGTCCACCTCCTTGCCCGAATACACCAGCAGATTCTCGGGTCCGGTGACCTTCAGCATTCCAAGGGCGCCCTTGTTGAAGGCCCGGAACAGGGAATGGTCCACCAGAATGTAGGTCCCCGGGACGTCCAGCTTGAACTCCACCACGGTCGACCCCCCGGCCGGGACGACAGTGGTCTGCACCTGTCGCTGATTGGCGAGCACGCCGCCCTCCGAATAGACCTTCTCGAAGATCTCCCCGATCACGTGGAACGACGACACCAGGTTCGGGCCCCCGTTCCCGAAATAGATTCGGACCGTGTCACCCACCCGGGACTTCAGGGCACGGTCCCCCACCAGGGAATTGGCCGAGCCATTGAAGACCACGTAGGTCGGACGCTCGTCCTCAGCCTTGGCCTGGTCGAAAGACTGCAATCCCTCCTCTCCGAACCGTCCCGTGGTGTAGAAGTCCCCCTGGACGACATAGAACTCCTTGTCCACCGGGAGCATCCCCTCCCAGGGCTCCACAAGGATCAGTCCATACATGCCATTGGCCACGTGCATGCCGACGGGAGCGGTCGCACAGTGATAGACATAGAGGCCCGGATTCATCGCCTTGAAGGAGAACTGCGATTCATGCCCCGGCGCCGTGAACGAACTTGCGGCGCCTCCGCCCGGACCGGTCACGGCGTGCAGGTCGATGTTGTGGGGCATCTTGCTGGACGGATCATTCTTCAGATGGAATTCCACCAGATCCCCCTGCCGGACGCGGATGAACTTCCCGGGCACCTCCCCCCCGTAGGTCCAGAAGAGATACTCCACGCCGTCCGCCAGCGTCTTCACCACCTCCTTCACCTCCAGTTCCACGATGACCTTCGTCGCGTGCTTCCGGGTGATCGGCGGGGGCACATCGGGCGCCGACGTCAGGACGGCGATCTCCTCGCCCCGGATCGCCTGGTCCACCCCCTTCGCATCCGGTCCACGCGGTTCCCCCAGGGCGGGCGGGCCTTCAGCGGAGCGGATCGCGGGGGCCAGGAGAAGGCCCAGGGTGAGAACTGCCGGCCAATGCCAGCGACCTAGGGAGGCTCGGATTGAGTGGATTTTCATTGGATTTGCCTTTCGCAGTTTGGCGGAGCCGACCGGGAGGTGGTCCCACCGCGGGTGCAGACTGGACCGGCACGGGGATTCGTCCCTTGACCGAAATCATGAAGTCCCGGGTTTTCGCAAACCCCGAATTCCTTGACCGGCATCAACGCTTTGCGGGTCACGCCTTGCACCGGACCCGGGACCCAAACCAGGGTCTGCTTCGCCATGCCGCCTGTCTCGCAGTTCCGGCGTCTCGATGTTCGCCCCCTGATCGCCAGCGGTCAGGAACCAATGTCCCGGATCCGTGCGGTGCTGGCGTCACTCCGGGACGGACAGGGCCTCATGCTGATCGCTCCATTCCTTCCGTCGGTATTGATCGAGGTGCTCGGAAGCGAGGGCTTCCAATCCCGCGTGGAGCCGGGTACCGGACGCGATTGGATCGTGTATTTCTGGCAGACCGCGGGTTAACGTCTCCCATGGCCGACATCCTTCCCGAACTGCGTCAGGCCGCCATCATCGCCTCGCTCCGGAGCTGCCAGCTGTTTGCAGGATTGGGCACCACCGACCTTCAATCGGTCGCCGGTCTGGTGGCGATCCGGACCGTCCCTAAGGATTCCTATCTGTTTCATGAAGGGGATCCTTCCACGGGATTCTACCTGGTTCAAAAGGGGGCCATCAACGTGCACCGCGTGAACGCGGCCGGGAAGGAACAGGTGATCCATGTTTTTCGCCCCGGCGAAACCTTTGCGGAGGCGGCCCTCGCCACCACCCAGGGATACCCGGCCGATGCCCGTGCGGTGGAATCCTCACAGGTGCTCCTCATCGACAAGTCGGGATTCATGGACCTCCTCCGCCGCCAACCCGAGATCGGCATGCGCCTGCTCGCCTCTATGAGCCTTCACCTGCGGGTCCTGGTCACCCAACTCGAAGACCTCACACTCAAGGATGTGGAAACCCGGCTGGCCAACTGGCTGATCAAGCGGTGTCCGGATCCCGGGGGAGAGACCCCGGTCTCCATTGCCCTGAAGGATACAAAACGCGTCCTCGCGGCGGAATTGGGGACCGTCAGTGAGACCCTGTCCCGGACCTTTGCGAAACTGCGGGCGCAGGGGCTGATCCTCGTCAAGGGACAAACCATCAGCATCCAGTCTCCGGCCCGGCTCCGGACGCTCCTGCGTCGGAACCTCGGAGAATAGCAGCCCGGGGGCCGCCTTGCACAAATCCGATGGCTTCGCCAGTCCCGGCGGACGGGGACTCCCCGGGGACGCCATCCACCAGGGTCAGAAGCATCGAACACTCCTCCAGAGCCCGCACGGCATGCGTCTGTCCGGGCGGCATCCAGACCAGGTCCCCCGCCACCAGTGGGCTCACCAACTCCCCGAGCGAAAACTCGCAACTCCCGGAAAGGATCTGGACCACGGCCTGTCGCGACGTGGAATGCGGCGCCAGTCCCTGCCCCCGGGCAAACGTCCATCGCAAGACACGGAGGCTCGGAGTTTGAATCACCGTCTGCATCCCGGGTGCATCGCAGGTTGGCGGCATTTCCGTGCCTGCACGCAGGACTCCTGCACTTTCCGGGGACAGAAGCGGCGGACGTTTCACGGACCGGAGTTTCTACCCTCGAGGCCGGTTTCCCTTGACCGGGGTCAAAGGACGGGCGCTCCCGACGCTTCTGCCAACAACGGTTGACCGGGATCAAATCACTTCTCCCGGGACACGCTCAATCTGCGGGTGCGGGCGCAGTGGCGATCACCCCAGCGCAACGCCTCCCGGATCGGGAAATTCAAATCCAACCCATACTCCCATGACTCGCTACCTTGTCCTGCTCCACTTCACGGAACGGGGCCTGAAAAACATCAACATGTCCACGGCGCGGGCTCATGCCTTCGCAAAGGCCGCAAAGAAGGCTGGCGTCGCCATTGAGGGACAATTCTGGACCGTGGGCCGGTACGACGGCGCCCTCATTCTCGGCGCCGAGAATCGGGGCAGCATCCACGCCCTCATCGCCGCACTCGCCTCCGCGGGAAACGTACGCGCCGAAGCATTGGAAGCCTTCACCGATGCGGAATTCGATGCGAACTCGGGGAACTGACTCCGACGCCTCGCCCCCTCTCGGACATGACGTCACGCCCCAACCCTCCAATCCGCGCCTCCTACTCCAGGCCGATTCCCGGCGGATCCCCCCTACTCCTTGCGGGAACGGCCCTGCTGCTCACCAGCGGCGGACTCCAGGCCGCGGAGCCCACCTCCACCACGAACGCACCCGCGGCTTCGGCGCCGGCGGTGCCCTACACCTATCCGGCGCCCCAGTTCAATGCACTGGCCTGGCAGCCGTATCCCGGCCTCTTCAATACCTGGCTGCGCGAGCAGTCCCCCCAGTTCAACAAATGGAACATCGGCGCCTGGGAACGCTTCCGCTACGAGTCCCGGAATTACTTCGCCGCGAACGGGGCGGGGCCGCTCGCCGTGGACTTCAACGCCGCCTCCCCCGTCGCCCACAACAACTACTCCCTGTTCCGAACCCAGCTCTGGCTCGGCTACGCCCCCACCGAGTGGATCCGCGCCTTCGTCGAGGCCCAGGACAGCTCCCAGAACGGGTGGGAGGGGAACCCCAATCCCCAGGCCAACAATGCCCTGGGCTTCTACCAATATTACGCCGTCCTCGGCGACCTGAAGCAGTTCCCCCTCACCTTCCAGGCCGGACGCCAGGAACTCAGCTACGGCGAGGAGCGCCTCATCGGCAGCTTCATCTGGGACAATATCGGACGCACCTTCGACGCCGCGCGCCTCCACTTCCAGAAGGACAAATTCTGGATCGACGCCTTTGCCGGGAGTCTCGTGCTGCCCGTCAACCGCGGCACCGACGTCGTCAACTGGGACGAGGTCTTCTGGGGAGTCTATTCCCAAACCAAGGGACTCATTCCCAAGGGCGTCGCCGAGTTCTATTTCCTGGGCGACAACGCCAACAACAATTCCCCCAACAACGTCGGCACCGTCCAAAGGGGCAATTCCCCCCGCGACATCTACACGCTGGGCACGCACCTGAAGTCCGCGCCGGGCGGCATTCACGGATGGGATTACGACGTGGAGTTGGCGGGTCAGTTTGG
>JAEUHD010000368.1 GCA_016793645.1 Verrucomicrobiales bacterium
CCGAAAAAGAAAAGCGGGGCTGGAGTTGCCTCCAGCCCCGCGTGAAGTGTCAGCCGATCAGGTTAGTTCCTGACGCGGGCGTACACGATGTTCGGGGCACCGAGGAGTCCGGTGTCGTAGGTGTACGAACCACCCGTGGCACCCGGAATCGGGCTGAACGCGCCACCCAGGGATTCCGTGGCTTCGAGCTGGCCGCCACCGGTCCAGGTGATGGTCACCTTGGTGCCGTCGACGGTCACACCGGTGATCACCGGCGGAGCCACGACCGTGTTGACCTTGTAGAGCAGGAGCGCGTCGTTGTCGCCGTCGCCCGAGCTGATGGTCACGCGGAGGGTCTTCGTCCCCGAGAGGTCGAAGGTCGCCAGATCCGAGGATCCCGGCTTGAGGAACGGAACCCAGTCGTTCGAGCTCCAGGCACCCGTGCCGTCGGTGGTCAGTTCACCGATGACGGTGTTGGCCTGTTCGGGCTTGGTGATGTCACCGGTCACCAGGGCGAGGGTACGACCCATCGCCGCGGCGCCACGGCCGTCACGCGAACCGACGAACACGGCAGCGTAGGTGCCGGCCTCGAAGGTGCGGGTGTAGTTGAACCAGTTGCCCGTGCCACCCCAACCAATCTTGTAGTTGTGGCCGAGGGTGAAGTCGGGGCGAACGGTGTTGCCACCGCCGTCATCGATGATCACGTCGAGGTTGCCACCCGTGCCCGAGGGCGCCGGGAAGACCGTACCATTGCCGTCCACCCAACCATTGCGATAGCTGTTGCCATTCGCATCGTCAGCGCCGCCGGAGACGGAACCGCTGTGATAGTCAACGTCAGGGATACCATCCTTGCCTTCGAACAGACCCGAGGCGAGCGGCATGGTGCTGGCGGCGGCCACCGTCTGACCGCTGCCGTGGTTGTAGTCTTCCATTTCGATGACATACGCGCCCTTGACGGTCACGCGGACATCGTCATCGGGATAGGAGGTGGCCGTGCCGTTCTTGTTCGACACTTCGACGTAGTAGTCGCCGATGTCAGCCACTCCCGCCTTCGCGATGGAGTAGGTGGCGGACGTGGCACCTTGGATCGCCTTCTTGTTGTGGAACCACTGATAGGTCACCGCAGGAGCGGACTGGACCTCGACGGTCAGGGCAACCGCGTCACCCGCAGCCACATTGGCTCCGGTCGGACGCTTGGTGATAATCGGGGCGATCTTGTTGGGATCGATGTACCATCCGACCCGGTCTCCACCGAGTTCGTTGCCGCCGTTGCCCGGATCCGCCTCGGAGGCGAGCTTGACCGCGATGGCACCGTGGTCACCGCCGCCGCCTTCCTTGTACAGGAGTTCGAGGTAGTAATCGGTGTTCGCCTGCAGGGTGATGGTGTTTCCAGTGCCCCACTCCGTGCTCGGATACTCATCCGAACGGTTGGCACGGCCACCCACGTCGCCGCGGGTTCCGGTGTTCGATCCGGAGCCGTCTCCATTCCAGAGACGGGGATCGCTCCAGCTCGGCTCTTCGGCGATCTTCTTCTTGTTCGCGGGATCCGAGTTGGTGCTCAGGTAGAGCTCACCATGGTCGTCCGTGGACATGAAGAACACGTAGTTGCCCGACTGGGTCGGCCGGAAGATCATCTTCAACTGGCCGAAGTAGTTCTCATACAGACCGGAACCGGTGTAGGCCGAGGTCAGCACTCGGGACTGGTCGGGGGTTCCACCCGGGAAGGTGTCGAAGCCGCCATTCTCATCATTCCAAAGGTTGAACACCACAATACCCTTCTGGAACTTGTAGGTGGCAAACGAACCCGTGTAGTCCGAGGGCAGACCCGCGTTGTCCCGGACACCCTTGACGGTGATCGGGTAGGTCGTCTCAACGCCCTGCTTGGAGGTGCTGAGCTGCACCGTCTTGAGACCGGTGCGGGTCGCGGAGTTCACCGTCAGACCGGTGATCTGGTAGTTGCTCGCCGTGGTGGCCGACGGATCGGCAACGGGCTCGCTGAAGGTGACCGTCACGGTATCAAACGTGTCGGATCCGGAAACCTCGGCCACCGTCGGAGCAACAGTGTCCGCATTGACCGTCAGGTTCGCCTCCGTGCTGGTGGCGCTGGCACCGGCGACGGCGGCCACGACCTTGACCTTGGCGCCGTTGTAGGACGCCGGGGTCACATCCACCGTGAACGTCGTTCCATTGGCTCCGAGGATCGGCAGATTGTTCACGTACCACTGATAGGAGATGGCGTTGCCATAGTCCCCACCGTAGGGCGAGGAACCACTGGCCGCCGCGGTGAAGGTCACCGGGGAGTTGGCCACCGTCGTGGTGTCCGCCGGATTCTGGGTGATGCTGATCGAGGCTCCCACGGGGTCCACGGGGCCACGCACGATGGCACCCTGGAGGCGCTTCAGCGATCCAGCAGGGGTCTTGACGACTTCGCCTTCCTTGCGGATGGCGAGTTCGCCCCAGTCACCGCCGCCGCCTTCCTTGACGAGGAAGGTCACGCCGTACTCACGACCCGCAACGAGAGCGACGGGTTCGCTGGTCTGGGGCGGGACCGTGCCGTCTTCGGCAACGTCCAGGAAGCCCTGACAGCAGGCGGAACCGTCCGTCAACTGGATCGGGGTGTCCGTGAGGAAGTTGGGGATCGCTGCTCCCGCCGTGTTCACGAAGGTCATCATGCCGTCGTCCGCACGGGTGAAGAAACGGTAGCTGGCGGTTTCGGGAGCGGTCAGCACGCCCGACATGACCGCCACGAAGTTCTCACCAAAGGTGTTTCCGTAGCCGCTCGTTTCACCGAAGCCGAAGCCGTTCACATAGAACGAACGATCCGGGGGATCCGAGATGTGCGGGTCGCTGAGTCCGCTCGAGGGATCCACTCCGGAGATGTTGTACCACACGTCCGCCCGAAGGAAGGCGACGCCGGGAGCGTCCGCGCCGGTCGTGCCGGTCACCGTCGAATCAGGTCCCGTCAGACCGGCAATGTTCTTGCCGCGAACCTTGTAGACGTAGGACTTGCCCGGGGCAACACCCCGGTCCACGTAGGTGGTCGTGGTCTGGAGCGCGTTGAGGACGACGCCATCACGTTCCACTTCATAGGCAACGCGGGCGTTCGGATCTCCCGCAACCACAGCGGCATCCCAAGAGAGCGCGATGCGCCGGGATCCAGCCTCGGCCACCTTGAGGTTCGGCGGAGCGCCCGGCACCGCGGTGACGGCCTGCGCCGTGGTCACCAGGTGGATGTTATCCACGTGGGTGTTTTCATTGGCACCACCCGTGCGGCCGGCGAACACCAACTGTCCCGCCGACGGGAAGTAGGTGGTCTGTTCGCCGTCGAGAATCTTATTTCCCTTCCAGGTGACAGTGAGCTTGCCCTCAGGGGTCATATCGATCGCGAACGGACGCCACGCCAGGCCAGCCCAGGCACCGGGATCGCGAGGATCGCCGGAATTCGCCCAATAAGCGGCATCACGAGGCCCGGTCTGGAGACTGGTAATGTCATCGGCGGTGCCGTGCCGGGTGGGCAGGCCCACCTTCTTCACGGTCACGTTGTCCACGCGAACAATGATGCCCTCGATGTCGGAGGTATCATTGGGATCGGTCGGGAATGTGTTCCCGGACCACGTATCGAAGGAAACCGCGACACCAGTCTTGGTTCCGGTCTCAGCGCAGCAATTGCCGCCCAGATCCCCGTCGGAAAGGCTCGAAAGGAACGGATCACCCGCCCGAGCGAAGCTGACACTGAACCCGTCCGCAGCGCGATCACCCGTGCTGTTTCCGACGCGCAGGTCGCAGGAGAACGAGAAGCCGGTCACCACTTTACCCGGATCGGTGTCACCAAAAACCAAGATACCCGTCTGGCTGTTCTCGGAGTAGGTCAGCGCCAAGAAACCGCCTGAGGCGGGATTACCGCCGGTCGGGACGAACAGGGAGTCGTCGTGATTGCCGCCAATGGTCACCCCGGCCGGTTGGCCGGAATCGAAGTTGTAGGTCACGTCCGCGGCCTGGGCCGGGGCGAGACCCACCAGGGCAGTCAACGCGGTAGCTGCAGCGAAGGTGGGCAGGATACCTGCACTCCGCTTCCGCGAACGACTTCCCACTGCAAAGGCGCCGCCGGTGGGACGGCGCAACTGCTGTTGGAATGTGTGTTTCATTCGAGTGTTTTTTGTGTTGGCCACGCAAAATCCCACGGGTCGTTACGGGGAAAAGTCACGAGGCGATGTGTCGAAAGTGAAAAAGGTGGGATCAAAATTCAAGAAAAAGGTGGCGGAATGTTGCAACCAATCGACATCAACCGGGTCTCAATGGTGTTCTCCAGGGGCGAAGTCGGGCACTCCGGGGCAGACAGAACCTCGATTTCGGTCACCGCCATTTTCCAAGTCCCATCCGAGCCGCACCCCATCGGACCCCACTCTTCCTGCTGCGACCGTCAGCAAGACCGTTGGCTTCGCGACAAACCCCTGTAAGCCTTTCGTGCCACCGGGTGAGGACGCGAACGGTCGCCCCCGGGGGTGTTGATAAGTCGACGCCTACTTCGGGCCCGTTCGTTGCCGCCCCGCGGATGAACCTTGCGGGGATGAAGGCTCCCACGTAAATGCAGCCCGTGCCCGGAACCCCCCTCGAGAACACTGCGGACTCGGCCAAACCCGGCCAACTCCGGCGCATTGGCTTTCGGTTGGCGGCAATCCTCCTCCCGCTGGCGATTGTTTTCGCTCTCGAATGGGGCCTCCGACTTTCCGGACGATACCAATCCACCTCCTTCTGGATTCCCCACGGGGATTCCGGAACCTGGATGCCCAATCCGGCCTTTGCCGCCCGGTTCGTCGGCCCGTCCATGGCCCGGATGCCCCGGTCCGGACTGGTCCAACCGGCGAACTCCACCGGACCCGATTCCCCCCTCCGGATCCTGGTCTTTGGGGAGTCCGCCGCCCTCGGCGACCCGGAGCCCGCCTTCGGCATGCCCCGCTTCCTTCAGGCTCTCCTCGAGGCCAGGCTCCCCGGACGCCGCGTCGAGGTGCTCAATACCGCCGTCACCGCCCTGAACTCCCATGCGATCCGGGAAGCCGCCCGGGATTCCCGGGATCTCAAGGCCGATTTCTGGGTCCTCTACCCGGGAAACAACGAGGTCATCGGTCCGTTCGGCCCCGCCTCCATGCCGTCCGGCGCCCCCCCCAGCCTCGCGGCCATCCGATTCGGACTCGCGGCCCGCCAAAGCGCCCTCGGACAATGGATCGCCAACCGACAGGCCGCCTCGGCGTCCGGACTCTCCCTCACCCAGCGTTGGACGGGATTGGATCAGTTCCTGGAGCGCCCGATCCCTGCGACCCATCCGGCCCTTCCCGCCGTCCGGGACACGTTTGCGACCAACCTGAGGGACATCATCCAGTACGGACTCGCCTCCGGAGCGCAGGTTCTCGTGGGAACCATGGCGGTGAACCTCGCCGATTTCCCTCCTCTGGGGAGCGACTCGCCCCGGGATACCAATTCCCCGGCGACCCGGTCCTGGATGGCCGCCGTGGAGGCGGGGAGGTCGGCCGATGCGCGAGGGGACTTCGCGGCGGCGGTCTCTGCCTGGACCAACGCCGTGGCCCAGGCCCCGGCGGATGCCGAGACCCGCTACCGGCTGGGGCTCGCGCGCCTCAACGCCGGGGAGTTCAAGGAGGCCCGGCGGGACCTCGAGTTGGCGCGCGATCTCGACACGCTTCGGTTTCGGGCCGACTCGGGAATCAACCAGGCCACCCGGGACGTGGTCGCCGCCCTCGGTTCCCCCCGCGTCGCCCTGGTCGACGCCGACCGTTCCCTGAAGGGAACCGACCCGGATCGCCCGCCGGGCGCGGATCTTTTCTTCGAACACGTACACCTGCGGCCGGAGGGCAACTACGAGCTGGCGCGGCTGTTCGCCGAATCCATTGTCAACAGCCTGGGCAGTCCCGCCGGCCCCAATGCGTGGCTGTCCTATGAGGACTGCCTCGACCGTCTGGGATGGACCCCCTTTGCGGCCGCCCGGGTTTGGGGACAAATCCGGACGCTCGCCCAGCGCCCCCCCTTCTCGCGACAAAGCCACGCCGCATTGCGGGACCAATATGTGGAGGACCGCGTGGCCGACGCCACCCGGGATGCCCGGACGCTCGGATTGACTGCGGCCGTCACCCGGCTGAAGTCCGCCGTCGGGGAACACCCCGAGGATTGGGAACTGCGCGAGCAACTGGTGCGTCTGCTGCAACTGGGACGCCAATGGACCAATGCCGTGGCGGAGGAGCGCGAGGTGCTGCGCCGCGCCCCCGGTCATGTCGTCGGATGGTTTGAACTCGGCGAGTCCCTCGCCCAGGCCGGCCAGCGGGACGCGGCCGTCGAGGCGTATCAGCGGGCGCTGGCCATCCGGCCGGATTTCATCGAGGCGCGCCTCGGACTCGCCCAGGTGTACTCCGACAGCGGACGCCCAACGGAGGCACTGGCGACCCTGGATGGCATCCTGAATGACGCCCCCCAGGACCTCTATGCCCGGGTGAACCGCGGAATGATTTTGATCGGCATGAAGCGGTCGGACGCGGGAATTGAGGAACTGCAACGGGCGGCCCGGGACAATCCCGCGTCCACGCTGCCCCTCGTCCGGCTGGCCGAGGTCTATTCGGCACAGAACTCCCATGCGGCAGCGGCATCGGTGTATGCGGAGGCCGTGGCCCGGGAACCTGCGAATCCGTCGCTGCGGCACCGCATGGGCATCGAGCGATCCAAGGCGGGTCAGCCGGCCGCCGCGGAGGCTGCCCTGCGCGAAGCCCTCCAATTGGCACCGGACTTCTACCTCGGCCACCTGGATCTCGGGGTCGCCCTCGCCCAGCAATCCCGCTTTTCCGAGGCGGTTCCCGAGTTCGAGGCGGCGCAACGCCTGCAACCGACCAATTCCCTGCCCCGCCAATATCTCGACCTGGCGCGAAAGAAACTTCAGGAAGGCGGAGGCAACTGATGTGGGAGCTTGTCCAGGAATTCGCGCGCTTTCTCCGAAGGGAGAAGAAGTGGTGGCTCCTGCCGCTCGTGGCGGTGCTGCTCCTGCTCGGCGCGATCATCGTCGTCTCGTCCAGCGCGGCGGTCTCCTCGTTTCTTTACCCCTTCCTCTGATCCCCCCCGGCCTCCATGCGCCATGTGCTGGGCATCTCCGCGTTTTTTCATGACTCCGCCGCCGCGCTGGTGACGGACGGGCGCATCGTTGCCGCCGCCCAGGAGGAGCGTTTCTCCCGCCGAAAAAACGACGCGCGGTTTCCGCGGCACGCCGTGGAGTTCTGCCTCCGCCACGCGGGAATCGATGCCGCGGACCTGGACGCCGTCGCCTTCTACGAGAAACCCATCCTGAAGTTCAGCAGGACGCTGGAGACGTTCCTCAGCCTGGCTCCCCGGGGAATGCGCACCTTCGCCCGCACGCTGCCGCCCTGGATGGGGGAGCGCCTGAATCTTCGGAAGACCGTCCGCAGGGCCCTTCCGTCGCTCCGGAGGGACTGTCCGATCCTGTTCCCCGCGCACCACGAATCCCATGCCGCCAGCGCGTTCCTGCCCTCCCCGTATGAATCGGCGGCCATCCTGACCGTGGACGGCGTGGGGGAATGGGCCACGACCACGATCGGACGCGGCCGGGGCGCGGACGTGGAGCTGCTGGAGGAACTCCGCTTTCCGCATTCGCTCGGGCTGCTGTACTCCGCGTTCACCGCCTATTGCGGCTTCCGGGTCAATTCGGGGGAGTACAAGCTCATGGGCCTCGCGCCCTACGGCGAGCCCGCCTATGCCGACCGGATCCGCAGGGAACTCGTGGACCTGCGGGAGGACGGTTCATTTCGACTCCGGTTGGACTGCTTCAACCTGCTCGCCGAGGACCACCTGTCCAACGACCGGTTCCACGAGCTGTTCGGCGGACCGCCGCGGCATCCGGAGGCCCCCCTGGAGCGGCGCCACCTCGATCTCGCCCGATCCATCCAGGTCGTCACGGAGGAGGCCATGCTCGGGCTGGCCCGTCACGCCCATGCCGTCACGGGCGAAAAAAATCTCTGCCTGGCGGGCGGCGTGGCCCTGAACTGTGTCGCCAACGGACGCCTGCTTCGGGAAGGCCCGTTCGTGTCCCTCTGGATCCAGCCCGCCGCGGGCGACGCCGGGGGCGCGCTGGGGGCGGCGCTCGCCGCGTGGCATGGACCGACCGAGCGCGGGGGATTCGGCGGTGCGCGAACCCCGCAGAGCCCCGACGCCATGTCCGGGACATTCCTGGGTCCCGCCTATTCGGACGACGCCATTGAGGCGGTGTTGAAGGAGCACGGGGCCGTGTATGAGCGCCTCGACCGAGGGGCGTTGCTGGATCGCACCGCGGACGCCCTCGCCTCGGAACAGGTCGTCGGCTGGGTTCAGGACCGGATGGAGTTCGGCCCCCGGGCGCTCGGGCACCGATCCATTCTGGGCGATCCCCGCTCGCCCCGGATGCAATCGGTCATGAACCTCAAGGTGAAGTTCCGGGAATCCTTCCGTCCCTTTGCCCCGGCGGTGAGGGCCGGGCGCGCCGCGGAATTCTTCGATCTCTCGACGCCGTCGCCGTACATGCTGCTCGTCGCCCCGATCCATCCCTCCCAACGGATTCCGGTGGCCCCTGCGGTCACCGGACTGGATCGACTTCGTCAGATCCGATCCCGACTTCCGGCCGTGACGCACGTGGATGACTCGGCCCGGATCCAGACGGTTTCCCCGGAGGAAAACCCGGTCTTCGACGCGCTCCTCGCGCGCTTTGAGGCGCGAACCGGATGCCCCGTCCTGATCAACACCTCCTTCAATGTCCGCGGCGAACCGGTGGTGTGCTCCCCGGACGACGCCTATCGCTGCTTCATCAACTCGGAGATGGACGCCCTCGCGCTGGGGAACTGCTTCCTCGTGCGCTCCCGGCAACCGCACCGATCCCTGCCTCGAACCTTCGAAGCGAGGCCCGACTGAGCCGGGGTCAATCCCTCGGAATGGTGCAACCGACGGCCTGGGTGTTGGCGACAGCGACGGGCCGTCCGGCCAGCACCGCCTCCAGCGCATCGCTCAACTCCCTCCGCGTCGGAGCCGGCCGCGCCTTGCCCAGGGCGGCATGGCGATCATCGATGCGCCCCCGATACACCACCTTCCCCCCCGGAACAAACACCACCGCTTCCGGGGTCACCCGGGCGTCGGCGCGTCGAACCAGACTTTGCCGCGGATCCCGCAGCAGTCCGAACGTGTACCCGTACTCGGATAGATAACGCCGGGTCTGATCGACGGACTCATCCATGGAGGGCTGGACCAGCCAGAACGTCACCCCCTGTTTGGAAAACTGGTTCTCCAGCCTCTGAATCTCGGGCGCATACCGATTGCAGATCGGACACTCGATGCTGACGAAGATCAGCACCACCGCCCGGGCACCCGACAGGGGAAACGGACACTGCGCCTGGCCGTCCAGGTCCACGACCCCCTCGCAGGAGGCCGCATCGCGGGTCGGCTCTGATTTCCCGCTGACGGGCCGCGACCCGGCGCATCCCGTAAAGACGCCCAGCACCCCCGCGACCAGGATCCCAACGCAGCCCCTTCGGAAGGAAATCCAACGCGGATGCACCATCCAAAAAATCCTAGGCAGCCACCCCCCCAAGTCAATCCGCACCGGGGGATCGGATCCGACGGTCCGAAGTTCCTGCGCGCCCGGCTAATCATCCCCGACCCGGGACGACGAGTAGCCGCACGCGGGACTGGAATCCCGGACTCACGCGAAGTACCCTTCCCTCCGGATCCCGAATCCCCCATGTCCCCCTCCCGCCACTCGTTCATCGGCCGCTTCGAAACCGGTGCGTCCCTTGTGCCTCCCTTCGCGCTGGCATGGGTGGCGGCACGAGCCGGATGGATCCCGGTGGAACCGCGATGGTGCCTGACGCTGATGGGAATCGCCTTCGGCGTGGGCATGCTGGCCCCCCAACCCTTCCAGGGCTGGCGACAACGGCTTCATGCCGTCCAGTCGTGGATCGGACGCAAGATCGTCCGCCAACTTCTCGCCCTCATTTTCCTGCTGATCGTTGTTCCCGTCGGCCTGCTGTTGCGGCTCCGGAGAACGTCGTTTCTCGAGCACAGCGCCCCCGACTCAACCTCCTTCTGGTTGCCGGCACGCCCGCCCGGATCCCTCCGCGACCCCTTCTGAACTCCGGGGCCTGTCCGCCCGCCCCGGACCGATGTACGGACGGTGCCACGCCCTCCCGACCGCGGACGTCTCCTGCCCCACAACCCTGTCCTCCCTCACTCCCTTTTCCGATACCCCACCTTTTCCAACCCCTCTCCCAGGGGACTGAAGTCCGCCCCCAACTCCAGGCCCATCGGATCGATTCGATTGGCCGCCGGCGACACGGACTTCAGCGGGTCCAGGATTCGCCCCGCAATCACGCACCCACTCACGTCGCCTCCCTTCGGAAGGTCGAGTTCGAATCGGGGCAACCCGGCCACGCCCGCCTTCAGCGTGTTCCTGTAGAACAGGCAATCCATGAAGGAACTCCGGCCGCCCAGTTCATCGACTCCATTCCGATTCCCCGTGAGCGTGCATCGTTCCATGCGGATCCGGGACCGCGGGAACACCGTGACCGCACCGTTGTTGCTGAATGGGTTTTCGCCCTCCCCCGGACCGGTGTTGGAGATGTTCCCCACGAACAGACAGTTCACCACACGCGCCTCGCTGCCCCACAGCAGGTCCAACGCCGCACCCGTCACCTCGGCCCGGTTGCCGCGGAACACGCAGTCCTCGATCAGGACAACCCCGTTGGTCGCGCCCTCGTGCTGGATGGAAATCCCGCCGGCACACGGGCTGCAGTAGTTGTCCACGATCTCCAGATCCCGGAGCACCGGATACGACCGGTGGTAAATCTTCACCGCCCCTCCGTCGCCATAGTAGAAGCGGCCCTTGGGGATCGAGCGATCCGGCTCCATCACCTCCTGCAGGGAGTTGGTGACAAAGTGATTCGCGCCGGTGAGTCGGAAATGCGCGAGGACGGTGTTGGAGGACAATCCATCGCCGCAATAGACCACATGGTTCACCACGGCCGGAAAGGAACGGGCGGAGCGATCCGCGAGGTCGGGGTTGGCGGCCGTCAGCACCGGACGCCCCACCCCAAGCAACCGAATGCCGTCATGGGCCCGGTTGAGGTGGATCAACGCCTGCCCGGGACTCCGGGGGGCATAGGTGCCCTCGTGGACGTGCACGGTCTTCACCAGCGTGTTGGTGGCGGCGATGTTCAGCACCTGCTGCAACTCATCCTTCGGGAAGACATGATAGCCATCCTCGCGAAGTTCATAGGCCGCCGCCCGCAGGACTCCGAGGAACAGGATCACCCATCCCACCCTGACATCCTGAATTCGGGGGAGAAGCGGCACGAGGCCCGAGCATGGAGGCGTACCCGGCTTCATGGGTGACGATTGAATCGTTGGAAACTGCCGGCATCCCGGTCGCAAACCAAGCGAAAGTCCGTCCGGACCGGCCCGTGGGAACGGGATTGCACCCGGGAGGAATCGTGGTGTAGTGCGGCCTTCCCCCCGGGGAATGCCGATGAACACTCCTCCCATGAATCCGAGGGCGGTCGGAATCCGACTGGCCCTGATCCTCCTCGTCAGCGCATCCACCGGTGGGACGGCAGGCGCCCAGGAGACGTATTCCGTCCAGGACGACGCCCAGACCCGGGTGCTGCTGCGCGAGGCCGCGGCGGCCCAGTCCGCGGGGGCGAGGACGAACACGGTGTTCCACGGATTCCATCTTGTGGATCGCCAGCCCGGGAGCGGCATCACATTCACCCACCACATGACCGACGATTCGGGCCGCAGCGAGAAGGCGATCCATTACGACCATGGATCCGGGGTCGCGGCGGCCGACGTGGATGGCGACGGCCGGTTGGATCTTTATTTCGGGAACCAGATTGGGGGCAACCAGCTCTGGCGGAACAAGGGGGGCGGAAAATTCGAGAACATCACCGACAAGGCCGGCGTGGCGGTTCCCGGCCGCGTGACGTCGGGGGTTGCCTTTGCGGACTTGGACAACGACGGCGACCCCGACCTGATCGTGGCGACCGTCCGGGATGGCAATGTGCTGCTGGAGAACCTCGGGGGCGGAAGGTTCCGGGATGTCACCGCGACCGCCGGCTGGAACGCCCGGTGGCATTCCTCCGGGATCGTGGTCCTCGACTTCAACCGCGACGGGCGCCCGGACGTCCTCATCACGAGCATCGGCCGGTACACCACCGACACCCGGGGACGGGACGGCTACTGGATCGGCATGACCAACGCATTCAGCGGACATCTGTTTCCGGAGCGCAGCGAGCCCTGCGTGCTCTACCGCAATGACGGGAACCTGAAGTTCACCGAGGTCGCGGCGCCGATGAATCTGACCGGGACCGGCTGGTGCGGCGACGCCTCCTCCTGCGATATCAATGACGACGGATGGCCGGACCTCTACCTGCTGAACATGCAGGGGGACGACCACGTGTTTGTGAACGTGGACGGACAACGCTTCGAAGACCGGGCCGCGCGATACTTTCCCAAGACCCCCTGGGGCGCGATGGGCATCGCGGTGTTCGACTACAACCTCGACGGCCGCTTCGACTATCTGATCACCGACATGCATTCCGACATGACCTCGGGACAGTCGAAGCTCCGCCGCGCCCTGAACGCGGGCGTTGAGCGCCTGAAGTCCGAGGCCTGGTGCTCGGCGACGTGGACCGATGCCTTCCTGCAGGGGGCCGCCAACAATCTCTTCGGAAACGCTCTCTACGAAAACCTCGGGGAGGGACGATTCTCCGAAGTCTCGGACCGGCTTCATCTGGAAACCTACTGGCCCTGGGGCGTGAGCATCGGGGACGTCAATGCGGACGGATTCGAGGACGTGTTCGTCACCGCCGGCATGGGCTATCCCTTTTCGTATTCGTTGAATTCGCTGCTGCTGAACGAGGAGGGCCGGGAATTCCGGGATGCGGAATTCCTGGTCGGGGTGGAGCCTCGTCGCGACGGCCGGGTCTCGAAGGAGAGCTTTGTGCTCGACCTCGATGGCGCCGACCGGAACCACCCGCTTGCCCAGGGCCGGAAGGGCAAACTCTCGGTCCGAAGCTCGCTGAGCACGCGTTCCGCCGCCTTTGTCGATCTCGACGACGATGGCGACCTGGATCTCGTGACCAACGAGTTCGACGACGTTCCGCAGGTGATGATCAACGACCTCTCCGCGCGGCGGTCCGTGAACTTCCTCAAAGTCCGGCTCGTGGGCACCACGTCGAACCGGGAGGGACTCGGCGCCACGGTCCGCGTGAACGCCGGCACCAGGACCCTGAGCCGCTTCCTCCACGGGAAATCCGGCTATCTCGGACAGAGCAGCCTGCCCCTGTATTACGGACTCGGCGACGCGGCACAGGCCGACCGCGTGGAGGTGCTTTGGCCGTCCGGACGCAAACAGGTGGTGACCGGCGGCATTCCCCGGAACGGGCTGCTGACGCTGCGGGAACCGGAGTCGGGCCAGCCGTAGGGTTCCTCCCGTTCAACGCACGCGCATCAACGCGATCCGCCCCGCTTCGCCGGAAGTCGGGAACCCAAACCCGGCTCGGTGGGAGCCGCGGAGGAGGCCTTCCGCGCCCGATATTCGCTGGGGCGCCATCCCGTCCATTTCTTGAACGTGTTGGAGAACACGAACGGATTGGCGTAGCCGACGGCGTCCGCGATCACCTCCAACTTGTCGTCCCCGCCCGTCAGAAGCGCCGCCGCGTGGCGCAATCGAAGGTAGGTCACCTGCTGCATGGGGGTGCGTCCCAACTGGCGGCGGCACAGCCGCCGCAGGTGCTCCCCGGAGCAATGGGCACGCCGCGCGAGTTCGGTGAGGTTCCACGGCTCCCCCGGCGCCGCCGCAACGGCCTCCCAAAGCCTGGCGAGGCGATCCTCCAGGTGCCAGGGCTGGGCAAACCGGGTGACATAACCGTGCACCAACTCCACCCAGTGATGAACCGTGGACGGCTGGGGCGCCCCCTCCAATTCGCAGTGGAGTCCCTCAATCGCCGCCCGCAACGCGCCCCCGGGAAATCGTGCGAGGACCGGGGCGGCCGAATTGATCAAGGGGCCGTGTCCGGCCGAAGGCTGGTACCGGACCCAGGCGAAACCCCAGCGCTTGCCGGGGATGGCATGAAAGGCGTGCAGCACGTGCGGGGGCGCCAGGCAGGCCGTCCCGGCACCGCACCGCTGCCAGCGACCGTCGAGCAGGATGCGTCCCTCCCCGGAAAAACAGGCGAGGAAATAGGCCCCGGGCAGGTCGGTGCGCACCATGGCGTACGGGGCCGCGGCATCCGCAAACCCCACATGCGCGATCCCGTGGACCGCCAGCGCGGGACAGTCGGACGCGCGCACGATCCGTTCCCGCGTGTGCGGGCCGGACTGGTGCGTTTCCACGAG
>JAEUHD010000390.1 GCA_016793645.1 Verrucomicrobiales bacterium
CGGAGCTACAAGACCTGCCCCGACTGCCGCGGCCATCGCTTCAATCCCGATTCCCTGCTGTATCGACTGCCACCCGAGTCGGATCCGGTTCGTTATGGCCGTCGGGACGAGGAAGCGCTGGAAGTCCGAGACGCCCTCTCCCTGCCGGTCCAGCGTCCGTCCCCCAATTCCAAAGAACCTCTTCCAGGAAGTCCTTCACGGAGGACCGCGCAGGAGGATTCGGGACGATCACGGGGTCTTTCCCTCTCGGAATTTTACTCACTGCCGATTCGCGACGCCCATTCCCGAATTCTCCGGCTCGCCGAACAGCACTCCGGGCGGACAGATCCGCTCGGGCTCGCACTCCAGGAAGTCCGGAACCGCCTCGGCTTCCTGGTCGAGGTCGGCCTCGGTTACCTCACCCTCGACCGCACCACCCGAACGTTGAGCGGCGGTGAAACCGAGCGGGTCAACCTGACGACCTGCCTCGGCACCCGGCTGGTCAACACCCTGTACATCCTCGACGAACCCAGCGTCGGATTGCATCCAAGGGATACCCACCGCCTGGTCGGGATCCTCCACCGGCTTCGGGACACCGGGAACACCGTGGTGGTGGTGGAACATGAACCCGGTGTCATGCGCGCCTCCGACGAACTGGTGGACCTGGGCCCGGGCCATGGGGAATCCGGAGGCCACATCGTCTTTCAGGGGCCTCCCGACGCCCTCCCGCAGGCCACGGGTTCGCTCACGGCCGACTACCTGATCGGACGACGGAGCATCCCCATCCCAAGGCGCCGACCGCCCGCGGCGTCCTCCCTGCGCCTCACCCACGCCACCGCCCACAATCTCCAGGACCTGTCGGTCACCCTTCCGCTGGGACGACTCGTCGGCCTCGCCGGCGTGAGCGGTTCGGGAAAAACCACCCTCGTCCGCGAAGTCCTCCTCCCGCTGCTGGGACAACGGTTCTCCGATCGAACCACCGCAGGCCTCGAAGGCGAAGTGGACGGGGAACTGCGCGAAGCAGCGCAGGTCCGTCTGCAGGCGACCCGACTGAGTGGATGGGAGGCGCTCGGCGGTGCCCTGTTGGTGGACCAGTCGCCGCTCGGCAGGACGCCGAGGTCCAATCCGGCGGTTTACGTGGGCGCCTTTGATGAAATCCGCGCCTTCTTCGCCGCGTCCCCGGCGGCCGCGGAAGCCGGACTCGATGCCAGCGCGTTCAGCTTCAATTCCGCCAAGGGACAATGCGAGCAGTGCCGCGGGGCCGGCTTCGAGAAGATTGAAATGCAGTTCCTGAGCGACGTATTCATCCGGTGTCCTGCCTGCCAGGGGCGCCGATACCGGGACCACGTTCTCAGGGTCACGGTCCCCGCTCCGTCCGGTCCCCATCCTGCGTCAGAATGGAACTGGAGCATCGGGGACGTGCTGTCGCGCCCGGTCGAGGAGGCGGTCGCCTACTTCCAGCGCTTTCCGGAGTCCCGTCCGGCCCGGCGCGCCGCCGCGCGCCTTCAACTCCTCTGCGACGTGGGACTCGGCTACCTCCGCTGCGGCCAGGCCATCAACACGCTGAGCGGCGGCGAGTCCCAACGACTGAAACTCGCCAGCCACCTCGCCGACTCCGCCGCCACCGGACTCGGGCCGGCCTCGGCACGACCCAGCTTGTTTGTGTTCGATGAGCCGACCACCGGACTCCACTTCGAGGATATCCGAATTCTCCTCATCGCCTTTCAGCGACTCGTGGACGCGGGCCATTCCGTACTCGTCATCGAGCACAATCTCGAGGTCCTGAAATGCGCCGACTGGCTGATCGAACTGGGTCCGGACGCGGGCGATCTCGGCGGCCAATTGGTCGTCGAAGGCACCCCCGAGACGGTTGCCGCCTCCGGCAGTCCCACCGGTCGCTATCTCACCGAAGTCCTCCCGTGCCCCCCGGAAACGAGGAACAACCGCCGCTGACGGCGCACCGCATCCCGTGATGCCCCTCAGCAGATGCACAGGCTGTCATAAACAAAGCCGCACTGGACACACTCCAGGTGAAAGGTATCGCACCCATCCCCCCAGTGCGGCGCGGAAACGGGCTGGCGGTGGCCGCAATGCGGACAGGTCACCCGCATCCAACCCCGGGGAAAGGAACACTTCGGACAACGGTCGGCCGTTCCCAGTTCGGTGCGACTCTCATGACAGCGGATCTGCTTCAGGGCATCCGAATCGAGCACTGCCGTCCCGACCTGGCAGTGTCCGCAAAAGGGACAGACATAGGTCTGGGTTCCGGCGTTCTCGATCGTTCCACCCGGACCGCGCCTGAAGTCCTCATCCACGGGAATGGGGCGACTACAGCCCGCGCACGGTTTCCATCGGGATCGATCCACCGGCTCCGGAGTTCCCGGCGACCACTGTCGCGACGCTGGCAATTCGGCATAACGCCGCACCGGCAACCCCAGAAGGGATCGCACCCAATGGACAACCGGGTTCATGCTCCTTGAGTTGGCCAACCCGGGATTCCGGAACAGATCCGGACGGCACGGGATTCGGCGGTACGTGTGAATCCTCCCGCCCTTCCCCGGTGTCAAGCACCCTCGGGCAGGCCACTTCAAGGCGCTTCACGGCGATTGCCCGAAGTTGGGCGTTCCCGTCACACTACCCCGGTGAACTGCTGGAACCCATTGTCTCGTTTGGCCGCGGTCCCACTCGTCGCGCTGCTCCTCGCCGGCTGCGCCAGCAAGGACGTGAATTGGGACGCCCGCCGGGGGAAGTACACCTATGCGGAGGCGGTTCAACAGTACGGCACCCCCATTCAGGTGGAACCGCTTCCGGCCGGCGGAAAAGTGGGTTACTGGACGCTTCCGGATGTACGGACCTACGCCTTCAAGTTCCAACTGACCAAGTTCGATGGAAACTCCGAGGGTTCATTGAATCCCGGCAAGGGGGAGCTTCCGCCCGGCGGACGCCCCCTGGGCACCGTGGGCAAGCCCGTGCTCCAACTCACCTTCGACGCGGACGACCACCTCACGGGCGCGGTCCGCCTCAAGGATACCCCGGGAACCAACGCGGTGTCCGAAGCCGCCGCCCCCGCGTCTCCTTCCTCTGCTGCCGAGTCGAAACAGCCCGTACCCTGAGCCGGATCACCGTTTCGAATCCGCCAAACACCAGAGGGCTTCCTGGGTCCGAAGGAAGATGTCGCCGTCCGACAGGGCGAGGGTCGAATTGGACGGTTCGCCCACCGGATTGACCGCGATGACCTCAAACTTCGGCGCCGCACGCAGCACCAGGGTGTCCCCTGACTGATTCACGACATACAACCGGTTCTGGACCAGCACCGGTGACGACCACGTCTGCGAACTCGCTCCGTTCGCCGGCAGGCGTTCCTCCCAGACGGTTTTCCCGGTCGCCAGTTCCACGCACTGCCCGAACCCGTCCGTCAGGGCTGCATACACGTGCCCGTCGTGAATTACTGGAGAGCCGATCACGTGCTTCTTCAACCGCCGCTCATAAAACAAGCGCCTGCCCGTCACGTCCCCTTCCCCTCCCGCGGGCAGAAACATCGCGCTGCCAAAGAATCCCCCATACAACACGAGAGTCCCGCCCGTCGCCGTCGGTGAGGCATAGACCAGCGGATTGACGCCGTCCGCGCTCCACAGCTCCCGGCCCGTCGCGAGGTCAAATCCGCGCAGCTTGCTCACCACCGGCAGAACGACCTCCTTCCGTCCCCCCGCGGAAACGATGAGCGGCGTGCTGAAGGTGCCGATCATCCCGTTCTTGTCCCCGGCGAATCCGTCGAAGCGCTCCTCGGGCTGCTGTTCCTTCAAGGGAACGGACCACTTCCGGGCACCGGTGACCTTGTCCAAAGCCCACAGGGTCGAAAACTCCCCGGGTCCGTGATACACGATGACGGAATCTCCGGCGATCACGGGCGAGGAACCCTGCCCCCAATTGTGGCGTTGCCTCCCCAGGTCGGCCGTCCACAGCGGTTTGCCGTCCAGGCTGTAGGCCACGACGCCCGCGGACGCGAAACTGGCCACGACCCGCTCCCCGTCCGTCACCGGGGACGCAGCGCAGTGGGGATTCGTCTTATGATGGGGATCCTCCTCCCCGTAGGCCACCCCCTCCTGCCACAGAAGCTTTCCGGACGTGCGATCAAAGCACATCAGCGTGCGGCGTTTGCCATCCTGCAGAGCCTGGGTGACGAATACGCGATTCCCCCAAACGATCGGCGACGAGTTTCCCGGCTCCGGAAGCGGCGTTCGCCAACGAACGTTGGATTCCTTGTTCCAAGTCGTGGCGAACCGGGTCTCGGGAGTCGTGCCATCCTGATTTGGACCACGCCAGGAGGGCCATTGGGCGGCCTGCGGGGAAACGACGACCGCCGTGATCACGGAGGCGGCAAGAACGGAGCGGATCATGCGCACAGCCAACCCCGCCGGCGCTCCGCCGTCGAGCCGGGAAACCGTCCTCAAGGCCGTCTGCTCCCCCAGCCTCAGCGCACCACTTCCAACGTCACGGGAATCACCCCCTGCTCGAGGGGTGCCAGTTGTCGAAACGATCGTTCACTCAAATCAATGATCCGACCCTTGAACGGTTTGAACCGGTCGTTGATCCGCACCACGACACTCCGGCCATTGTCGAGATTGGTCACGCGCACCTTCGTCCCAAAGGCCAGGGTCTCATGCGCCGCCGTCCACGCCTCCTTGTCGAACGGCTCGCCGCTGGCCGTCGGACGTCCCTGATACTTGGCACCATAGTAGGTGGCGAGCCCCCGGATCGCCTTCGGACCCGGAGTCACCGGCGAGGATGCCTGCGGCAGCGGCGTGACCCCACCGCCCGACCGACTGGGAGGACTGGAACTGGCACATCCGGTCGCCAGGATCAGGATCACCCCCGATATCCACCCTCCGAACCGTCGAAGCGTCCTCGCCGCACCTGCGGGAGCTTGGCGCGACGGAAGCGGGGACGCTGGTACGGAATGAGGGCAACGGGAAGGAATCGTGGTCATGGGAGCGGGAGTGGGGACGATCTCCGGAATCCATCCCATCTTGGGATGGACCCCGGAGATTCCCGCTCCATGGGGAGCTTCCGTCAATCCCCGTCGGATGGGTCGTGGGAACGGAGAAACGAAGCCCGCCTCCGTCGCGTCCCCGTGACCGACCGTCCTAGTCGCCCAGGATGGTCAGGAGTTCGTTCTCGACGCGGTACCGATAGAACCGCGCTGTATTGGATTCCGTGGAATCCCAGAACGACTGGCTGCTGTTGTTCCCATACACGGTGCTCAGGAGAGTCCACGACTCCGATACCGGGGAGTCCGCGTACTCGATGAGGTATCGGAAGCCCCGTTCTGTGGCCAGGGATCCGTAGACGCCCCGCTGATTGTTGAATTCATACTCCACCAGCTTCTCAATGAAGAAGGGCGGCGGGCTGTCGTCATCGCGCACCGTCACGCGCGTTTCGGTGATCTCGCCGAGAAAGAGTCCGCCCTGCGGATTCGAGATGCGAACCGCCAACTCCCGTTTGGTCTGGGTCACGAAATCATTGGGAATGGGCAAGGACACCACCGTCTGGGATTCGCCACGCCCGAAACGCGCCGTGCCTTCGCGGGCCGGTCCGAGGGCGGCGACCAGGGCCTCGTCTCCCTCGACGCGATAGTCGACGGAGCCCTCAATGTCGAAGTTGCCCCGCCGAACCAGGCGGACTGAGGCCACCCCGGCGGCCTCATTGGCCACCAATCTTCCCGAGATAATCCCCACCGGTCCCGGCCCCTCGTTGTCCTGGATCCGGACATCCACGAACACGGGCTCATTCGTGCTGCCCGCCGGTTCAAGAATGGACAGCTGGATTCGAATCGTCTCCTCGGGCTCATCCTCGAGATCGTCCAGAATCTCGAATCGGGCCACCGCCTGCGATTCCCCGGGTGCGAGCACGAGCCGATCGGATTCCTGGGTAAAGTCCAAGCCCGGAGTCGCGGTGCCACCGACGACCTTCACGGAAATCACCGCCCCCTGCACCGATCCAAACGGTTCCAGGCTGATGGGAATAAAGAACAGGGGACGATTCTCGTCGGTCGTGGCTTCGGTAAAGAACGCGGACAGCTTGAGGGACGGATCAGACGTCCGATCCAGACGATTGAGCCGCAACGTGCCCGGATAGGTTTCTCCGTCGGATCCGGACACCACGACGGACACCAGAACGAGATCCTCCGGAAGATCCACAAGCAGCAGGTCAAAGCCCCCTTCGGCATCCACGACGAGGTTGGTTTCCGCGCCCCGGTTCCAACTCCAGCGCGCGGAAGCGGCGGAGACTCCTGCGGGAAGCTCAATGAAACCCCGGATTTGGACATCCTTGGGCACCTGCTCGTAGGACGCTTCACCCGGGACCCGGAGCTTCAGCAGCAGCGGTGTAGGATCGCCCTCGGCGCCAACCGCCGGAAACCACGCCGCAGTCGCAAGAAGCACCAGGGCGGCGAACCATGCCCGCATGGGGAATCGTACCGCCGCACGCCATCGGTGTTCCTGCAGGGGACGTTTGGAATTGAAGGAAGTATTCATAATGAGACGCCTTGGGGGTTGGATTCCCCGCCGGCAGCAGTCATGGGTTTTGGAGATGAGTTGGAGTTGAAACGGGGCGGGCCTTGGCGAACACACGGATTCATCACCAGGGCCCGCCCTCCTTCCATCCGGAAGGAAATCAGCGGCTGGAGGTGGGGGAATGCACCGGTGCACCGGATTGGGGTTCCGCACTTCGCAGCCGGAAGAACTGCCGGTCTGCACTGGCTTCGACCTCCACCTTGCGGACGCCGTCGCCCACGCGTGGAGCCAGGTCCACAGAAGCCCACGGTCCTCCGGGCCCAGGGGCGGACTCAAGAGCCCCGGAAACGGCCGGAGAATCGGACCAGACCAGGGTCAGTACAGACCCTTTCGCAATTCCCGAGAGGGTTCCGCCCTCAAATCCCTCCGAGGGGAACAGCACGGAGTCGAGGGTATGCAGAATGCCGTTCACCGCCTCTCCATCGGCAGAACCCACGAACGCGCTGTTGATGGAAACCCCGGACTCGGCCACCGAAACCTTTAACGGCGCTCCCTGCATCGAACTGTAGGTTCCGGTTCGAAGATCCGCCGCGCGAAGCCGCGGACCGTGGTTGACGTGATATAGCAGCAGGTGCCGCAACCGGACGGGATCCGCGATCAACGCTTCGATGGTTCCCGGAGGAAGCTTGTCGAAGGCCGCGTTCACCGGGGCAAACACAGTATAGGGACCGGCATCACTGAAGGTTTGGACCAACCCCGCCGCCTGAACCGCGACGACGAATGTGGATAGTTCTGGACGCGCCGATGCGAGCGTCACGAGATCCGGGGGAGGCAGCAGGACCGCGTCGATGCCGTGAATAATCCCGTTGGAGGCCTCCACATCCGCAACGGCCACCGCCGCCCCATTGAATCGCACCCCACCCACCAGATCCACCGTCGCCGCCGCTCCCTGGAGGGTGACGACTTTTCCGGACACCAGGTCCGTGCTGCGCACGCGTCCCGGAAGGAGATGGTAGAGGAGGATGGTCTTCAGGCGATTGGTATCCACCAGAAGCGCCTCGAGGGTTCCCGGAGGAAGCTGAGCAAAGGCATTGTTGTCCGGAGCCAACACCGTCAGGGCCGTTGTCCGGGCCAGCACCGATTGAAGTCCCGCCGCCTGGACGGCCGTCACGAGGGTGGAGAAGTTGGGATTGCCCACCGCCACTTCAAGCAGCGACGGCGGCGGCAGGATCACCGAATCGATGATGTGAATCAGCCCGTTGCTCGCCTCCACGTCGGTAGCCGTGATGCCCGCGGCATCAATCTTCGGGGTCGGTGTCAGGGTGATCCTCGCTGCGGATCCCTGCGCCGTTACCACGGGTCCCGCGACCAGGTCCGTGCTGCGGACCCGTCCCGGCACCACGTGATACAACAGCACCTGACGCAACCGCTCCGGATTCGCCAGCAGCGCCTCGACCGTCCCCGGCGGCAGTTTCGCAAAGGCATCGTTGTCCGGGGCAAACACCGTAAACGGCCCGGGCTGGGCCAGCGTCTCCGCCAGTCCCGACGCCTGGACCGCAGCCACCAGCGTCGAGAAGCGCGAATCCCCTGAGGCGAGTTCGAGAATACTGGCCGCCCGGGCTCCGTGGAGATTCCACAGGCAGACGATCAGCAGCATCAGGAGGGACACCCGTCCTCGAATGGGGACGGAACAGCAGGGCAATGGTTTCATGTCAGTATTTTGAGCGATGGATTTCTTCAGGGGCGGCGGGCAGGCGGAACCCATCCGGGATCCTCAGCCCCTTCCGCCGGAACCAACGACAAGGGGGTAGCGTGATGAAGCGTTGCGGCCTCATGGAGCGACGGGAATTTTGGGAACTGGATTTGGGTGGAAGCGACGAGGTCCGCTCCGGGACTCAACCTGTCCTCTATCTCGGGTGCGACGGAAAGTTCACAGGAGGAAGACTGGGAGGTTCAGAGGAAACAGTTCCTCAGGGACTCACGACATAAGAGCCACGCCGATGCGAAGGCACCGATCGCGAACACGGCAAGATAGAGGGGCGCGAACGGGAGCAGAACCGGCATCTCCCCCGCCAAGGCCGACTTCACCAGGAGCGCGAAAGCCATCGCGACCGAAACGTGGCATGCCCAGCGGCGAAGCGTCTCCCGGCGGTGCAACATGCTGAGTCCAATCGCTCCGGCCACGAGCCCGAAGGCGACGCAGATTCCGATGCTCAGGTAGGTCGGGTTCGGATGCGTACAGATCCGGCTGAGGCACAACAGGGAAAACGCGATCCAACCCGCCACCAGCAGCTTCAACTCCCACGGAGATCGGGAGTATTTCCAGAGCGGATCGCGCCGCGCCTGTTCCAGTTCCCGGGCCAGCGATGCGACGTCCCCGAGGCTTGCGAGTGACTGACGACGCGCCTCCTCCGGGGACAATCCCAATGCGAGCCGCCGCCTCAGATCTTCTTCAAAATGATCCTGAAGTTCCTCGGAGATCGCCTTCGAAACCCCGCGCAGTTCCAGGAGGGTGGATTCCTTGCTGTTCATGCGACCTCCGGTTGCGCAAGGCGGGCCAGGATGAGATTCACCAGATTCCACTGGCGTCGTTCCGCCTCAAGAACCTCTTGGGCGGAATTCTGAATCCGATAGTACTTCCGCTTCCGGCCCGTGTCCGACTCCCCCCAACGGGCTTCTATCAGCCCCTGCTCCTCCATCCGATGCAGGATCGGATACAGCATCCCATCCGTCCAAACCAACTCCCCGTCCGACAACTCTCGGACCCGCTGAATGATCGCGTAGCCATAACTCTCCCCGTCGCGGAGAATCGACAGGATGATGGGCGTGGCGCTCGCGGCGACCAGGTCTTTCTTGATTTTCATCTGGCGGCACAATGCATTGGAATTCTATGAATTCAAACTCCCGCCACGGAATTTTGACGCAAAATTCCACAACTATTTGAAGGTGAGGATAATTCTCCTGAACTTTTCTCCAAATCGACCTCGTTTGGACAGGCCGCACGACGTCGCGATGACACGATGGGAGAATGGCGGTCCGGGATGCCATTCGATTGAAGTCTACGATACCATTTGGCGTGTCCAAATCCTGGTGCCTCTGCGCTTCCGTGCTGCTTGTGCTTGCGCACATGACCATAGCGCGGGGAGCGACACCCGAGGGAGCGTTTCGAAAGGTGGTTCTCGCCACGGCGCTTCAGGAACCCATCCAACTGGCAGTGGCCCGGGATGGCAGCGTGGTCTTTGCGGAACGCAAAGGTGCTGTGAAGCGATGGCATCCGGACACGGGAGAGACGGAGACCCTGGGAACCCTGCCGGTCTTCAGCGGCCCTGAGGACGGATTGCTGGGTCTCGCCCTGGATCCCGGCTTCACCGAAAACCATGGGTTGTATCTGTTTCACTCCACGGTGGGTGTCCCTGAGAATCGGGTGTCCCGCTTCACCCTCAACCAGGGAGTCCTCGATCCCCGGTCGCAGCGCATCCTGCTGCATATTCCCACGCTGCCCAAAAAGCCCAATCACTCCGGAGGTGGGTTGGGATTCGATGCCGCAGGGAATCTCTACGCCTCCACCGGCGACTACACGTTCATCACGGACTCCGGGGGCTTCAGTCCGCTCGACGACCGGCCCGGTCGCGAAGTGCACGATTCCCAGCGCACGGCCGCCAACACCCTGGATCCCCGGGGAAAAATCCTCCGGATTCATCCCGAGCCCGACGGATCGTATCGAATTCCCGCCGGCAACCTGTTTCCCCCGGGAACCCCAAGGACATTGCCGG
Source organism: Verrucomicrobiales bacterium (assembly GCA_016793645.1). Taxonomy (GTDB): domain Bacteria; phylum Verrucomicrobiota; class Verrucomicrobiia; order Limisphaerales; family UBA9464; genus UBA9464. The sequence continues at coordinate 10,265 of JAEUHD010000390.1, forward strand.
AGATTTACATCATGGGCTGTCGAAATCCGTTTCGATTCAGCATTGATCCCAGGACCGGATGGCTGTTCTGGGGTGATGTCGGCCCCGACGCATTGGAGTCCAATCCAGCACGGGGACCGGCGGGATTCGATGAATTCAATCTCGCGAAGTCCGCCGGGAACTTCGGATGGCCCTACTTCCTCGCCGACAACCGGGCCTACCGACATTTCGATGTCGCCACCCAAAGCTCCGGAGAACCCTTCGATCCGGCGCATCCGGTGAACGAGTCCCGGAACAACACCGGTCTTCGGGATCTCCCCCCGGCCCAACCCGCACTGATCTGGTATCCCCCGGGTCCCTCGGCCCGATTTCCCGAAATGGGTTCCGGAGCCCGGTCCGCCATGGCCGGACCCCGCTTCTACGTCGGCGACTATCCGGAATCCCCACGGCGCTTCCCGGCGTCGTTCGATCAGGCCCTGTTCGTGTTTGAATGGGAACGGAGCTGGATTCGAACCGTACGCCTCGACGCAAATGGAACTCTGGTCCGCATCGAGCCTTTCGCCCCCGAAATCTCCGTTCGACGGCCGATCTCGATGGCCTTCGGACCGGAAGGCGCCCTGTACGTGCTGGAATGGGGTACCGCCTGGCAGGACAACAAGGACTCTCAACTCGTCCGCATCGAACCCATCCCGTCCACTTCTGCTCCCCCCTGACCATGCCACGCCCCTTTCATGTCCTGCTGATGCTCGTCCTGCTGGCCAGTCCGCACCCAAGGCGTGCCGCCGCCGCCGATGCTCCGGGCGATCTTCGCAATCGGGACGATTTCGGGCGCTGGATGCTCGCCCTGTCGAACTGGGGACGCTGGGGTCCCGGAGACGAACTGGGTGCGTTAAACCTCGTCACGCCCGCCAAGCGATTGGCGGCCCTGGCCCTCGTTCGCGAAGGCGTGTCCGTGTCCCTGGCCCGCGACGTGGAGAAGGCGAAGGCCGAGGACAACGGCTCCCCCTTCCAGCATCTCATGGATCGTGCGGGAACCAACAATCCCGGGTACTCCGTCGCCGACACGTTTCGCGTCTCGTACCACGGAATGGCCCATACCCACCTCGACTCGTTGTGCCACATGTTCCACGAGGGGCGGATGTACAATGGGTATTCGCAGACGGAAGTGCTCTCGGATGGCGCGCACCGATTGGGAGTGCAGAACCTCAAGAGCGGAATCCTGACACGGGCGGTGCTCGTGGACCTTCCGCTGCTGAAGGGCGTGGACTTTCTGGAGCCGGGTTCGGCGATCCTGCCGGCGGACCTGGACGCCTGGGAAAGGACCCAGGGGATCCGCGTGACCCCCGGTGACGTGGTATTGATCCGGACGGGACGCTGGGCGCGACGCGCCGCCCGAGGACCGTGGAGTGGATCCTTCGCGGGCCTGCATGGTTCCTGTGCGCGCTGGCTCAAGGAACGGGATGTCGCCGTTCTTGGCAGCGACGCGGCGAGCGACGTGCTCCCCTCCGGAGTGGACGGGGTCATGATGCCCCTGCATCAACTCTGCATCGTGGCGATGGGCACGTGGATCCTCGACAACTGCGACCTGGAAGCCGTCAGCGTCGCCGCTCGGAAACGCGGTCGCTGGGAATTTCTGCTGACGTTGGCACCCCTCGCGGTTCCCGGCGGAACCGGATCCCCTGTCAATCCGATCGCCACGTTCTAGCTACCCCGTAGCCGCCGACGGAAGGAGGCGCACTTCGCGTCTTCAGTGCAGTCCCGGACCCCACCGCCACTCCACGCCAGGGAGGAGTCCGCGCGTCGTTCCCTCCGCGGCTACCCACCGCGCGGCTTTGCAAATTCCTGGCTTGCCTTGTTGTTCCGTTCCATCGACCCACGGGGGGGGCAATTCCTCCCATGAGCCGAACCTCCAGAATATTGATCCTCGTAATCGCCCTTCTACTGACAGGAGCCGCGATATTCTTCCGGACCCTCCAATCTGTTGGGAAAAGGGCCGAGCTCCATGCCCGATGCGCGGCCGAGGGCGAGGCCGCCGTGATTTCATTCCTGAAGGCCGGAGGTCATGGCGCATTCCAAACCAATGGGACCTTCGCGGGCCTAGCCGGCACCGGGTTTTCCCCTCCGGTTTGGAATACCTCGGGTTACTTCTTTCTCTGGATGGACCGGAAGGCATCCTTTGCCGGACGCACAATTCCGCTCCGGATCTACGTCACGGAAGGGTGAAAGACGGCACCCGGATCCACCGTTGTCGGCACCCCCCAACCGGACGCGTCCGGAGGAATCAGCGTCTCGCATCCCGATCTGGTACCCTGACTCGCGGCACCCCGGGTCTCACTCGATCCCCAACAGGCGCCGGCCCTGGGGAGTGATCATGCTCTGGTGCCACGGAGGATCCCAGACGATCTCCACCGATGCATCCTCCACTTTGGGCAACATGAGAATCTTCTGCTGGGCATCGCCTGCGATCGTCGCCCCCATGCCGCAACCCGGGGCCGTGAGGGTCATCTTGACGAACACCTTCTTGTTGCCGGTCGGCAGGTCCTCAATGCCCATGTCGTACACGAGCCCGAGGTCCACGATGTTCACCGGGATCTCGGGATCGTAGCAGGTGCGCAGGGTCTCCCAGACCATCTCCTCGTTGACATCGTCCCCGGCCACGCCGCCCTGAACCGCGGCGACGTCCTCCGCCTTGAGACCCAGCGCATCGGCGTCCCGGGGCCCCAGCCGAAACAAGCCACCCAGGGCATGCACCGTGTAGGAGCCTCCCAGGGTCTGTGTGATGTCCACCTCGGTGCCCGCGGGAAGCGTGACCGTGTTGCCGGCGGGAATCTGGACCGCGTTGCAATCGCGGGTGAGGGTGACGGACTGGACGGAATTCATGACCGGCCCACTATAATCGCAGACCGGACGGCGCAAAGCGGGAAGTCCCCGGATGCGAATCTTGCGGATCCCGCGTCCTCGCGAGGCTCAGCCCCCGACTTCAGCACGGGCCTCCGCCGCCAGGGCCGTGGAGAGATACCGTTCCCCGGTGGAGCAGGCGACGGTGACAATCGTCTTCCCGAGATTCTCGGGACGCTTCGCCACTTCCAGTGCCGCCCAAACATTGGCCCCGGTCGAGATGCCCACCAACAGTCCCTCCTCCTTGGCCAGGCGACGCGCCATGGCGAAGGCGTCGTCATTGGACACCTGGACGGTCTCCGTGATCTGGGCCTCACCGCTGGCATTCTTGAGGTGAAGATTCTTGGGAACGAATCCGGCACCCGTGCCCTGGATCTTGTGCGGACCCGGCTTCACCGGTTCCCCCCGCAGGGTCTGGGTGATGACCGGGGAGTCCTTGGGCTCGACCGCAATGGCTGTGAAGCTGGGCTTGCGGGACTTGATGACCTCATAGCATCCCGTGATGGTGCCGCCCGTTCCCACCGCGGCGATCAGGATGTCCACCATGCCGTCCGTATCGGTCCAGATCTCCTCGGCCGTGGTTCGGGCATGGATGGCTGGATTGGCCGGATTCTCAAACTGTTGGGGAATCCACGAATTGGGGGTCTCCTTCGCCAACTGCTCCGCGCGCGCGATAGCGCCGCGCATGCCCTCGGAACCGGGTGTCAGCACCAGCTTCGCTCCCAGCATCGCGAGGAGCACCCGCCGCTCCAGTGACATCGTCTCGGGCATGGTCAGGATCAGCTTGTACCCCTTGGCAGCCGCCACGAAGGCGAGCGCAATCCCGGTGTTGCCGGACGTGGGTTCAATGATGACCGTCTGCGAATTCAGGACGCCCCGCTTCTCGGCATCCTCAATCATCGCCATCCCAATGCGATCCTTGACGCTCCCGAGCGGATTGAAGAACTCACACTTGAGAAGAATGGACGTGGATGGATCGACGCCGGCACTGGCCGGAATCCGGTTCAGCCGGACGAGAGGGGTGTGTCCTACGGTTTCAACGATGTTGTTGTAGATTTTTCCCATGGTGCGAAAGGACTGATCGGTGATCTCGGAGTTTGTCGGCGACAGAATTCTCCCCCGATTCCGGCCCCGCAAGCCTCATTTCCAACAACCACCAACCCCCAAATTCCGACCGGAATTACCCGGGGAATTGGCACGCCGACGACCCGATTCACTCCGGGCCCATCAGGACCGGCTGCACGTTGAACGCGACGCTGATCCGTTCCTCGCAGTCGCACGGCTCGACCCCGTGGGGGAGCCAGCTGGGAAACATCACCAGCAACAGATTCCGGGGATTCGCCACAAACTTCTCCCGTGCACGCGCCGGAGTCAGCGGACGATCCGTCCGCCGTGGAAAATTCTCCATCAGGGCAGCCGGTCGAGGATCGTTGAAGAACAGGCTGCCTGCTCCCGGAGGGACCGAAAGATAGACGGTTCCGCTCAACCAGCAGCCGGAATGCACGTGGACCACATTGAATCCGCCCCGGTCGTGCACATTGGCCCACGCCGGAACCGTGAAGGCCATGCTTCCGTGGGGAATCCCGTAATCCTCCAGCGCCGCACGGACTGAGGGAAGCAGGCGTTCCCGCAGGGGAGCAAACTCCGGAAGCTCCAGGAGGCGGCTCGTGCTTCGCCATCCATTCCGGTTCGATTTTCGCTCCAGTCCGGCCTCGGAGACCCGGCGCAATTCCCGCACAGCGGCCACCATGGCTTCCCGATGGGGTCCAAGGTCGGTGAGTTCCTCCAACCAGACCGGCGTGGCAAAGGTATCTACACGGTTCATCAGCGGATTCAGGATGCCTCCTCCCCGGCCCCAATTCCAAGCCCCTGCCGACAATTCCTCCCCGCCCTTCAGCGCCTCCACCTGTCCTGTGACGGACTGGTGGCAATAGCAACGGAGGGGTCAAAGTGTCGCAACGGATTCAATTGCCGCTTGAGCCCACCATATCTGGCTGGAGTAAACAGGGGATCAGCTTGGGTGCCGGCGCGGCGGCCGCTTTCCCCGGGCCGCATGAACTACCGAACCATCTGGATTTCCGACGTACACCTGGGTTCCCGCCATGCGCAGACGGAACTGCTTCTCGACTTCCTGCGCGAAAACGAGTGCCGCCACCTCTATCTCGTCGGCGACATCGTCGACGGATGGGAATTGAAGCGCCGGTGGCTCTGGAACTCGGAGTCCAACACCGTGGTCCAGAAGCTTTTGCGAAAACAGAGAAACAACACCCGGGTCACGTATATCCACGGCAACCACGACGAATTCCTCCAGCAATTCGCCGGGCTCAGCGTCGGAGGTGTCCGGATCGCCGAGCACGCCATCCACATCGGGCCGGACCGCAAGCGCTATCTGGTCATTCACGGGCATCAACTGGACGGTCTGGTTCATTTCAACCGCCTGCTCGAACGCGTGGGCTCCCGCCTCTACGACGTGATCCTGGAACTGAACACCCATTTCAACCGTCTTCGCCGGCGGCTCGGCTTCGGCTACTGGTCGGTGTCCGCCTACCTCAAGCACAACACCAAGTCCGCGGTTCGCTACATCACCCAGTTTGAGGACGCCATGATTCAACTGGCGAGGAAACATCGGGTCCACGGGGTGATCTGCGGGCACATTCATCGAGCGGAACAGCGCAACGTCCGCGGAATTCGCTATCTCAACTGCGGGGATTGGGTGGAAAGCTGCACCGCTCTGGCGGAGGACTACGACGGGGTCATTCACATTCTCCATTGGCACGAGCACGTCGCCAAGCGGGCGGCAGCCGGCCGGGACGGCCCGAAGGTCACTGGCCCGGAACCGCCCACACCCTCGGAGCAGGTCCCTTCGCGTCATCGTCCGGTTGAGGAGTTCCAACCCGACCTCGCGGGACTGCTCTGAGATTGCGCGCCATGGTCTCGACCTGTCGGCAACGCACGCAACCCGCTCAGTCGGCTTCGGGAAGCGCCAAAAGCCTCTGCCCCATCCGCACCCGGTCGCCGGTCCGCAATCCGGCGCACATGCGAAACCCCTCGGGGGCAAACACGAGGATCGTTGAGCCGTGCTCAAACCAACCCATCTCCTGCCCACGAAGTACCTTGGTGGCACAAGGGAATTCCCTCGGCCCTGGAAATCGAAGATGCGGACGAACGTCGAGGAAATGGAGCCGAATCCCAGCCACCAGGATGGCCGCCACCGCCACCAATGCCAATGACGGTCCCGAATCCAGCCGCAGGTGAACCACAGCCCGCTCATTTCGACAGAACAGTCGCTCGACGCGCTTCAGGGCGATCGGATTCACATTCCAGGTGTCCCCACTGAGGTAGTTCACCCGGGTGACCGTGGCGTCATCGGGGGCGTGGAACCGGTGATACATCGCCGATGTCAAACGCAAGGTCACGAAGACCCCATTGCGGTAGGGTTCCGCCGCAGTCGCATCCCCGAACAGCTCGGAAACGGTGTACGGATAGCCCTTGGCCTGGAAGACGCGCGTCCCTTCCATCGGCCCACATGCTCCCACGATGCCGTCGCACGGGCTCAACAGGACGCTCCGGTCGGGATCGAGGGATCTTGCCCCCGGACGCAGCGCACGGGTGAAGCACTCCTGCAGACTCGCGAACTCCTGTTCCCTCGCCTCCGACAGGTCCAGGTCGGAGAAAAGGCGCCAGAACCCGATGGACCAACGGGTCAGCACCGGATTCCGGATCCGACTGAAGCGTCCCATCGCCCGCGTCAGGAATGCCCGCGGCACCCGATTCGTCAGCAGGAAATTCAAATCCTCCTGCAGCAGGAGCCGGTCCCGGATCCGTTTTGGAAGGCCTTGGAGTCTATTCCCCAACGGCATGGTTCCCGATTTTGATGTGTCTCCCTTCATGAATGATTCCATGACCCTCTCCGTGTTTGGCCTCGCCGCGCTCGCCGCCGCCTTTCCCTGGGCTCGAAGGCGCCTTCAACTCTCGAAGGCGAAGCACCCGTCGCTCACGGGACATTCCCGGATGGCGAAGCGAGTGGCGTCGTTGGTTCCCGGATATTTCTATGACGAGGCAAGGTTCTTTAACGCCGATGGTGCTCCGGAACCCGTGGTGAAACTTCGGCGTTCCGGACTTCAACGCCTCTCGGAGCTTCTCTCCAGCCGCCACCCGGAAACCATCGCCGTGACCGAGGCCTGCCGGGAGAGAATTTCCGACCTCCAATTCACCGACACCTATCGCGTCCCGTTCCAATACAGTCGCCATCTTCGGGAACATCTGCGCCTTGGCGCCTTTGTGGCGTCCAGTGACGGCGTGACGGTGACGGACCTCGATGGCCAGCGTTCCCTCGATCTGACGGGCTCCTACGGGGTCAATGTGATGGGCTATGACTTCTACAAGTCCTGCATTTCCGAGGCTCTGGGGCGGGTCCGGGATCTGGGACCGGTCCTGGGAAGCTACCATGCGAGCGTTGCGGACAATGCCGCGCGTCTCTGCCGAATTTCGGGACTCGACGAGGTCTCCTTCCACATGTCGGGGACCGAGGCCGTCATGCAGGCGGTCCGCTTGGCGCGATACCACACCCGACGCAAGTACCTCGTCCGGTTCTGCGGCGCCTACCACGGCTGGTGGGAGGATGTACAACCGGGTCCTGGCAACCCAATGCCTCCCGGTCGGACCTACACCCTCCGGGACATGTCCGACAAAAGCCTGCGCGTGCTCCAGACACGAACCGACATCGCCTGCGTCCTGGTCAACCCCCTCCAGGCTCTTCACCCCAACGCGGCCGCACCCGGGGATTCCTCGCTGGCCGACAGCGGCCGGCGCGCGGCCTATGATCGGCGCGAATACACCCGGTGGCTTCAGGACCTGCGTCGCGTCTGCACAGACCGCGGGATCGTCCTGATCTTCGACGAAGTGTTCGTCGGATTCCGACTCGCACCCGGGGGCGCCCAGGAATACTTCGGTGTGCGTGCGGACATGGTGACCTACGGGAAGACGCTGGGAGGAGGTCTGCCGGTCGGGGTCGTCTGTGGCCGGCGGGACCTGATGAAACGATTCCGGGCCGACAGGCCCGCGGACGTCTGCTTCGCCCGCGGGACGTTCAACTCCCACCCCCTGGTCATGGCGGCCATGCAGGTCTTCCTGGAGCGCCTCGAGTCTCCAGAAATCAGGGGGCTCTATCAGGACCTCGACGAGCGATGGAACGACCGCGCCACCCGGCTCAACCTTCGGCTCCGGGACGCCGGACTGCCCGTCGAGGTCGCGAACCTCTCCACCATCTGGACCGTGCTTTATACCCGTCCCTCCCGCTACAATTGGATGTTTCAATTTTACCTTCGCGCCGAAGGGCTGGCCCTCAGTTGGATCGGCACCGGCCGATTCATCTTCAGCCTGAACTACACAGAGGCTGAATTTGAGGACGTCGCCACCCGCTTCCTCCGTGCTGCGGACGCCATGCGGCAGGACGGATGGTGGTGGGAGGCTCCCGCACAGACCAACCGCTCCATCCGGCGGGAGATCCTCCACGAAATGCTTCGCCAGTGGCGTCATCAATGACCCTGCGCGTGCAGCATGGGATCGATCCATTCCCCTCGCATCAATCGCAACGGCGCGCGCCAGTAGAGCATAATATCATGAAACGGATCCGTCAGGATCTTCGTCATCCAGACCACCCCGGTCATGACGTCCCGAACGACGCAGAGTTGGACCGTCCGGAAGACCAGTCCGGCAACCCCCAGAACGAACCAGCACATTCCCAGGTTGTGAAGATAGCTCGCCAAATCCGTGGCGGGTGAAAGCAGGCCAAAGACCGAGGGGCTGAAATACAGAACCACAGGCAGGGCAGCCCACAGCGACATCAGGACCACCTTCCGCCTGAGGTTATATCCCAGCTTGATTTCCTCCTTGTGCTCATGGGTGGCCTGGTTGACGTGATCATATCCCCGGGGCTCAAAGAAGAAGTGGCCGGCCTGGCGGCTCGACATGGAGACACCCCACGCCAGCAGGGCGGCGACGGCGGGATCGACGAATACAAGTGCGTAGGCAATGACGAAGCATATCGCACTGAGCAGATGCAGCGACTGATTGATGCGGCTGTGGTGGTAGAAGCGATGGTCGTCCCAACGCTGGACTCTGAGGGCTTCAAGGAATTGTTTCACCGGTGTATATGTAGGTTTCGGTTATCAACAGGACCCCACCTGTGGTGGTGCGGACGGAGTGAGGAGACTACCCGCGGGTGAAGGACCGGTGACGGGTGGGTTTCGATACCGAAATTTCGTAGGACCGCCACACGGGCGTTGCGAGGGGGATTCACGATGACCCCATGGAGTTCAATCCGGCCGCTCAAATCCGGTATGCGCCTGTTCACAGGACGACGCCGCTCAGAATCGCCGTTGTTACGGAGACGTATCCACCCGAGGTGAACGGAGTGGCGATGACCATCGCCCGGGTGGTGAAGGGGCTCGTCGAGCGGGGCCACGAAGTACAATTGATTCGCCCGCGACAGGGAGACGCCGATTCACCAACGCACTCCGGGATCGTGTCGAACGTTCTCACCCGGGGACTACCCATACCCCGATATCCGGAACTCAAGATCGGTCTGCCGGCGGGACGGCGGCTCGGAGCCCTCTGGGATGCGCACAGACCCGACATCGTCCACGTCGCCACCGAGGGTCCGCTGGGCTGGTCCGCACTGCAGGCGGCCGTGAGCCGCGGCATTCCGGTTGCATCGGAATTTCGCACCAACTTCCACGCCTACACACGGCACTACGGCATCGGGTGGCTTCACCATCCGATCAAGGCCTATCTCCGTCTGTTTCACAATCGCACCGGCTGCACCATGGTTCCAACCCGCGCGCTGGCCGGGGAGTTGAAGTCCGATGGTTTCGCCAACCTCGAGGTGGTGGCCCGCGGGGTGGATACGCAGCGTTTTGATCCGATCCACCGAAATGAGGATCTGCGGCGATCCTGGGGAGCCGACCCGGGCACCCTGGTGGCCATCGCCGTCGGACGACTGGCCCCCGAAAAGAATCCAGAGGTCCTCCAGGCCGCCTATCAGGCCATGCAGGAGCGGAATCCCAACGTCAAACTCGTTGTGGTGGGCGACGGGCCCGCCCGTGCCGCCTTTCGGTCGCGCTGCCCCGACGCCGTATTTGCAGGCAATCGCTTCAACCACGACCTCGCTGTCCATTACGCCTCGGCGGACCTGCTCCTGTTTCCGAGCGTCACCGAGACCTACGGCAATGTGACCCCGGAGGCGATGTCCAGCGGACTCGCCGTTATGGCCTACAACTACGCCGCTGCCGCCGAGTTGATTCGCCACGGCAAGACCGGTTGGCTGGCACGATTCGACGACCGGCAGGAATTCGTCGCGTTGGCCGCGCGGGCGGCCGCAGAGCCAATCCGAGTCCGGCAGATCGGATCCCGGGCGCGCGCCGTCGCGATGTCCCTCGACTGGGACCGGATCCTCAGCCAGATCGAAGGAAATTACCGATCCCTGCTCCGGAGTTCCCCGGCATCGGTTGAATCTTCAGTACCCGAGCCGGTGCTGGCTCAGTAATCCGTACTACCCATCCCAGCGGACACCATCAGCATCGGCGAAGATACTCACACCCGGGCGGGAACTTCGAATCCCTTCCGGTACTCGTCCGCGAGACGCTGGTTGGCGTCGGCGTTTCCAACGAAGCGTTCGGACTTTGGATCCATGGTCAGGAAGGCCCCCAGGGTCAGGGGGTCTTTGGATAGATCCACGCCATTCGCCGCAAGGTGAGCCGTGACGCGATCGAGAGTTTCCGCCATGGCAGCGTTGTCCTGAAGCCTCTCCTTGATGGCACCCGGGGACAGCTTCTGTCCGAGACGATAGCTGACATTGCCGGTGTGGCAGAGCGCACTGCTCAGGTGTCCTTCGAGAATCTCCGCGTTCAGGGTCCCCGAATTCCGGCTGCGCACGGCGGCAATGAAGTTGGCGTAGTGGTCCGCTCCACCCTTGAAGCGCTTCACTTCCTTCCCGGCCTTGTCATAGACGATGGCGCTGTCGTAGCTCGGGATCACCACGTATCCGTTACGGCATTCCACGACCACGCCGATCTGCGCGCCCCGGAGGTCGTCCATGTTTTTTGTCCAGACCTTGGGATCCTGAAACTCCTTCGCCCGGGGCAGTCCGCGCACCTCGAAGATGAGGGGCGCCTTGGTGTACCCGTGATATACCACCTGGGTGTTGGGCGTGTTCGCGTCATCCGCATAGCCGAAACGTCCGCCGACGCTGAAGACCTTCGGACTCAACTGCTCCTCGCCCAGCACCCATCGGGCGATGTCCATCTGGTGGATGCCCTGGTTACCCAGGTCGCCATTGCCCGTCGAAAACACCCAGTGCCAGTCGTAATGCAGCTTCTGGCGCATGAGCGGCATCATTGGCGACGGACCGCACCACAGGTCGTAATTGATCGTGGAAGGAATGGGCGTGGGACCCTCGACCTTTCCGATGCTCTGGCGAGGCTTGTAGCAGAGGCCGCGGACGAGCTGGATGTCCCCGAGGTTTCCGGCGCGGATCCAGGCCACCGCCTCCTGCAGCCCGGGATTGGAACGGCTCTGGGTTCCGGTCTGGACGATGCGCTTGTACTTCCGGGCCGCGTTGACGATCTGGCGTCCCTCCCAGGCGTTGTGAGAGACCGGCTTCTCGACGTAGACATCCTTGCCCGCCTGGCAGGCCCAGATGCTGATCAACGC
>JAEUHD010000044.1 GCA_016793645.1 Verrucomicrobiales bacterium
TCAAACGGTCCCACCGGCCGGTGCATGACATACCGGTGCAGGGTCCATTCGAAGAACGAGGCGAAAACAACGGCGGATGCGAAGCCGATCGACAGCCAGAGCAGGGTTGGAATCATCAGTGAATGCTGGGCCGGCACCCCAACGCGCCGGCGAATCCGGGTACTTTCTCGAATTTCCCGTCAGTGGAAAGAGAAGATCTTGGAAAAGTTTCGACCGGGCCCGACCCAGGATCCGGCCCCTTCCCCCCTCCCCGTGGCTCGGGTCCGCCATGGGCCCGCAAATACGGGGATCAATCCCCGGTCCAGGAACCCCAGGCCTCATTCCATTGCGGAAGACTGTCGTTCCGAGCCTCCATCAGGGACGTCTGGTCGGCCTTCAACTCGGACTGCTGGGCCTGCTCGATCTCGATCAACGACTGGTAGGCCTGATATTGCGCCTGCTGGCCGATGTAGAGCTGCTTCTGCGCGGCGTCGGGGAAGACATAGTACTGTTTCCCGTTGCGCGTCATCAGCGTCAGGCTTCCGGGATCCAGCTGGGACACGAGCTCCAACTGTTTCGGCGTGGTGGCCGGCATCACCTGGAATCCTGAGGCCGCCAGGCGACGCTCAATCTGGGCGGTGCGGGACAGTTTCGTGGCGCAGCCACACAGCATTGCGGCCAGCAAGGTGGCCACCAGGAGGGGAAGGGAACAGAGGCGCATGGAAGGAGTCAGCAAGGGTTCACAGGAGGGTTCAAAACGGCGCCAGCGGCCAGACGCCCCAGACCGCCCACGGATCGTTGCTGATGGCCGTGGCCTCGGCGTTGATGATCTCGGCGTTGGTCGCGTCCTGATCGGCCTGCAGGCCCTGCTGCATGGACTTCTCATTCAGGAGCAGATTCTGGTAGGCCGAGTATTGGGCGTTCCGTCCGACATAAAGCTGCTTCTGCGCCTTGTCGGGATACACGAAGTACACCTGCCCCTGGCGCTTGATCACCGAAATCTTGGTGTTGGGAAGGGTGTTCAACTGCTGGAGCTGCTCGGGGGTCGTGGCCGGCATCACCTTGAAGCCCGAGGCCGCCAGATAGCGCTCGGTTTGACCCGTGCTGGTTGCACAGCCCGGCGCACAGGCCAGAACGACACTCATCAACAGCAGGGGAAGCCACACACAGAGGGATTTCTTCATGGGGAAACGCCGGTTCATCGGTCGCCGACACCCTACGGACCGGACCGCGGACGTCGAGTCGCATTCTTGGCCCGACAGCCTGAAGGCTGCACTACGAACCCTCCGCTCGTAGTGCAGGCTTTAGCCTGTCCCCATGTTCGTAGTGCAGGCTTTAGCCTGTCCCCATCCGGTCCCCTTGTCCCCATCCGGTCCCCTCCCAAAACTTGGGGAGCGGCCCGTCATTGCCGGACCGCCGTCGAATCGCCTATGCCCCGGGGTGCATGACCTCCCGCGAGGCGCTCGTCGCCCTCAATCTCATCGACCACGTCGGACCCGTCCGCCTGCGTCAATTGATGGCCCACTTCGGACCGGATCCCGCCGCCATCCTCAAGGCCAGCCGCCAGGAACTGCTCGCCGTGGCGGGCATTGGAATCGACACCGCCGAGGCCATCGCCTCCTGGGAACGGTCCGTGGACCTGCACGGCGAGCTGCGCCGCATCTCGGAGTCCGGCGTGCACGTCCTCACCCAGGAGGACCCGGAATATCCGCCGCTCCTCCGGGAAATTTATGATCCCCCCATGGTCCTCTACGTCCGGGGCCAACTGCTGCCGGCGGATCGCAACGGCGTCGCCCTGGTCGGATCCCGCCTCACCACCCCCTACGGTCAGGACGTCGCCCGCAAGCTGGCCTATCAACTCGCCTTCACCGGCGTGACCGTGGTGAGCGGCGGCGCCCGGGGAATCGACACCGCCGCACACCAGGGAGCGCTGTCGGCCAAGGGACGCACCATCGCCGTGTTGGGAACCGGCATCAACCTGGTCTTCCCGCCGGAGAATGCCGGGCTGTATGAACGCATCGCGGAACACGGCGCGGTGATCACCCAGTTCCCGTTCAACCGGCCCGCCGACAAGCAGAGCTTCCCCATCCGCAACCGCATCGTCGCCGGCATGTCGCAGGGCACCGTCGTGGTGGAGGCCAACCTGGCCAGCGGCGCCCTGATCACCGCGAATTTCGCCAACGAGTACGGACGCCACGTGTTCGCCGTGCCCGGGCGCATCGATTCCCCGCGGTCCCGGGGTTGCCACGAATTGATCAAACAGGGCGCCAAACTGTGCGAAGGCGCCGAGGACATCCTCAGCGAGTTCGAGTATCTGTTCCCGCCCACCAACCGCCCCGAATCCCCCGCCACCACAGGGACCCTGCCCGCCCTGGCGCTGTCCGAACCCGAGACCCGGGTGATCGCCGCCCTCACGCCGGGAACCGAACACACCACCGACGACGTCATCCGGTCCACCGGACTCCCCGCCAGCGCCGCATCCGTCGCGCTGTTCAGCCTCGAGCTGAAAAAGCTGGTCCGGCAACTGCCCGGAAAACTCTATACCCGCCTGAATTGAGCAGAGCCATTGAAGACTGGCGGGACGGGGGGCGTCGCTGTCATGTTCTACATGATGTTCGCCCGTCCCCTGCTCCATCGCCTGCGGCGCCACGCCGTCCCGGTTTCCCTGCTCATCGCAGGACTCCTCGGCGCGGCGGAGCCCGTGGATTTTGACCGGGAGATCCGCCCCCTGCTGTCCGACCGCTGCCTGTCCTGCCACGGGGAAAAGAAGCAGGAATCCGGGCTCCGCCTGGACCGCCGGGATTCCGCCCTGTCCGGAGGCGACCACGGCCCCCTGGTCCGCCCCGGCAAACCGTCCGACTCGCTGCTGGTCCAAGTCGTCTCCGGCACCCACGCAGAGGTACCCCGCATGCCGCGCAAGGGCACCGAACTGACCGCCGCCGAACTCGGACGCGTCTCGCTCTGGATCGAACAGGGGGCGCCCTGGCCCGCGGATCCACCGGTCGCCAGCACCGGACCGGATCCCAGGACCCACTGGGCCTTCCAACCGGTGCGACGTCCGGCCGTTCCGACGGTCTCTCCGGGCGATGTCCCGTTCGTCCCCAAAAACCCCATCGACCGGTTCGTCCTGTCGCGCCTGAAGGAGGAGGGCCTCGGACCGTCGCCGGAGGCGGATCGCATCACCTGGATGCGGCGTGCCTCGCTGGATCTGACCGGACTCCCGCCGTCCCCCGAGGACGTGGACGCCTTTGTCGCCGACACCGCTCCCGACGCCCAGGACCGGGTGATCGAGCGTCTGCTGGCCTCCCCCCACTACGGCGAGAAATGGGGCCGCCACTGGCTCGACGCCGCGCGCTACGCCGACTCCAACGGATTCGAAAAGGACCGCACCCGAAGCCTTTGGCCGTGGCGCGATTGGGTGATCCGGTCGCTGAATGCGGACCAACCCTTCGACGAATTCACCCGCGACCAACTGGCGGGCGACCTCCAGCCGTCCCCCTCGCTCGACCAGGGGGTGGCCACCGGATTTCTCCGCAATTCCATGGTCAACATGGAGGGCGGCATCGAGCCCGAAAAATTCCGGGTGGAGACCATCATCGATCGGGTGGATGCGGTCGGCAGGACATGGCTCGGGCTCACCATCGCCTGCGCGCAATGCCACAGCCACAAGTTCGACCCGATCTCGCAGCGGGAATACTACCAGTTCTACGACTTCCTGAACCAGGACGTGGAACCCCGCATTGAGGTCCCGGGCGCCGCGCTGACCGCAACCCGGAGCGCCATCACGAACCGGGTGCGCGCGATCGAGGAACGCCTGTTGTCCGATGCCGCCGTCTCCGACCGCTTTGAGCGCTGGCTCGACGGACTGTCCGCCCCCGGTCCCACCTGGCGTCCGCTCGATCCCAGGGAATGGCATTCGCAGCCGATGAAGTTCGAAAAGCAGGAGGATTTCTCGCTGCTGGCCGGAGGGGACATCTACAGCACCAGCGTGCTGCGCGTCTGGGTGGACGTGATGGAAACCAACCTCACCGGATTCCGGCTCGAACTGCTGAACCACGGCAATCTTCCCTTCAACGGACCCGGACTCGACGGGCGCGGCGACTTCCTCGTCGGCGAGTTCATGGTCGAAGCAACTCCGCTTCGCGAACTCGCCGCCCTTCCCCCCGGCGCCACGAATGCCCCGCCCGCAACGCCGATCCGATTCACCCGCGCCGTTGCGGACGCCGAGGGCCCCTTGTTTCCGGCTTCGGCGATGGTGGATGGCGTGGTCACCAATGGCGGCTGGGCGTCCGCCCTGACCCGGGGACGCCGGAATGACGAACACCGCGCCGTGTTCCAGGCGGAGAAGCCCTTCGGATTCGACGGCGGCACCCGGCTTCTGATCACCGTCCATTCCAAGCCCGGGGACGGCCTCACGGCCAATGACAGCCGGCTGTCGAACTACATTCCCGGACGCCTCCGCCTGAGCACCACTGCGGATTCCGGCACCTTGACGGTCGATCCCCTGAACGCGCGCCAGCGGGAGTTTTTGTCCCAGGGCGCTGCCGCACTCACTGCGGACCAGCGCCGCGAATTGTTCCGGGTCTTTCTCTTCCAGGACGCCACGCTGGCCACGGCCGCCGCCGAGTGGGACGACGCGTGGAAGGACTGGCCGTACGCGGACATCACGACCCTGGCCCTCGCGCGCCGGGATCCGCCGCGCACGACCCGGATCTTCAAACGCGGCGAGTGGCAGAAGCCGACCACGCCGGTGACGTCCGACGTCCCGTCCATCCTGGGTCCCTTTCCCTCCGGTGCCCCGCGCAATCGCCTCGGCCTCGCCGCCTGGCTCACACAGACCAACAACCCGCTCACGGCCCGCGTGATGGTGAACCGCGTGTGGCAGCAGTATTTCGGCACGGGCCTCGTGCCGACCCCGGAGGACTTCGGCACCCGTGCGGACAAGCCGTCGAATCCCGAACTTCTGGACTGGCTCGCCGCCGAGTTCATGAATCCGGAACTCCCCGACGCCGGTGGCGACGCCGCACGCCCGTGGAGCCTGAAGCATCTCCACCGCCTCATCGCGGGTTCCGCCACGTATCGGCAATCCTCCCGCGTTCCGCCCGCCCTGTTGGAGCGGGATCCCTACAACCGTCTGCTCGCCCGCGGCCCCAGGGTCCGCGTCGATGCCGAAGCGGTGCAGGACATTGCCCTGAAGGCCAGCGGACTGCTGTCACCCAAGATCGGCGGCCCCAGCGTCTTTCCTCCGCTGCCGGACGGGGTGATGTCCCTGGCCTATGGACCCATCCCGTGGAATGTCAGCGAGGGGGACGACCGCTACCGCCGGGCGATGTACACGTTCTGGAAACGCAGCGTCCCGTATCCGGCGATGCTGATGTTTGACGCACCGACCGCGGAACAGAGCTGCGTCCGGCGCACCCGGTCCAACACGCCCCTCCAGGCGCTGACCACGCTCAACGAACCCACGTTTCACCAGGCCGCCCGTTGGCTCGCCTGGCGTACCGTATCCTCCGCCACCACCGACGAGGACCGCACCCGCTGGGCCTTCCGCCAATGCGTGTCGCGGCCCCCCGATGCCCGGGAATCCGCCGTCCTGGCCCGACTGCTCGCGCAGGCGCGGACCGAATATGCGTCCAAGCCCCAGGACGCCGCCCAGTTCGCCTACGCGGATCCGAAGAACCCTCCCCCACTGCCCCCCGGCACCACCACCGCCGACCTCGCCGCCTGGAGCGCCGTCACCCGCGCCATCCTGAATCTCGACGAGACCATCACGAAGGAATGACCGGGGGGAACGTTGACGAAGTTTCGAACGCCGACATGATGTCCGACATGAAAACCTTCACCGTCCGGGATCTGGACCGAAGCCCGGGATCCGTCCTCAAGGCCGCCGAAGCGGACGGCGCGGTGCTGGTCTGCTGCCGTGACGGTCGCGCCTACCGGATTTCCCCGGAGCGATCGAACCCGAAGCCCGGCAGGGCGCCGGATTTCGCGGCCTGGAGGAAACAGTCCGGGATGCCCCGCCTGAACCGGACACAGACGGCCGCCGTGGACCGCAGGATCGCCGGCGAATGAAGCCGTACGCGGACAGCAATTTTCTCGTCAGGCTTCTCTATGAACTCCCGGAATCCGATGTCGCGGAGCGCGCGATATCCGAGCTTTCAGACGCCGGCGGGCTCCTTCCGATCACCTGGCTGCATCGTGTGGAAACCATCAACGCCCTGCATCTGCATGTCTGGCAATCCCGTCAGCCCGGACAGGTCCGGGTCACTCCGGAACAGGCGCTGGCGGCGACCGAAAAATTCCGGTCTTCGATCGCGGATCGCTGCGGACTGGTTTCCGCCTCCCTGGCCACGGGCGAACTGGAGGACCGGTTTGAGGTGCTGGCCGCCCGTCATACCGGCCGGCGCGGCTTTCGCACCTATGATCTGCTCCATGTCGCCTCCGCCCAGTTGCTGGGCTGCGGCTCATTCTGGAGCTTTGACCGGAAGGCCAACGCCCTCGCGTCCCTTGAGGGCTTGAAGACGCTGCATCCCAAGAAGTCTCCTCCCCTCTCCTCATGAACCTGTCGCAAGAACTCGATCTGGAACGCCGACGGTTCCTGACCCGCCGCTGGTTCTTCCAGCAATGCGGACTCGGTCTCGGCTCCGTCGCTCTCGCGTCCCTTCTCGGCGACCGGGCCGGGGCGGCGACGCCTCCCGCGGGGCCGGGCCCGATGACGCCCCGCCAATCCCCGCTGCCGGCGCGCGCCAAATCGGTGATCTACCTCTTCATGGCCGGCGCCCCCAGCCAGCTCGAACTCTTCGACCACAAGCCCACGCTGGCGAAGTACAACGGACAACCGGTGCCGAAGGACATCCTCGGCGGCCAGACCTACGCCTTTATCAAGCCGGACTCGGCCATCTACGCGCCGGAGTTCCAGTTCGCCCAGCACGGACAATCCGGCGCATGGATCAGCGAGGCGTTCCCGGAACTCGCCCGCGTCGCCGACGAACTGACCATCGTCCGGTCGATGACCACCGACGCCTTCAACCACGCGCCCGGACAGATCTTCATGAATACCGGCTCGCAGCAGTTCGGACGTCCCAGCATGGGCGCCTGGGTGACCTACGGACTGGGCAGCGTGTCGCAGGATCTCCCGGGTTTCGTCGTGCTCAATTCCGCCGGCGGGCTCAGTGGGGGCGCCGGCAACTACGGCTCCGGATTCCTCCCCACGGTGTTCCAGGGCGTCCTGTTCCGGAAGGGTGCCGATCCGGTGCTCTACCTTTCCAATCCCACCGGCATGAGCTCGTCACTCCAACGCAAGACGCTGGACGCCGTGAAGGAACTGAATGAGCAGCGCCTCGGCGTGGTGGGGGATCCGGAAATCGCCACCCGCATCAACGCGTTTGAAATGGCGTACCGGATGCAATCCAGCGCGCCGGAGCTGATGGATCTTTCCAAGGAGTCCCCGGAAACCCTCGCGCTCTACGGCGCCGAGCCCGGCAAGGCGTCGTTTGCCAACAACTGCCTGCTGGCCCGCCGTCTGGTCGAACGCGGGGTGCGCTTCGTGCAATTGTTCCACGAGGCATGGGACCACCACAGTGACGTGAAGGGCGGGGTGAAAGCCCAGGCCGGGGTGACCGACAAGGCCTGCGCCGCGCTGATCGCCGACCTCCGCAAGCGCGGACTGCTGGACGATACGCTCGTGGTGTGGGGCGGCGAATTCGGACGCACCCCGCAGGTCGAGGCCAGCACCGAACTCAAGCGCAGCCTCGGACGCGACCACCATCCCCAGGCGTTCACGATGTGGCTCGCCGGGGGAGGAACCCGGCGCGGCGTGACGGTCGGGGAAACCGACGACTTCGGATTCAACGTCATCAAGGACAAGGTGCACGTCCACGACCTCCACGCCACGCTGCTCCACCTGCTTGGATTCGACCACGAGAAGCTCACCTTCCGCTTCCAGGGACGGGACTACCGGCTGACCGATGTCCACGGCGAGGTGGTGGCCAAGCTCCTCGCGTAATCAAAAGCCGCCGGGATTCGACCCCGGCTTGCCCCCGGCCTGGCACGGCTGACGGACAGCCTGAAGGCTGCACTACGAACGCCCGGTGCTGCATCGGTTGAAATATTTCTCGCGGGATGGCGTCCACCTCCGCAGCCTTGAAATCCATGCCGGTCATTGAGCGCGACATCCAGGTCCGCTGGCGCCATCAGGTGCACTTCACCGAGGACGTGTTTTCCCCTGGGAACCCCGTCCTCCGGGACATCCTGTCCGCAGGTCGCCCGGGACGTCCGACCTCGACACTGGTCGTGGCCGACGAAGCCCTCGCCCTCGCCCGACCGGACCTGCTCCCTTCGGTGTCGGCCTACTTCGCCACACACGCCGCGGCCATCCGGATGGTGTGTCCGCCCGTGAGCATCGTCGGCGGCGAGGCGGTGAAAAACGCGTACTTCCGCGTCTCGGAGATCCACGCGCTCATCGACCGCTTCCACATCGACCGCCACAACTACGTGATCGCCATCGGCGGCGGCGCCCTGCTCGACATGGTGGGCCTCGCGGCGTCCACGGCCCACCGCGGCGTGCGCCATGTGCGCATTCCCACCACCACGCTGGCCCAGGATGATTCCGGCGTCGGCGTGAAGAACGGGATCAACGCCTTTGGGAAAAAGAACTTCATCGGAACCTTCTCGCCGCCCTTCGCGGTGATCAACGACTTCAACCTGCTCACCACGCTCTCCGAGCGCGACAAGCGCGCCGGTTATGTCGAGGCCGTGAAGGTGGCCTGCATCCGGGACCGGGCGTTCTTCGAATGGATCGAATCCCAGGCGTCCGCACTGGCCCGCTTCGAAGCCGCGGCAATGAAGCCGCTGATCTTCCGCAGCGCCGAACTGCACCTGAACCACATCGCCACCGGGGGTGATCCGTTCGAAATGGGCAGCGCCCGCCCGCTCGACTTCGGCCACTGGGCCGCGCACAAGCTGGAGCAGTTGTCCGAATACCGCCTGCGCCACGGAGAAGCCGTGGCCATCGGCATCGCGCTCGATGTGGTGTACGCCCGGCTGTGCGGAATGCTCGCCCCGGAACCCGCGGAGCGCATCCTGGCGCTGCTCGAAACCCTCGGATTCGAACTCTTCGCCAGTGAACTGCTGCACGAGGATGAACAGGGCCAACTCCTGGTCGCCAATGGTCTCGAGGAGTTCCGCGAACATCTGGGCGGCGAATTGACCATCACCCTGCTCCGGGATCTCGGGGTCGGAGTGGAGGTCCACGAAATGGACCTGCCGCTCGTGGTACGCGCCATCGATGAACTCCGGAGGCGCCACCTCGCCCGCCCCGGCGCCATCCTCCGCGCCCGGACGCCCTGAAGCGACGGCCGCCCCCCGGCCTGCGTCCCCCGGCTCCGCCCCACCTACTTCCCGGGCACCCAGCCCGGCAGCACGTAGGCCTGCACCATCACCAGCAGGCCCATCAGCACGGCCAGCGCGACGCTGTGCCAGAACACGGCCCGGAGCACGGTGCCGGCGTCCGGACTCTCCGGATGCCCACCCGTCGCCACACTCGCCACGACAATGCTCTGCGCGTCGATCATCTTGCCCATGACGCCGCCGGAACTGTTCGACGCCGCCATCAACACCGGCGGCAGATGCAGTTGCTGCGCGGTCACCTGCTGAAGGTTTCCAAACAGGACATTCGAAGACGTGTCACTGCCCGTCAGGGCCACGCCCAGCCACCCGATCAGCGGTGAGAAAAACGGGAAGAGGAATCCGGTTCCCGCCATCGCCAGTCCCAGGGTGGTGTCCGTGCCGCTGTAGCGGGTGGTGAATCCCAGCGCGAGCATCAGCGCAATGGTGAGCAGCGACACGCGCAGGCTCCACAGGGTCTGTCCGTACGTCCGCAGCACCGCACCCGGACGCATCCCCAGCGCCAGCCCCGCCAGCACGCCCGCAAACAGCAGCGCGGTCCCCGTGGCCGACAGCAGGTTGAGACTGAAGACGGCCGCCTCCGCCTCGGGCTTCGGAACCACCGGCGGCATTCGCAGGACCGCCTTGTGCAGCCAGGGAACTTCAAATGCCGGGGACATCAACCCGTTGAGCGAGGTCTTCACCGCCGGCAGTCCCCAGAGGAATACGAAGACGGTAAGGAACACCCACGGGATCCATGCACGCCAGGTGCCGGAGTTTGCGGACGGGGACTCGGCACGTTCGGTCGCCGGAACTGGATTCCCCTGAATCGTTCGCGGACTCCACATCCGCAGGAACAACACCAGGGATCCCATCGACCCCACGGCGGCCACGATGTCCACCAGCCACGGGCCGTGAAAATTGCTGACGGCATACTGGAGAACCCCAAAGCTCAGTCCCGACACCAGGCACGCGGGCCACACCTCCACCATGCCGCGCCAACCACTCTGCGCCGCCACCAGCCAGAAGGGCACGAGCAACGAGAACAACGGCAGTTGGCGGCCGACCATCGAACTCAACGACTCCACATCGAGTCCGGTGACCCGTGCCAGCGTGATCAACGGCGTCCCCAGCGCCCCGAACGCCACCGGCGCCGTGTTCCCGATCAACGCGAGCCGCGCGGCTTCCAGCGGACGGAACCCCAGTCCGATCATCAGCGCCCCGGTGATCGCCACCGGCGCCCCAAACCCCGCCGCCCCCTCGATGAACGCGCCAAAACCGAAGGCGATCAGCAACGCCTGGATCCGCCGGTCCCGGGACACGCCCGCCACCTGACGCTGCAACACCGCGAACTGCCCGGTCCGGACGGACAGATTGTAGATGAACATCGCGTTGAGAATGATCCACCCGATGGGGAACAAGCCGAACGCCGCGCCATACGCCACCGCCGCCGCAGCCAGTCGCGGCGGCATGTGATAGACCGTCAAGGCCAGCGCCACGGCCACCACAAGTCCTGCCAGCGCCGCGATCTGCGCACGGACATGCCAGAAGGCGAGCAGTCCGAGCAGCGTGACCACCGGCAGTGTCGCCACCGCGGCGGACAGCATCAGGCTGCCGAGCGGTGCATAGTCATGGGACCACGTCATCGCCGTCCCTCCGGCGCCAACGCGTCCCGCAACACCTGCATCGTGTGTCGAACCTCCACCCGCGCCCCTGCCCGGCGCAGATGGAGCTGCATCTGCGTCAGGCATCCGATGTTACCCGACGCCACCACCGACGCCCCACTCGCCATCACCGCCTGCGCCTTGCGCGCGCCCAGGGACGCTGCGATCTCCGGTTGGTCCAGATTGTAGCTGCCCGCGCTGCCACAGCAGAGTTCCGAATCGGCGAGTTCCACGAGATCAACCCCGGGGATCGACCGCAGCAAATCCCGCGGAGGCTGGCGCACGCCCTGCGCATTCGCGAGGTGGCAGGCGTCCTGATAGGCCATTCGGACGCGGGTTTCGCGAAACGGTTCCCGCCATCCGAGTTCGGACAAAAACACCGACACATCCCGAACCTTCCCGGCCAGAGCTTCGGCCCGGGCCTCGTCCCCCGTGCCCTTGAGGATCATCGGATACTCATGCATCGCCGAGCCACAGCCGGCCGCGTTGGTGATCACGGCGTCCACATCGAGCGGAAAGGCATCCAGGTTGCGCTGGGCAAATTCGCGGGCCGCGGCGAGGTCTCCGGTATGCCACGACAATCCGCCGCAACACCCCTGCCCCGCGGGCACCTCCACCTCAACGCCGTTGCGCGTCAGCACCTCCACCGTCGCGGCATGAATGTCCGGCGCGAGCACCTGCTGCGCGCATCCCGCCAGCAGCGCCACCCGCGCACGCCGCGTGCCTCGCGCCGGAACGCAGACCGGTCCTGAGGAAGCGCCCGAAGGGAGCGACGCGGGAATCAGGTCCATCATCGGACGCAACGCCGAAGGCACCGGAAATCCCAGGCGCTTGGCCGTCTGCCCAAGCCGGACCGCCACCCGGAACCGGGTCGGATACGGAAGCGTCTCCGCCACGATCACCCGCAACAGCCGTTCCAGGAACCGCCGCGTCCCCCGTCCCGAAGCCGCGGCCCGGAACGGACTGATCAAGTCACGGTAGGGAACACCACTCGGACACGCCGGCTCACAGGCAAGACACCCCAGACATCGGTCCACATGCGGCTGCGCCGCCTCCCACGGCAGGTGTCCCTCGAGCACCTCCTTCATCAGGACGATCCGGCCGCGCGGACTGTCCATCTCCTGTCCGAGCTCGCGGTAGGTGGGACAGGCCGCGAGGCAGAAGCCGCAGTGGACACACCGGGACACGGCGTCCGCCATCGGCGCGCCCAGCGGACCCAGGCCGGAAGTTGGAATGGAATGCAGCATCAGGAATCGAGCGGGGGAAACCGGTGGCAGGGATCCAACGCGAGCTTGACCGCGGATTCAATGGCCGGACGCGGACGCCGCGCCCACCACAACGGCGCGTCGCCCCGAACGGTCATCCCCTCCAGCCCGAACCGCTCCAGCAAATCCCGGACGGCAGGCACGGAGGCGGACTCGCGGATGGCAATCCATCCAACCGAACCTCCCGCACCGACCTGATGGGAGACTCCGTCGAGCGCGGCAAGTTCGGTGGTGAACGCCACCGAATGATCGGGCGACAGCGGCACCTTCACCCAGGTATCGCTCGCAGCGGCCCAACTCAATTCGCGAAGCACCTCCAGCGGGTCCTCCGTTCCGGCTTCTCGTAGGCCGGGAAAACGGGTCAGGATCTCGGACGCTAGGGCGGCCAGCGCCGACTCCGGACCGGCCAATCGGACCCAGAGATCGCAGTGGTCGGGAACACCCTCCACGGCCTCGGGCTCGTAGCGGGAACGCCCGAGCGCGCGGATGATCTTCAAACGTTCCACTGGATCCGCTGCATACAGCCGCAGCGTAAGGGCGGAGACAGGACGCGGGAACACCTTGAACGTCACTTCGCCGATCACGCCAAAGCGTCCCAGGCTTCCGCAGAGAAACTTCGGCACATCAAAGCCGGCGGCATTCTTGACCACCTTGCCGCCGAGGCGGAGCAGGCGTCCGGCACCATCGACGAAGCGGACGCCGAGGATGAAATCCCGAATCCCACCAAACCGATACCGCCCGGGGCCGCTCAGTCCGGACGCCACCGCGCCGCCCAGCGTGGCCCCGGCCGCGACCAGCGGCGGATCAAACGGGAGATATTGTCCACGCTCCGCCAACGCCACGGCGAGGTCGCGCAGCGGTGTCCCCGCCCGCGCGGTGAACGTGAATTCCTCCGGCTCGTACTCGACGAGCCCCGTCAGTCCCGCGGTCGAAAGCCGAGTTCCCTCCACTGCGGAAAGCCGCGGCTTCGTCCCCGCACCAACGGCAACGATCCGCGCCGCGGACCGCACCGCTTCCGCCAACTCCGCAAGGGTCTGTGGTCGAAGCGGAGCACTCATCCCATTCCTCCGCGCGCAGCGCCTTGGAGTGCGGCTGCGAAGCTGCCGCTTTGGAACGACGCGTCGATTGCGGTTGTGGCGTGGCATTTCTCGCACGCGCTTCCCGGCGGGCACCGAAAGCGGTAGAGGACTACCGCACTCCAAGGCGGTTTCATTCGCGGAAGATCACTCCTTCCCGCTCCAACGGATGCAGCCCGTGATGCGTGAGCGCGGGTGCACCGGTCCCGGGAAACATCTTCCCCGGATTGGCGATCCCGTCGGGATCAAACGCCGCGCGAATCCGTTTCTGGACGTCCACCTCATCGGGGGAAAACAGATCCGTGAGAAACTCCCGCTTCTCTACTCCGATGCCGTGCTCGCCGGTGATCGATCCGCCCATCTCCACACACAACTTCAGAATGCTCCCTGCCACCGCCTCCGCGCGGGCCAGGGCGCCGGGCTGCCGGCCATCGAAGAGGATCAGCGGATGCAAATTGCCATCGCCTGCGTGAAAGACGTTGGCGATCCGCAGCCCGGACTCCTGCGACAACGCCGCAATGCGCCGCAGCGCCTCCCCCAGTCGCCGGCGCGGGACGACGCCGTCCTGCACGATGAAGTCCGGAGACAACCGGCCGACGGCGCTGAAGGCGCTCTTGCGTCCCTTCCAGATCGCCAACCGCTCGGCGGCATCCCGGGCCGGACGCATCGCGACCGGATTCCCCGCGGCCAGGATGGACTCCAACCGCACCCGCTCCTCCGCCACGGTTTCGCGCGGTCCTTCCAATTCCACGATCAGCACGGCTTCGCAGCCCGGCGGATATTCGGCGTGAACCGCGGCCCGCGCCGCCTCCAACGCAAGCGCATCCATGATCTCCAGTGCGCCCGGCAACAGACCCGCCGCGATCACGGCCGCCACCGCATCGCCGGCCTGTTCCAACGTGCGATAACCAGCCAGCACGGTGTGGAAACACTCGGCCCGCGGCAGCAACTGCAGCGTGATCTCCAGCACCACGCCAAACAGTCCCTCATGCCCGGTGAACAGCCCGCACCAGTCGGGTCCGAGGCGTTCTCGTCCGGGCCCACCCCACTCCACCACCTCCCCGGTTGCCAGCACGGCCTTCAGTCCGAGCACGTGGTTCGACGTCATGCCGTACTTCAGGCAATGGGCACCGCCGGAATTGAACGCCACATTGCCGCCGAGGGTGCAGATGGACTGGCTCGATGGGTCCGGGGCGTAGTGCAATCCGAAAGGCGCAGCCGCCGCGGTCACCTGCGTATTGATCACCCCCGGTTCCACCACGGCCACGCGGTCCTCCGGATCCAGCCGCAGGATCCGATTCAGCCGATTCATCGCGATCACGATGCCGCCGGACACCGGCAGGGAACCGCCGGAGAGACTTGTCCCACTGCCGCGGGCGACGAACGGGATTCCCGTGTCGCGACAGGCGCGCACCAACGCAATCACCTCGTCCGCCGTCTCCGGAATCGCGACGCCCAGCGGACGCGTCCGAAACGCCGTCAGCCCGTCGCTCTCATAGGCGCTCAACGCCTCCGGCTGCGTCAGGAACCGATCCGACGACAGGATCGCCGCCAGGCGTTCGATGGAAGCCGTGGAGGGCATGACGCGGGCGTCCTCCTCCCGAAGCCTACTTCAACACCTCGCGCAGCGCGGTCAGCACGAGGTCCACGTTGCGGGTGGTGGCCCCGTGTCCCATGAGCCCGATCCGCCACGCCTTGCCGGCCATCACGCCCAGGCCCGCGCCGATCTCAATGCCGTACTCGTCGAGCAAACGGCGCCGGACCTTCAGGTCGTCCGCGCCTGCAGGGATTCCGATGCAGTTCAACGTGTGCAGGGAATGCTTCGGAATATAGGAAAGCCCCATCGCCTCCAGTCCGGCGCGCAACCGCTGATGAGCCGCAGCGTGGCGCGCAATGCGGGCGTCGAGCCCTTCCTCCAGCACGATGGCCAGCGCCTCATTCAGGGCGTAGGTCATGTTGATGGGCGCCGTGTGGTGATACACGCGACCGCCCCCGGCACCGGCCCCGGCGAGGTAGTATTTCCGGAGCATGGAGACGTCGAGATACCACGATTGCGGTTTCGACTTCCGGGCGTCCATGCGCGCCAGGGCGCGTTCGCCAAAGCTCACCGGGGACAATCCGGGCGGACAACTCAGGCACTTCTGCGTGCCGCTGTAGATCGCGTCGATGCCCCAGTCATCCACGCGGAGTTCATGTCCGCCGAGGCTCGTGACGGCATCCACGAGGAACAGCGCCCCGGCCCCGTGGACCAGGTCCGCCATGCCTTCGAGCGATTGCAGCGCGCCCGTGCTGGTCTCGGCCTGGACCAGGGCCACGATGCGCGACTTCGGATGCGCCTTCAGCGCCGCCGCGACCTGGTCGAGGGAGAACACCTCGCCCCACGGCGCTTCCAGGGCATGGACGGTGGCGCCGCAGCGCTCCATGACGTCCTTCATGCGTCCGCCGAAGACGCCATTCACGCCAACGATCACCTCGTCACCGGGCTCGATCAGGTTCACGGCGAGACATTCCATACCGGCCATGCCCGTGCCGCTCACGGGGAACGTCAGCGGATTCCGCGTCCGAAACACCTGGCGCAGGCGCTCGCACGTCTCGTCCATGATGGCGAGGTATTGCGGATCCAGGTGCCCGAGGGTCGGTGCCCCGAGCGCACGCAGGACGCGTGCGGGGACGGGACTGGGTCCGGGCCCGAGGAGGATGCGCTCGGCGGGATGGGTCGTATTCATGAATGTCGGAGGAGCGGTCCCGGAATTGGACACAGTCGCTGGACGCCATCCAAGGATGAAGCCAGGACCGCCGGGGTGCCGCGCTTCGTACCGACCCCCGCGTTCGTAGTCCAGCCTTCAGGCTGTTCCGGATTCCCGCACCTGCCACACTCGCGGACCGGAAAGACAGGCTAAAGCCTGCACTACAAACGCGCCGTTCGTAGTCCAGCATTCAGGCTGCTCCCCGCTCCCTGAAGGGGGAAATTTAACCACAAAGAACACAAGGATCGCAGAGCATTAGCCCCCCAGGCCCAGAACCCTGCCTTCACAAAAGTCCCCATCCGATCCCCTTTGAGTTCTTTGCGCTCTCTGCGGTTCATCCCCTCCCGAATGGGAAGGCTCCCGCCAAAGCCGCATCAGACTTGCCCGATCCCGCCGGCATCCCTCCACTGTGCGCACCGTCATGAAACTCCGTCTGCTGCTCGCCGCCGTCCTCGGAGGCTTCCTCACCCGGCTGTCCGCGGCCGAGGCGCCGGTCCGCCCTCCTGCGGGCTGGGTTCCGGTTTGGTCGGACGAGTTCAATCAGCCCGACGGAAGTGCACCGGATCCGAGCCGTTGGGTGTTCGACCTCGGCGGCAACGGTTGGGGAAACGAGGAACTCCAGACGTACACGGCGCGGCGCGAGAACTCCCGCATTGAAAAGGGACACCTGGTCATTGAGGCGCGGCGGGAATCCTTCACCGGTCCGGACCAACGCCGGCGCGAGTTCACGTCCGCACGCCTCAAGACGCTCGGCCGATTCTCCGTGACCTACGGCCGGATTGAGGCGCGGATCCAAGTCCCGAAGGGCAAGGGTCTCTGGCCTGCCTTTTGGACGCTCGGCACCAACGTCACGACGGTCGGGTGGCCCCGGTGCGGCGAAATCGACATCCTGGAGAACATCGGCCGCGAACCCGACCAGGTGCACGGAACCGTGCATGGCCCCGGTTATTCCGCGGGCGCAGGCCCCACCCGTGCCTATCGGCTCCCCGGAGGCACCCCGTTTGCCGACGCTTTCCACGTCTACTCGGTGGAGTGGGATCTGCGACAGATCCGCTGGTTCGTGGACGACACCCCCTATTTCACCCTCACGCCTGCGCAACTTCCATCCGGCACGGACTGGGTCTTTGACCAACCCCAATTCCTGCTCCTCAACCTCGCCGTCGGGGGCCGCTGGCCCGGGCCTCCGGATGCCTCCACTCCCCTGCCCCAGGAAATGAAGGTGGACTACGTCCGGGTGTATCGTCGGGCGCCGTAGCGGAGTCTATTCAAGGACGGCGGCACGCTCTGATCGATTCCCTTACCGGCCTCGTCTTCCCACGTTGCGGACCTTGGCGATCAGCAACTGCTTCAGCGCGGAGTAGTCGTCGGGTGAGGAAAAGGCCGTCTGAGGCAGCCAAAAAAAGGCTTGGTTCGTGTCATCGATGTAAATCAAGACGCCGTCGCTGCACTCAATCGCCTTGGGCACCGCCACCCAGGGGTGAAACGAGTTCCTTCCATCACGGCCGGTCGCCAGAAACCCGGCATCGGCAAATTCAAACCACGCCTCAACCGGGGGAGAACGCAGTACTTTTTTGAGGCTCTTTCGAATACTTCGTCTCTGCCCCGAAGGACTCATGTAGAACCAGACCAAAATCGAAATGAGCAACACTGGAATGAGTGCAGCCCACCATTCGTTACGTCCGGCTTTTTGGTCCTTGATGATTCCCGGCAAGTTGAGCAAACCGATCACCAACGGAATGGCGATGATGATCCAAATCCACGCTGTATTTCGCGGGTGACGCTCCCAAGCCGTGAGGTAATGCCCCTCAGTTTCGAGGAACTTCGCACGAATCACTTTGAGCCGATCATTCACTCCGAGCCGATCACATACTGCATTTCGCAGAGAAGATTGGGTTCGACCTCCAAATGATGGGGGGATGCAACGGCGCTGTTAGAGTCGCGTCAACGGCCAATGTTCGCCCACCGCAATGCCTCACCAACGAGCGAGGCGGCCAACGTTGTTGAAGGCCGCACCAGGGGGAGTGGAAATGCAAGAACACAACCTGGTTCCACGGTGTCGCGCGCCGACAGAGTTCGATTGGCTAAAGCAGCCTTCGAACGGTGAGGCATTCCCCTGCTCCGGCATCTGGAAAACTACGACATCTCATAACAGAAACTGACTTTCCATCGAAGCAGGGACTCGCGGGACCGGACCGGAGGACGGGAAACAGGGGCACGTCGGCTGTTGCGCCCGGAACTGGCTCCCTGTCGAGTGTCGCTCCATCACGTATGAACAACGCATGGATCTTCCTCGTTCTGGCTGGATTGTTTGAAATTGGCTGGCCGGTCGGATTGAAGCTGGCCCAGGCCCCGGAGAAAAAACTCCTGGGTGTGGCCGTGGCGGTCGTCTTCATGGCCCTCAGCGGATTTCTCCTCTGGCTGGCCCAAAAGCAGATCCCCATGGGCACCGCCTACGCCATCTGGACCGGCGTTGGCGCCGCGGGGACCTTTGCGGTGGGTGTCGCCCTCTACGGAGATCCGCTCAGTTGGGGCCGAACTCTCGGCGTCGTATTGATTGTGGGCGGCGTGGCCACCCTCAAGCTCGCCCATTGAATTGCACCCGCGGGCGGCAGCCCGCGGCCACCGCAGGCCGCAGACGCCGCAGCCCACAACCACCTGGATCGGGAGGGCTCGCATGCTGCGGGCCCAGTTCAAGTTTCGGCCGCCGCAGGCTGCAGACGCCGTTGACCCTATCCGCGGTCTTCCCTTCAACTGTTGAGAATCTTTCCCCACCCTCCCGCCTGGCCCGTTGAGACTTGAGGTTTCGCTCGAGAACCGGGGTTCACCCGACTGTGCGTCATCACCCCCCGTCACCCGCAACCCCTGGTGGGATCCGTTCCCGGATTCGCCGGGCGACCTTTGCCGCATCCTCGCGGTGGCGAAGCCTGCTCGGAAGGATTGCCGGGGTCCAATTCATCGGCGTGACCGGGAGCGCCGGCAAGACCACGACGACGAAACTCATCGCAGCGTGTCTTCGTGTCGCGGGCCGGGTTCGGGACACGGAGCGCATGGTCGGCCAGCTCAACGGCCAGCGATTCGCCGCCCAACTGGTCCTCACGACGACCCCGCTGCATCGCTTCTGTGTCTCGGAGTTTGGAATCGGTGGCCCCGGAATGATGGCCTCCTACGTGGAGGCGATGCCTCCGGACATCGGGGTGGTCACGAATGTGG
The DNA here is from genome assembly GCA_016793645.1 of Verrucomicrobiales bacterium. Taxonomy (GTDB): domain Bacteria; phylum Verrucomicrobiota; class Verrucomicrobiia; order Limisphaerales; family UBA9464; genus UBA9464. The sequence continues at coordinate 19,326 of JAEUHD010000044.1, forward strand.
CGTGGGACCACTACAGCGCCTTTCGCGGTCTCGATTCCACGGCGCGCGAAAAGCGGGTGCTGATTGAGGCGCTGCCCGCGCACGGGACTGCCGTGCTCAACGGGGATGATCCGCGGGTGGTGGCGATGCGACCGTTCACCCGGGCCCGCATCATGACGTTCGGGCTTTCCGAAGAGGTCGATGTCCGGGGGGAGGAGATTTCGGCGGTTTGGCCCGATCGCCTTTCACTCACCGTTCGTCACGGGTCCGAGCGGGTGCGGGTGCATACCCGTCTGGTCGGCGGGCATTTCGCCCATGCGGTGCTGGGCGCCCTCGCGACAGCGGTCGCGGCGGGACTTCCCTTGGGCGATGCGGCGCGCGCACTGGAAACCGTCGAACCGGTGGACGGGCGGTACAGCGTTCACACGATTCGCGGGGTCACGTTCATTCGCGATGACTGGAAGGCGCCGCTCTGGAGCATTCCGGCCGCGATCCATTTCCTCGGGACGGCACGGGCGCGACGGAAGATCTTCATTCTCGGGACGATCTCGGACTACCCGGGGGAATCGTCGCAAAAGTATCGCGCCGTGGTGCGGCAGGCGTCCCCGGTGGCGGACAAGGTTCTCTTCGTCGGCAACATGGCGCACTGCGCCCTCCGGGCCCGGGACCCGTCGGATCCTGATCGGGTCGGCGCCTTCGACACGTTGTTGGCCCTCGACCAATTTCTGCAGGGGTTCCTTAAGGACGGCGACCTCGTGCTCATCAAGGGGTCGGCCACCGCGGATCACCTGCAACGACTGGTGCTGTCGCGGACGGGTGACAACCGGTGCTGGGCGCCGGCCTGTGGGCGGGCAATGTTTTGCTCCACCTGTGATCTCCGGATGCGGGCGTAGGGATGATGGAGGGATGGCGTGCCGCCGTCCGTGATCAAGTCCGGGGTTGGGCGCGTGGATAGGAATGCCGGTAACTTCTCGCGCGAAGGGCGGGACTTGAAAGGGGCTCGCAGCATGCAAGCCCTCCCGTGGGAGATGATGGGAGACCGTATCCCCGGCTTGTTTCCGGGGGGAGATTGCCGGAACGTCACGGAACCATGTCCGCGAACTCGCATCCGGTGGCGGTGACCGCCCTGTTCCAAGCCAAGACCGGGAAGGTGGACGAACTTCGTTCGCTCCTCAAAACCCTCGTGGCGCCGACCCGGCTCGAGGCGGGCTGCATCCGCTACGACCTGCACGAGAACCCCGACGCCACCGGCTCCTTCGTCTTCCTCGAATCATGGCGGAATGAGCCGGACCTGGAGCGCCATCTCGCGTCGGTCCACGTCCAGGCCTTCCGCACGAAGGTGCCCGACCTGATCGCCGCACCTCCGGTCATCACCCTCTGGCGGCAGATTGCCTGAAGTGCCTCCACCGATTCCCCTCCGTTTTCACCCATGAGCACCCTGAATTTTGCCCTGATCGGCACCGGCGGCATCGCGCTGCAGAACCACCTGCCCGGACTCGCACTCTGTTCCGACGTCCGCGTGCACGCGTTGTGTGATGCCAATCCCGCAACCCTCGAGGCGGCCCGTCAGAAAACCGGGGCTCCGGTGACGTCCGCAAACTGGCAGGAAATCGTGACGCGGGACGACGTCCACGCGGTGATCATTGCGACGCCGAATTTTCTGCATCCGGACATCGCCATCGCCGCGGCCCGGGCGGGGAAACACGTCCTGTGCGAAAAGCCCATCGCCCTGAACGCCGCCGATGCCGCCCGGATGGCGTCCGAAGCCGACCGTGCCGGCGTGCGGCACATGACCGCCTTCACGTACCAGTTTGTTCCGGCCATGCGCTACCTGCGCCACCTCGTGGCGCAGGGGGATCTCGGGCAGCCGTATCACTTCCGGTCCTGCCGCCTTCAGGACTGGGGCACCCGAAACCTTGGCTGGCGCCAGGTTCGGAAGCTCGCCGGCACCGGGGAGATTGGGGACATGCTGAGCCATCGGATCGACTTCGCGCTGCAATTGATCGGCCCCATGCGCCGTCTGGTGGCGAATCTCATGACGCTCACGCCGGTGCGCGGGGACGCCCCGAACGACACCGACGACTGGGTCGCCATCCTCGCCGAGTTCCGCAATGGCGCGAGCGGCGTGCTGGAGAGTTCGAAGCTGGCCAGCGGACGCAATGAATCCTGGCGCAGCCTGGACTACGTGGAGATCAACGGCAGTGAGGCCACGTTTGAGTTCACCACCGGAAAGTGGAACGAACTCCAACATGGGAAGGCGGGCGGGCCCGGATTGAAGCCGCTCATCATTCCGCCCGAGTTCCACGTCTGGCCCGGGTCCCCGCGGGATCCGGGTGTGGGCGATCCGCTGGTGAGCTTCCGTTATGACCAGGCGGTGGAATTTGTGAACGCCATCCGGGAGCAGCGTCCCTGCGCCGTGACCTTCCAGGACGGCGCCCGCGCCCAGGCCGTCATGGACGCCGCCGTCCGGTCCACGGAACTCCGCCAGTGGGTGGAACTGCCGGAGTGAAGCTCCGCGAATCCAAGAATATCCCCACGTGCAGACCCTTTGGTAACCTGATTTCCCCATGACCCCCAAGACCGCTGTCATCACCGGTGCCGGAAGCGGCGTCGGACAATCCACCGCCCTCAAGCTCGCCGCACTCGGCTGGCGCGTTGCCCTGATCGGACGCCGCGCCGAGGCGCTGGAGGAGACCCGGAGACTGGCCGGGGATGCCGCGTCCCGCTGCCTGGTTTGCCCGGGAGACATCGGAAATCTGGAGACGGTCAGTGCCATCGCCGGGCGGGTGCTGAAGGAGTTTGGCGACGTCGAGGTGCTGGTGAACGCGGCGGGTACCAATGTGCCGAACCGGTCCCTGGAAGTGCTGTCGCTGGCGGACTACACGGCCATGATGGACACGAATCTGCATGGCGCCTATTTCGCCACGCAGGCGTTCCTGCCGGGCATGCGCGCCCGCGGATCGGGCACGATCGTCAACATCATCTCGGATGCCGGCAAACAGGCGTCGCCCAAGGCGGGGCCGGCGTATGCGATGAGCAAGTTCGGGCTCGCCGGACTGACGCAGGCGATCAACGCCGAGGAACGGGGCCGCGGGGTGCGGGCCATTGCCATCTTTCCTGGCGACATTGATACGCCGCTGCTGGACCGGCGTCCGGTGGTTCCCGACGCCGCCGCGCGCAGCCGCATGATGAAGGCGGAGGATATCGCCGACTGTGCCGTCTTCTGCATTCAGCTTCCGTCCCGCGTCATCGTGGAGGAGATGCTGGTCCGGCCGCGGTGATCGTCCCGTAGCCGCCGACGGAAGAAGGCGCTCACTCGATCCTGGGGCGATACCCACGTCCCGCCGACTCCACACGCGCCGGGGAGTCAGCGCGTCGTTCCCTCCGCGGCTACGGTAGACGCCGACGGAAGGAGGCGCTCACTCGATCCTGGGGTAGATGCCCGCGTCCCGCCGACTCCACACGCGCCCGGGAGTCAGCGCGTCGTTCCCTCCGCGGCTACGGTAGCCGATTGGACTTGGAATCCGGAGCCTCAAGGAGCGGCGGACCTCTTCGCGGCCAGCGCCTGCTCGCGACCGGCGACCATCCAATCCCAGAGCGCGGCGCGCCACAGGGCGACGCGTTGCTGCTCCAACGGGGTCTGCGCTTGTCGGGCTGCGGTGTCCATCCGGGTGCCGAGGTATTCCATTTGCTCCGCGGTTCCCAACGTTTCCCAGGCCGCCTTCCTCCATTCAATGCCGCCGGCCTTGCGGTAGGGCGGCGCGAAATGCGCGGGGTCGGTGGCGACCTGTTCGAGGCGGAGATAAAACGCCTTCATCGAAGGGCCCGCCGCTCCGAAGTAGAGCCGGAAGAATTCGTCGATCACGGCGTCCACATCGGTGTCCGGATCGTCCCAGACCCGGGCCATCACGTACTGTTCAAGCTGGTCCTGCTCGCCACATTCGTAGATGCCCCGCACGCCCTCCCGAATGAAGGTGCGCATGAGTTGGGCGGTTTCGTGGACCATGACATGAGGAAAGCATTTCCAGTGGTCAATCAGCGCGGGCTCCATCGGGTGATGGTAGTACACCCAGAGGTAGCGCGGTCCGGAGGAAACCGCAGACCAGTCCCGGAACGCCTTCATCTCGAGATCGCGGACGCCCGTGTGGACCGGGTAGTAGCAGGTCTGGAGACACGGGGAGACGCTCACATTGGGTTCCATCGGGAAGTTCGGCGGCAGCGTGTAGGCCCAGTAGGCAAGGGTGGCGATGAATTTGTCGGGATGTGTCTTCCGCAATTCCCGCGCGACCGCATTCACGAAGGAGAACCAGTACGCACTCATCTCGGCGCTGGCAAACTGGCCGGTCTTCAGTCCCGCACCGGGTTTGAGCAGCGCCTGGCAGTCCGGACAGGTGCACAGGTTCATGTTGTCGTCGGGCACGAGGGCGAAGTAGTTGCCGGCCCCCTTCCAGCCCACCGGAAGGGTTCCCTTGCCGTCGAAAAAGTCCCGGGCCGCCTGGGCGACCTCGGCGACCAGCTTCGGATTGGAATAACACAGTTGGGAACCGAGACCGCGCGGATTCTGGCACTGGTATTCGGGATTCTGGAACGCGTGCTTCAAGGTCTCACGGTGGAAGGTGTGGTTGCCGGCCCAGCGTTCGCCGCCCTGGCGGCTGCGACGCCAGAACAAGTGCACCTGTTCGCGGGTGAAGGTGCCCCATTGTCCCTTGAGAAAGGGCCAATTGCCGCCCGGAAGGGCGCTCCGGTGTTTGAGGGCGGGCGAGCGGCGCACGTCCGGTCCGTCCACGTGCAGCGACGTCCGGGATGGAACCACCTCGTTGGTGGTGGAGGGGCCGTACCAACGCACACCGCAAAGGCGTTCCAGGAAGTCGTAGGTGGCGAGGCAGGTTCCCTGGTCGTCGAAGAGACCGGGCAGTTCGATCACACCGGTTGCCAGGGAGGGCAGCCCGACCGCGGCCGCGTAGTCAATCCGGTGCCGGGTTTCCGCCAGGGATTCCCCGCCCGTGGTACGGCCATCCTCGCGTCGATGCTCCGGGGTATCCTCCCAATCCCGACCCAGCAGCACCACGGTGTCCGGACGAAACGCCACCAGGTATTCCTGGGGGGCGAAATCTCCGGCACGGAGCCCGAGGGCCTGGGTGGCACGGCTTTCCCCGACGAGAATGCGCGGACCAGAGACCGACCCGGCGTCGGTGCGGACCGGAAGATCCGCACCGGTCGTTTTGAGCACGTGACTGCGGATCTCAAGGGCGGCGAGGCGGGCGGAGGGTGTGGGGGATTCGGCGAGCACAAGGGTGCACGCGGGGTGGCCTTCCCGAACCATCTCCACCGCCCGGAGGGCGGGAGACAGCAGGCACAGGCCGAGGAACAGGGGGAGTCTCACGGGAGGAGTTTATGCACCGAGGCGGTCAAGGTCACGAGGCACTCTTCGCGTCGATGTCCCGGATTCCGCGGCGGGGCGCCTGCCACGGGACTGGATGACACCGACGCTTCGTGATTGGGTTCGGGCATGTCGCTGCAGGAATTCCTGAATGACACCTCGGAGTCATTGTATGCCGTCCGGTCGAAAGCCGCGGGTCCCGTGGGCCGACTCCCGTTGACGGAGTCCATGCTCCGGGATGAGCCGAGCGGACATCTCTTCGGGTTGTCGCAGAACGCGGGCATGGGCTGGGATCCCTCGGAGGTGGCGCGGGACCCGTTCCTGATCCTCTCAACCCAGGGAGGACTGCGGGCGCCGGATGGTTCCCCGGTGGCGCTGGGGTATCACACCGGACACTGGGAGATCGGCGAACTCGTCCGTGCCGCCGCGGAGGAATTGCGCCAGTTGAAGAAGGTTCCCTTCGCCGCGTATGTGTCGGATCCCTGCGACGGCCGGACGCAGGGAACGGTCGGGATGTTTGATTCGCTGCCCTACCGCAATGACGCCGCCATCGTGTTCCGCCGCTTGATCCGGTCGCTGCCCGTGCGTCGGGGCGTCGTGGGCGTGGCCACCTGCGACAAGGGACTTCCCGCGATGATGATGGCCCTCGCCGGCATGCCGGACCTGCCTTCGGTGCTGGTGCCCGGCGGGGTGACGCTGCCCCCGGAGAACGGGGAGGACGCGGGACGCGTCCAGACGCTGGGTGCGCGGTTCTCCCACGGACTTGTAACCCTGGATGAAGCGGCGGATCTCGGCTGCCGCGCCTGCGCGAGTCCGGGCGGTGGATGCCAGTTCCTCGGGACGGCCGCCACGTCACAGGTGGTGGGCGAAGCGCTGGGCCTGTCCCTGCCGCACGCTGCGCTGGCCCCGAGCGGGGAACCGGTGTGGCGCGACCTCGCCGTCCAGTCCGCCCGCAGTGTCGTGGCCCTGGCCACCGCGGGTCATGCCACGCGCGACATCGTCACCGACGCCGCCATCCGCAACGCGATGGTGGTGCACGCGGCCTTCGGGGGATCGACCAACCTGCTGCTGCACATCCCGGCCATCGCGCATGCGGCGGGATTGCGGCGTCCGAACGTGGCGGACTGGACCGAGGTCAACCGCTCGACCCCGCGCCTCGTCAGTGTGCTGCCCAATGGGCCGGTGCATCACCCGACCGTGCGCGTCTTCCTGGCGGGCGGTGTGCCGGAGGTGATGGTACATCTACGCAATCTGGGTCTGCTCGACCTGGAAGTGTTGACCGTGGGCGGACGCCGTCTCGGGGACGTCCTGGACCTGTGGGAAGGCTGCGAGAGGCGGGCGCGGTTCCGGGAGCGGCTCCGGGAACTGGATGGGGTGGATCCCGACGATGTGATCCTGCCCCCGCCGCGCGCCCGGGAGCGTGGGTTGACGAGCACCGTGACGTTTCCGCGGGGCAACCTGGCGCCGGAAGGATCGGTGATCAAATCCACAGCCATTGATCCGACGGTCGTGGATGCGGACGGGGTGTATCGCCACGAGGGGCCGGCCCGGGTGTTCACCCGGGAACGCGATGCCATCGCGGCGATCAAGCGGGGCGCGATTTCCCCGGGCGACGTTTTGGTGCTGATGGGCGCCGGCCCCCTGGGGACCGGGATGGAGGAAACCTACCAGTTGACCAGTGCGCTGAAGCACCTGCCGTTCGGACGTCATGTGGCGCTCGTCACCGACGCGCGGTTCAGCGGTGTCAGCACCGGCGCCTGCCTGGGCCATGTGGGTCCGGAGGCACTGGCGGGAGGTCCCCTTGGACGTCTCCGCGATGGCGACGTGGTTCGGATCGTGGTGGACCGCGTCCAACTCATCGGGTCCCTGGATTTCGTGGGCGAAGGGGATCGGCGCTTCACCCCGGAGGAGGGAGCCGCCCTCTTGTCCGCACGAACGCCACATCCCAACCTCGCACCGCACCCGCAGTTGCCGGAGGACACTCGCCTCTGGGCATTGCTGCAGCGGGCGGGAGGCGGGACCTGGGGCGGCTGCGTCTACGATCTCGACGCGATCGAGAAGCGGTTGTCGGGCGCCTGACGTTTGGACGGATTCCGTCCCGCCGGAACCCTACTTCAAGAGCCGGTAGAATTGTGGCGTTCCCGAGGCGGTGAGGGTGTGCGGGGACGTGATCACGGGTCCGGGCACGTCGGTCCAGGGACCATTCGGGGAGGGCGCCTGCTGCAACACGAAGCCCCCGCGGTCCCACGCCAGCGTCGTGGCGGCCCCTTCCCCACGGATGTCCAGGCGCGCGGGAACCGAAACGGCGTTGCCGACCACGAGGGACAATCCGAAAGTGATGTCGGCACTGCGGGGATTGTAGTTGTGGACTTCCACTGCGAGGACGTTGTCGCCAGCCAGGAGGGCACCGGATGCGGGAGGACCCACGGTGAACTCCTCGAGACAGGTGGCGTCACCTGCGCAGGGAAAATTCGTGGCGAGCGTGCTGTTGAGGATCTCGAGGGGTGGGTCGTCCATGCGAAGGCGAATCAGTTCGCGTCCGTTGAGGTGGAACACCGCCCCATCGTCCACGTATCCGGAGAAGAACAGGGACGCATTGGTGGGCGGCTCCGCGAGTGTGAAGTGGGTGCGGAAATAGTAGGTGAAGAATGGGGATCCAGTGGCGGGGTCGAAGGGCATTTCAGTCCCCTTGGGCTGAATATCCGGATTTGGTCCCGACGGCCGGGTGTCCACCCACAGCAACGCCGGCCCGGGACCGCTCCACGCGCTGTCGTTGAATCCGCGCTCCATCCACGGCAGACCGTCCATGGACTGTTCGGTGAACTTCCAGGATTGGGTCAGGGTGACCACTTCGTTGGTGACCAGATAGGTCTTCGTCGTGAAGAAAAGGTCGGAGGACGCCTCCCGGACGCCGTCCACAAAGGATACGGCGCGGAAGTAGTACCCGGTTCCCGGCTGGAGCCCGGTGAGCCGCACGGCGTGCTGGGTGACGGGAGTCGCGTCCCCGTCGGACGTGAGGCCGAGATCCGGAGTCGTTCCGTACTCCACCTGGGTGGTCGCGGGTTGCAGCGTCTTCCACGTGATGCTGGCCGCGTCGTCGTCGGGCAGCGCGACCACGGTGTTGACGAATCCCTCCAAGGGATTCGCAAAGATTCCGAGATGTCCGCCAACCGTGCGCTCGCGTCCCGAATCGGCGACGGCGCTGGACTGGTTGAGACGGACCGGATTTCCGTTCACGCCCTGGATCGACATGGTGGAGGAACCGCCGCCGTCCAGGTTGATGCCGTCCCAGGCGCCGAGGAGTTGCAGCCACGCGGCGGTCTCATAATCGTAGGCCCCTTCGCTGTAGCCGGGTTGGCGCCCATCAATCACCAGGAGGTAGAGAAAGCGCCGATCCTGGGAGAGTCCAACGGCGGTGCGCGGATTCACGTCGTGAATGAACCCCAGGGAGAGATATTTCCGGCCGATGTTGGCGCCGTCCACGAGCACGGGATAATCCCCGGAAACGGCGGTCCAAATCCCGTTGGTGTCGGCGGCCGGCCAGTTGTACGGGTAGATCCGGGCGTGGTTCCCGGCGTCCACGTAGAGACTCGCCGCGTAGGTGATCCCCGCCGGTGAAACCGGTTCTCCCTGGCTGATCAGCAGCCCCTGGACCGACATGGGAGTGCCCTCCGGCAGATAATACTCGGTGGGGCGGAAGAAGCCGGCGTTGATGGCGGCCTGGACGCCCTGGACCTTCACGAAGCGGCTCACCGTCATTCCCGCGGTCTCCCGGGAATTCGACTGGTAATTGTCGATGCGGGGCGACGCGAGCAGGCGAATGCCGGGCGCCTGCAGATCCACGCGAATGGCGTACGCGGCCATCAGATTCTGGAAGTCGGTGCCTCGCGTTGTGTTGGTTCCCGAGATTCGATCCATGCCCTGGTACAGGGGAATCCATTGCCCGAGAACCGGGTCGGCGGCGACACGCAGGTCCGGAAGCAGGGCGAGGATGCCCGCGGTGAGCGCCGCAAACGTACGTTTCGCCAGGCATTGGAGGAACGATTGGGAATCAGTTTCCGCTGTATCGGTATTCATAGCCGGGGATGGGGTCCCGCAGGTAGGCGGCCGTGTGGCCGTCGTAGTAAATGGGAATCAGGGCCACGCGCCCGTCCGCAAAGCCGACCACGCTCTCGGCGTCGCTGTAAAACGGCGCGTTGCGACGTCCGGTCCGGCTGCGGTGCCAGGACAACGGACCATGGGCCGTCCACTCCATGGTCAACAGGGTGCGTTTGGGTTCCACGAGGGAGCCGAGGGCCGCGCCGGCAACATTGGGCGCGCCGGGGATCTGGACGCCATTGAAGTTGTAGCTGCCGTAGTCGAAGCGGGCCGTTTGGTGGAACGGCTTGGGATCCGAGTATCCGCGGTCGTCCGGACAGGCGAAGACGGAATCCGCAGCGGAGGACGCGCCCTTGAGTCCTGCGTAGCTCTTCACGCGTTCCTTGTACCACCACTGGAGTTCGCCGCCGTCCCCCGGCATGGCACCTGGAAGCGTTTGCGCGTGGTCGCCGGCATAGGACAGCACCGCGCGATTCACCTGCTGCAGATTGGACAGGCATTGCGCGAGTCGTGCCTGCTGGCGGGTGCGCGTCATCGGGATGAGAACCAGGGCCGACAGCAGGGCGACCGCGGCCAGCGCGACCAGCATATCCGTCCGGGAGAACCCCGGGGCGCAATGGCGACGGATCCTCATCGGGACACCCCCGGACCCGGCGTTCCGCCCCCCTCAAACACGGTGTAAAGTTGCTCGAACGTGCGGTCCGAACGAGACCTCGGGGGTGCGGTTCTGGACTGCGGACGATCCACCACGGCGGCCTGCAGGAGCCCTTGGGCGGCCAGTTGACGGAGGCCGGCGGCGTCGGGAAACGGGCCGGCGCACACGGCGACGATGCGGCAGGGGGGCGTTGCGGGGAGTTGGGCGCGTTGGTCGTCCCCGAGCAACGGCGGTCCGAGGAGGGACACCAGGACATCCCCCGCGGCGCTGCGGCGGATGAGTTCCAGAAAATCACCGGGAGGAACCTGGGCGGGACGCAGCGGATCCACCTCGAATCGCTGGACCGCGGCGACCGTGGCGCCGGACCGGGCCGCCTCCCGGGTGAAGGCGGCGAGCACCTGGTCCGCGGCCGGTTGGGGAAAGGCGGTGGTGTCGCGGGTCAGGACGGTGAGGCGGCGTCCGGCACCCAGATGCTTCACGGCCTCGCGCGCGAGGGTGCGTCCGATCTCCTCCTGCACCCGCGGGTCTCCGGCGGGTCCGGGCCCGACGAAGGTCCAGGCGAGTGCGGCGAGGGATCCGAGGAGGACCAATCCGGCGGCGGCGGCGACGGCGGGGGAGTCCTTCATGGGATCGCGGAGGGGAGGCGGGATCCGGAGGACTCAGAACACCCCGCGCGGCTTGGAAAACACCACGTTGGTCAGTCCGCTGGCCAGAGCGGCGCTGATCTGGGTGCGAAGCCCGGGGGTCTTGGAATTCCCGACACTCCCGTCCGCCAGGGCCAGGTTGCCATTGCGGACATGCAGGTTCTGGTTCCATCCCGCATCGATGGAGGTGCCGAGGAAGAGGCTCCACTGCGGGTCGAGTCCGCCGCCGCCGCCGGACACACTGCTGTCGCCGGCGACAATCGTGGGCGGCTTGGTGTAGTCGGCGCGGGTGCCGACGAAGTAGGTGACGTTGGCGAGTCCGTCGAGGTTGACCCAGTTGGTGCCGGCCTTGCGGGGCTTGTCGGTTGGGCAGATCAGGATGCGGGGGGTGGCCAGTTCGTTGGAACACACCCGGAAGTGGTCGGTCCAGTCGGGGGATCCAAAGCTGCCACCATTGGTCACGGCGAGGTCCCAGGGAAACTTGTCCCGGTTGTCGCCGGCCCACACCCGGAAACCAAGGGACATTTGCCGGAGATTGTTCAGGCAGACCGTCTGATTCGCCTTGGCCTTGGCCTTGGCAAGCGCAGGCAGGAGCATGCCGGCGAGAATGGCGATGATGGCGATCACCACCAGCAGCTCGATCAGCGTGAACGCCTGGGGCTTCCGATTGTGGTTCATGACATGGGTCCGCGACTGGGTCCGGACGAAGTCCCAGACCGGCGTGCGGCCAACCCGGTTTCGGGGACGCCGCGGAATATGCACAGCTAGCATGACTTGCGCCATGACGGGATGCATTTCCCGCGCGGAGGGGTCCGGGTCAGAACGCCACTCCCGCCCTTCCGCGACGAAGCCCCGCAACGGCCCGGGGAGTCTGGTCTCCCCGTCCGCACGGAGACCCGTTACTTCAGGAGTTCCTCGGCGATTTGGACGGCGTTCAACGCCGCACCCTTGAGCAACTGATCGCCGGCGACCCAGAAGCAAAGGCCGTTCTCGAAGGCGATGTCCTTGCGCAGGCGTCCGACGGCGCAGTTCTCGCGTCCGGAGACGTCCAAGGGCATCGGATACCGCTGCTGGGCGGGATCATCCACGACGTCGAGTCCGGGGGCCCCGGCCAGCACCGCGCGGGCCGCCTCCACGGTCACCGGGCGTGCGAACTCGGCGCTCACGGACACCGAGTGGGCCCGATACACGGGCACCCGGACGCAGGTCACGGAGGCGAGGAATCCCGGATGATGCATGATCTTCCGTCCCTCGTTCTGCATCTTCATCTCCTCCTTCGTGTACCCATCGGGCAGGAAGGAATCAACCTGGGGCAACACGTTGAAAGCGATCTGGTGGGGATAAACCTCGCGGGTGACCGGCTGGCCGGCGGAAATCTGGCGAACCTGGCGCTCGAGTTCCTCGATGGCCTTGGCGCCGGTCCCGGAAACGGCCTGGTAGCTCGACGCGACGATGCGCGTGACGCCGAACGCCTGGTGCAGCGGATACAGCGCCATCAGGGTGATGGCGGTGGTGCAGTTCGGATTGGCGATGATGCCCCGGTGGCCGCGGATGTCGGCGGCATTGATTTCCGGCACGACCAGCGGGACGTCGGGGTCCTGGCGGAAGGCGCTGGAGTTATCGATCACCACGCACCCTGCCGCGGCCGCCTTGGGAGCGAAGTCCCGGGAAATGCCGCCGCCGGCGCTGAAGAGTGCAATGTCGATCCCGGCGAAGGAATCCGGCTTCAATTCGGTGACCGCAATCCCGGATCCACGGAAGGTCAGCGTCTTGCCCACGGAGCGGGCGGAAGCGAGCAGCGTCAGTTTCCCGACCGGGAAATTGCGCCGTTCCAGGGTCTCGATCATCTCAACGCCGACAGCGCCGGTGGCGCCGACTACGGCCACGTGCGGATTCCGATTCATAAGGGGCGGGAAGCCTAGGCACCGACCCCCGTGTGTCGAGGCCGATTTGCCTCCATTTTTGGCACGCTCCGCGCGCCTGATTTGGAATCCCAATCCCCAGCGCCGGGAAGGCACGCGCCTTGCTGTTTTCTCCTGATTCACGATGCTGATTCCTTCCATGCGCTTCCGCCACACCGCCGTTCTGGGCCTGCTTCTGCTCCTCGGATTTCCCGTGGGAGCCCGGGCGGATATCGTGCTCAACGAGTTCCTGGCCAACAACAACCGCGGACTGACGGATGAGGACGGCGAGGCCTCCGACTGGATTGAACTCCGCAACACGGGCGGATCGGTGGTCAACCTGCTGGGGTGGACCCTCACGGACGATCCGGCGGTGCCGGCCAAATGGTCCCTTCCCGCCACCAACATCGACGCCGGGGGATTCCTGCTGGTGTTCGCCTCCGGCAAGTCCCGGAGCGTCGCGGGAGCCCCCCTCCACGCCAATTTCAGCCTGAGTGCGGCCGGGGAGTACCTCGGATTGTTCCGACCGGAATCCCCCGTGCCGGACTTCGAATTCAGCCCCGCCTACCCCGGGCAAAAGGCGGACATTTCGTATGGGATCGGGGACGGCGGATTCCTGTTCTTTTCCACCCCCACCCCCGGAGCGGCGAATGGCCCGGGGTTCGGAAACTTCGTCGCGGACACCAAGTTCAGCCACAAGCGCGGCCTGTACGACGAGTCGTTTGATCTCGTCATCACCTGCAAGACGGCGGACGCCACCATCCGGTACACGACCAATGGCGCGACGCCCACCGCCACGACCGGGATTGTGTACACGGGCCCCATCCCGATCCCGGGCACCCGCGTCATCCGGGCGGCGGCGTTCAAGGACGGGTTGCAGCCGTCCGGGGTGGATACCCAGACCTATTTGTTCCCGGCGGACGTCTTCACCCAGGCGCCGGACGGCAAGGCCCCTCCCGGCTGGCCCACCACCTGGGGGGCCAACGTGGTGAACTACGGGATGGATCCCGACGTGGTGAATTCACCGCTCTACCGGGACGAATTGCGGAAGGCCCTCGCCTCGCTGCCGTCGTTCGTCATCGTGACCGACTTCAAAAACCTGTTCGACTCGGTCCGGGGCATTTACGCGAATCCGCAGAACGATGCCCGCGCCTGGGAACGTCCCGCCTCGGTGGAACTCCTGAATCCCGACGGGAAGGATGGTTTCCAGATCAATTGCGGACTGCGCATTCGCGGCGGCTATTCCCGGAGCACCAGCAATCCCAAGCACGCGTTCCGCCTCTTTTTCCGCAACGAATACGGGGCCGGAAAACTGCGATACCCGCTGTTCGGGGATGGGGGCGCGGACACCTTCGACAACCTCGACCTGCGCACCTTCCAGAACTACTCGTGGAGCTTCGCCGGCGATTCCCGGGGCGTTTTCATCCGGGATCAGTTCAGCCGCGACACCCAGCTGGACCTGGGCCAGCAGGCCGAGCGGGGCAACTACTACCACCTGTTCCTGAACGGCCAGTACTGGGGCCTGTACAATACCTGTGAGCGTCCCGAGGCCAGCTATGGCGCGACCTACTACGGGGGCAGGAAGGAGGACTTCGATGTCATCAAGGTCTCGCCCGAGAACAGCTACACCATCGGCGCCACGGACGGAAACCAGCAGGCGTGGAACGAGCTCTACCTCACCTGCAAGGCCGGGATCACCAATGACGCCGTGTACCGAAAGCTCCTGGGGCAGAATCCCGACGGAACCCCCAATCCCGCCTACAAGACCCTGGTCGATCCGGACAACCTGATCGACTACATGATGGTGATCTATTTCGGCGGAAACCTCGACGCCCCCATCTCCTGGTTCCTGGGCGAGGACAGTCCGAACAATTTCTACGGAATGCGGGATCGCACGGGACACTCGGGCGGATTCAAGTTCTTCGCCCATGACGCGGAGCACACGCTGCTCGACGTCAACGAGGACCGCCTCGGTCCATTCCGGGCCGGAAGCCAGGGCGCGTCGAAGAGCAATCCCCAGTATTTCTTCCAGCAACTGACCGCCAGCCAGGAATTCCGGATCCGCGTCGCCGACCGGGTCCACCGGCACTTCTTCAACGACGGGATGCTGACGCCCGCCGCCGCGCGGGCCCGCGTGGCCCGCCGCACCAACGAAATCTTCTCGGCGGTCGTGCTGGAATCCGCCCGATGGGGCGACTCCAAGCAGGCCACCCCCTTCACCCGGAATGCCGAGTGGCTCACCGAGATCAACCGGATCCAGCAGTCCTACCTGTCCCAGCGCACCTCCGTGATCCTGGGCCAGCTACGCGCCCGCGGATGGTACCCGGCCGTGGATGCCCCGGAATTCAGCCGACACGGGGGTTCGTTCCAGGATTCCACCCAGGTGGGCATCACCGCCGCGTCGGGAAAGATCTATTTCACCACCGATGGCACCGATCCCCGGACCTGGGGCGGCAACGTCGCCGAAGGCGCGCGCAGCTACACGGGGCCGGTGACGCTCACGGAATCCACCGTCCTCAAGGCACGCGTCCGCGCGAACAACGGCGAATGGAGCGCGCTGACGGCGGCGGACTTCCTCAGCATCCAGACCTGGCAGGACGTCCTGGTCACCGAGATCATGTATCATCCGCCGGACACCGAGGCGTTCAACAGTGACGACCTCGAGTTCCTGGAACTGAGGAACGTCGGCCCCGTGGAGCGCGATCTGGGCGGACTCACCTTTACCAACGGCATCCGTTTCACCTTCCCCCGTGGAACCCGCCTCGCGCCCGGTGCCTTCGCGGTGCTCGTCGCCCATGAGGCGGCGTTCACCAATGCCCACCCGGGGGTGCCGATCGCGGGGGTTTTTGGCGGACGCCTCGACAATGCCGGCGAACGGCTGACGCTGGTCCACGCGACCGGCGCCCCCGTGTTCGATCTGGCGTGGGGAGATGCCCTCCCGTGGCCGGAATCCGCGGATGGCGGCGGGTTCTCACTCGTCCCGCGCAATCCGCTGTCCAATCCGTCACCCTCCGATGCCGCCCAGTGGCGCGCCTCCTCGGCGCCCGGCGGATCCCCCGGCGCCGACGATCCCCCCCTCACGGTGCCACCGGTGGTCGTCAACGAGGTGCTCACCCATACGGATGCGCCCGTCCTCGACTCCATCGAACTTCACAATCCAACGGACGCGCCCGCCGACGTATCCGGATGGTACCTCTCCGACGACCGGCGCAGTCCCACGAAGTTCCGGATTCCAGGTCCCTCCGTCATTCCGCCCGGCGGATTCCTTGTGCTGGACGAGGGCGACTTCAACGTCCCGAACGCCGCGGGGGCCTTTTCCCTGAGTTCTCATGGCGACGAGGTGTTCCTGTTCAGCGCCGACCGTGATGGGGCGCTGACCGGATACAGCGACGGATTCTCCTTCGGGGCCGCCGCCAATGGCGTCAGCTTCGGACGGCACACCAATTCCGTCGGCGAGGTTCAATTCCCGCCGCAACGCGCCCTGACACTCGGCGCCGTGAACGCCGGTCCCCGCATCGGGCCCATCGTCCTGAATGAGATCCAGTACGCGCCCTACCCCGGCGGTGTGGAATTCATCGAGATCGCCAACCTGACTCCGGATTCCATTCCCCTGTTCGACCCGGAACACCCGGAGAATGCCTGGGGCCTCTCCGGAGCCGATTTCTCGTTCCCCCCGGACGCACGTCTTCCAGGCCACGGCATCGCCGTCGTCACGTCGGGGGATCCCACCCTGTTCCGCCTGAAGTGGGGTGTCCCGGATACCGTGGCCATCTACGGACCCTACTCCGGCAACCTGGACGATGGCGGGGAGAGGATCACCCTGGAGCGTCCCGACTCCCCCGACACCGTGACCAACGGGGTCGGGACGGTCACGGTGGTTGTCCCGTTCATCGCGGTGGACAGCGTCCGGTACAACAATCGCGCGCCCTGGCCGGTCGAAGCCGCGGGGCTGGGCCCCTCCCTGGAGCGCCGGATCGGATCCGGGTATGGGGACGATCCGGCGAACTGGCGCGCCGCGCTCACCGGTCCCTCCCCAGGACTCGACAACGCGGTCAACCGGGCCCCGCGTCCCGACGCCGGATCGGACCAGGACCTCATTTCCGCCCAGTTCCCGCTGACCACGGACCTCGCCGCCACCGCGCTCGACGACGGAAATCCCGGAGGCCCCCTCCAATTCCGCTGGTCGCAGGTGGGCGGACCCCTCGGCGCATCCGTGTCCAATCCCACGGGTGCCCGCACGTCCATCGGGCTGCCCGGGCAGGGCGTGTACACCTTCCGTGTCACCGTCAGCGACGGCGACCGGCAGGCCTCGGACGACGTCGTGGTGCAGGTCCGACGCGCCGTCGGCGATGTCGTCCTTCTGCCCGCGGGTTCCGTCTGGAAGTATCTCGACAACGGGTCCTCGCCGGACGCGTCCTGGAACTCCACCGCCTTCAACGATTCGGGTTGGAGCTCGGGACCGGCCCGCCTCGGCTATGGCGATCCCGGCATGGCCACCACGCTCAATTTCGGTCCCGACTCCAACAACAAGTACATCACCACCTATCTTCGCGCCCGCTTCCGGGTGACCGGAGTCGCGTCGGTCACCGAGTTTCTGGCAAGGGTGTCCCGGGATGACGGCGTGGTGGTCTACATCAACGGAACCGAGGCGGCGCGCAGCAACATGCCCGACGGTGAAATCACCTCCTCGACCACGGCCCTCAGCGCGGCGGGTGGATCGGACGAAACCACCTTCTTCGACGCCCCGCTGGATCGAAGCCTCCTCCGGGAGGGGGACAACGTCATCGCGGTGGAATTGCACCAGAGCGGGGGCGGCTCCTCCGATCTCGGGTTTGATCTTGAACTGGGAGCCCGGGCGCTCCCGACGAACACCGCTCCGACGGCCGAGGCGGGGACGCCGCTCACGGTTCCCGCCGGGGACTGGCTGGCGTTGAACGGGGTGTTTCAGGACGACGGTCTTCCGGCCTCGCCGGGCGCCCCGGTCTTCACCTGGAGCCGGGCCACCGGCCCCAACAACGTCAACTTTGCCAACGCCGCGCTCCCGCAGACGTTCGTCCAGTTCCCCACACCGGGCTCCTACACGCTCCGATTCACGGTCAATGACGGGGAGGCGTCGGTCTCGGATGAGGTCGAGGTGACGGTCACCGCGCCCCCGCCGCCGCCCGCAATTCAAATCCACGGGGGTGCCTCGCCCCGGTTGAGCTTCGTCACGGAACCCGGACGCAGCTACACCGTCCTGACGCGCACCCAGCTCCCGTCGGGGGACTGGACCCGGGTCCGTGACATCGCCGCGGGCGGTGGCGGAAGCCTCGTGGAGATACCCGTCCCCGAGGGCGATGCGGAGCGGTACTACGTCGTCGTCACGCCGGCGATTCCCTGAGCCGCGTTCCTACTCCTTCGGACGAAACCGCTCCTGGTTCCTCGCCCGGCTGACGGCGGTGTCGTAGCTGATCAGGCAGCGCGAATACAGGTCATGGAGACAGTTGTCCATGATCACCATCCCCTCCCGGGCGCTGGTCTGCATGACGTTGGCCAGCTGGTGCAGCTGGTTGTCACGGATGATCGCCCGGATGGCACCGTTCGCCGGCAGGAATTCGTAGGCCAGGATCCGCCGGGTCCGATCCAGGCTGGGCAGCAGTTCCTGGGCAATGATGCCCTGAAGGGAGTTGGCCAACTGCAGGATCACCTGCTTCTGGGCGCTCCCTTCGAAGACCCCGATGATCCGTTCAATGGCATGGCTGACACTGGGCGCATGCAGGGTGGCCAGCACCAGGTGCCCGGTCTCCGCCGCCGTCAGGGCGGTTCCGATCGTCTCGTAATCGCGCATCTCCCCGACACAGATTACATCCGGGTCCTGGCGGAGCGCGTGGATGAGCGCGCGGTTGAAGGATCGGACGTCGGTGAGCACCTCCTGCTGCACCACGATCGCCCGCTGGTTTTCATGCACGAACTCCACAGGGTCCTCGATGGTGAGGATCTTGCAGCGGCGCTCGCGATTGATGAGATCGATGAGGTAGTTGAGCGTGGTCGTCTTTCCCGATCCCGTGGGTCCGGTGACGAGCACGAGCCCATTCGGCCGCCGCGCCAGGTCGTCCAGTCGGGACGGCAGCATCAGCTCCTCGCGGGTCAGGACGCGATCCCCGCAAAATCGGCAGCTCAGTTCCGTGACCCCGTTGCGCTGGTAAAAGGTCACCCGAATCCGACCCGCCACCGGATGCCGCACGGAGATGCACAACTCCCACTCCTGTTCCTGCTTCCGGCGCTGCAGTTCATTGAGCATCGACACCGCCATGGCATGGCACTCCTCCGGAGTGAGGGCATCGGCATCGGCCAGGATGATTTCCCCGGTGACCCGGAAGGCGGGTGGAACCCCCGCGAGCACGTGGAGATCGGAGGCGGCGCGCCGGTGCGCCTCGACAAACAAGCGGTCCAACTGCGGATGAATCACCATGGGACGGAACGTTTCCGGATCGCGGCCGCGCTTCAGCCCCCGAACTGGCGGCGCCACCACCCGGTCAGCCGCCCGGCCATTCCCTGGGATCGGGTCCCCGACAGGCGTTCCGCGGCGGCCCGGCAGTCCGGACGGAGCCCCAGCGCCTGCCGGAACGACGCCTCCGCCTCCTCCGCGAATCCCAGCGCCCGCTGGCAATCGCCACACAGCAGCCACGCCGCGCAGTTCCCGGGATCCAGGGCCGCCGCACGCCGGGCGAATTGGAGTGCCGCGGCATGCTGCCCGTAGTGGTGACGGATGCGTCCGGCCAGCCACGCCACCCACGCGCTCTCCGGCGCCATCGCACAGGCCCGGTCAAAACAGTACTCGGCCCGCCGTTCGCCCCGGGCCATCAGGACATCCCCCCGCGCCAGCCAGACGTAGGGCGCGTCCCCTCCCTCCCCCATGCTCGCATCGGAGAATGCAAGCGCGGGGTCCAGTTCCCCCAGGCGGCCCAGCACCACCGCCTTCGCGGCCAGAAGGTCCGGAGCCGACGGAATCCGCTCCAATGCCTTGTCCGCCCAGGCCCGCGCCTCCCCGAATTCCCCCAGCTCAATCAGGGACCGCACTTGTCCGGACCACGCCGCGACCTGGTCCATGTCCTCCTCCAGCGCCCGGGAGAACCACCGGAGCGCTGGTTCAAACTCACCGCGCCCAAAGGCGTCCTCCGCCGAGGCCAGGCAGGACGGCTCGGCGGTACCGGCGCGGGTCTCCCGGCCCGGGGACAATCCGGGATTCGCGAGTTCGAGTTTTCCGAAGCGGCTCATGGGAGAGGCTGCGGTGAAAAAACCATCTGCCGAAGAAGCGGCCAATGAAATTCGACCCGGCAGACCCGGGGCTGGAACGCACACGCCGTTCCAATCCCGGCCCACGGTCCGGACGGCCCGGATGGATGGAGGCCCTTGTCCACCGGACCGGGCCCGGGGCGGATCGTCACGGGTTCCCCCCGGGCGACCCTGTCGCGGATTCCAGGATCCCGGTGGCACTCGCAGGACGGGCCCTTCCCCCGGCCCAGGTCCGGAGGCGTTGGATCGGCTCATCCAGGGTCCGGGCGAGCGGGACGGTTTGCCGCAGCGCGTTCATGAGCGTGGGCAGGGACAGATCCTCGCGCTGGTGGAACGCCTCATAGAGGGCGCTGTTCACCGCCTCCTCAATCTCGGCACCGCTGAATCCCTCGGAGGCCGCCGACAACGCCGCCAGGTCGAAACGACGGGCGTCCCGCCCCCGCCTGCGGAGGTGCACCCGGAAGATCTCCACGCGCTCGGACTCCGAGGGCAGATCGACAAAGAAAATCTCGTCCAATCGTCCCTTGCGGAGCAGCTCCGCCGGCAGGTGGGCGATCTCATTGGCGGTGGCGACCACGAACACCGGCGCCGTCTTCTCGCTCAACCAGGTCAGGAACGTGCCAAAGACGCGCGCGGCGGTTCCGCCGTCGGAAGCCCCGCCGCCTTGGAATCCGGAAAACGCCTTGTCGATCTCGTCCACCCAGAGAATGGCGGGCGCAACGGACTCCGCGGCGGCAATGGCCTTGCGGACGTTCTCCTCGGATGACCCCACCAGGCTGCTGAACATGCGCCCCAGGTCGAACCGCAGCAGCGGCATCTGCCAGGCGCTGGCGACCGCCTTGGCGCACAGGCTCTTCCCGCATCCCTGGACGCCCAGCAGCAGCACCCCGCGGGGCACCGCCAGTCCGAAGGCCCTGGCCTCGGGGGTGAAGGCGTCCGCACGCATCCGAAGCCATTCCTTGAGGACCGCCAGGCCCCCAATCCCCTCAAACGTCTCGTTCGGGGGATGGTACTCCAGCAGGCCGTTTTTGCGGATGATCTGCTGCTTTTCCGCGATCACCGCGGGTACGTCGTCGGCCGACAGGCGTCCGTCGGTCACCAGGATCTTCGCGAAGACATTCTCCGCCTCCGACCACGTCAACCCGAGCGCCGCCTGGACGAGCCGTTCCCTCCCGGACTCCTCGAGTTCGATGGAAACCTGCTTCAGCTCCCGGAGGTCCGCGACGATCCGGTCCAGCAATTCCGAGAGGTCCTCCCGGCCCGGCAACGGGAAATCCAGCACGGTGATCTCCTTCTCGAGTTCGACCGGAATCTCCAGGACGGGCGCCACCAGTACGATGGTCTTGAAGCTGTTCTTCAGATGCAGCGCCACTTCGCGCAGGCGCCGGATGGGTGCGGCGTTGTCGACGGGCGCGGATTTCCCCAGGTACGGATGAAGGTCCTTGAAGACAAAGATCGCCGGCTCCACCTGCTCGATCACCTGGTCCAGCGCCACCAACGGATCCCGGGTCGCCGGATTGCGCGCCTTCTGGCTCTGGGGATGGGTGCCCCCGGGCACCAATCCGGTCGAGGAGGACCATTCGAACACCCGCTTGTTTCGCTGCGCCGCCACCGCCGTGATCACGGGAATCACCCGGGTCTCCTCGCTCGTGGGGACGTAGATCACCGGATACCGCGCACGGATCAGGATCTCGAGGTCATCGGCGAAGGACATGGTGAAAGGAGGTCGGACGTCGGATCGGCAGGGCTCGGGCTTGATGGTTCCGGACGCAACCCTGCGGGAAAATACGGCGGGCGGAAAGCGCGGGAATTCCGTGGGAACAGCCCTGCCACACGCATGGGGCGGGTCCCCCGGGCTAGCCCAGCCAGCGCCTCCACCAGGGGCGTCCCGTGGGAGCGGGCTCCGCTCCCACCTCATGAGCCAGCCGCTCCCCCACGGCCTCCGGCACCTCCGTCCGTTCGCGGTCGTGCCGGATCATCTCCTCGGGGGTCGCAAACTCGAGCGGCGCGGCCTGGGTGCGATGATCCTGGGCGGCTTTGGACACCGTCGGTTCGCGGTGTTCCTGTCGGAGGCGGGCATTCGGGTCCATATCAGGCGGTCCTTTGGAAGGCGGCGTTGAAGGCCTTGCGGGCGCGATGAAGTTTTCCCCGGACCGCATCCGCGGTCTGCTGGGTCAGCTCCCCGACCTGTTCGTAGCTCAGTTCCTGGTCGGCCACGAGGAGCAGCAGGAGACGATACTCCGGGGTGAGTTCGTCCAGTGCCCGCTGGATGCGCTCCCCCAGCTCCTTGGTCTCCAGAACCCGCAACGGATTGGGGGCGGAGGCGACGCCGGTTTCGAAGACGGAGTCATCGGCAACGGTATGGATGTTCCGCGCCGCCCAGGACTGCCGGAGATTGGAGCAGTGGTTGAGCGTGATCCGGTACAGCCAGGTGCGCACTTCGGATTGTCCGCGAAACTCCCCGTACTTCCGAAACGCCTTGAGGAACACGTCGTGGACG
The DNA here is from genome assembly GCA_016793645.1 of Verrucomicrobiales bacterium. Taxonomy (GTDB): domain Bacteria; phylum Verrucomicrobiota; class Verrucomicrobiia; order Limisphaerales; family UBA9464; genus UBA9464. The sequence goes on from JAEUHD010000044.1 coordinate 41,758, forward strand.
GCGTCCTGGGCCTGCGTCGGATCCCCCAGGATTCGGAGGGCGAGATAGTACACGGCCTGCGCATGGACCGCATAAACCTCCGCGAAGGCGGGCGGCAGGGCCCGCGGCGCCGGGCCGGACTCCGCGGCGGAGGCGGGGGGCACTCCGGTTTCGTCGGGAATCTCGGCCATGGCGGTCACGATACGTTCGACCGGACCGCGGGGGAAGCCTCACGCCCTGGGGCGGGATCAAAAAGGACGGGGAAAGACCTTGATGCCGGGAACACGGAACGGTAACCCGGGAACGCCATGGGGAATCCACCTGTCCGGAGGTTCATCGGACCCGGCTTTACGCTGATCGAACTGCTGGTGGTGATCGCCATCATCGCGATTCTCGCCAGCATGCTCCTGCCGGCGCTCGGCCGGGCCAAGTCGAAAGCCCAGCAGACCCGGTGCGCGAGCAACCAGCACCAGATCGGCATCGCGTACCAGCTCTATTCCGACGACAACGCGGATTCCTATCCGGCGCAATGGGGATGGGGCGCGGGCGGCGGAAAGAAGGGAACCTACAAGCTGGACGCCGGGGTCGCCCTTTCCTTCGGCGTCTCCATCGAGACGACCAATCGCCCGCTCTACCGCTACACGAGTACGCCCGACCTCTATCGATGCCCTGCCGACAAGGGTGACGAGGAATACAATGCCAAGAACTGCTTCAACGACTACGGCAACAGCTACCTGGTGCAGTTCCAGCACGATTCCTTCCGCGTCCGCCACGTCGCCGGCGATCTCAAGATGCCCAAGGGCTCCTACGAGGCGACCCCCATCCGTTCCAGCGAGGTGTCCCGCAGTCCGGCCAACAAGATCATCCAGGGCGATTGGAACTGGCACGCCAACCGCGACATCAACGACCGGAGGAGCGCCTGGCACAACTACCGGGGACGCTCCCGCTACAACATGCTGTTCGGGGACAGCCACGTGGAATTCTTCCAGTTCCCCAAGGAGACGCCCGCCTGGATCTGGGAACCCAAGCCCGACCCGGGCTTCACCTGGTGGTGACGCCACCGCGCCGGTTCAAAAGACGAAGGGCCCGTTGGTGCGCCCACAGTGGGGACACCGTGATCGGTCGACGTTCGGATCGTCCGTATAGACCAGTCCGCACCGGTCACAGCGGAAAATACGATCCTCCGACACCTCGCGCTCCACGCGGCGCCGCTGGAATTCGGAGCGCACCATGATCGCCGTCAGGACTCCCAGGGAGCCGAGCACAAAGAGCGTCAGGTAGGATTCCGGGGACATGGCTCAGGGAGTCGCGGGCTGAACCCGCCACAGAAACGCCAGTTCACCCCAGGTCAGGGCGTCCGGAAGCACGCTCGTGGACGACGGGTCGGACATCGCCGGGAACCTCGCGGTCTGCGTCCACACCAGCGCCCGCTGGTCCGCCTCCGGATTCCCGCTGGCTCCGGTGACCCGGGCGATCAGCACCTCGCCTGACGGCGTGGCCGCAACCTCGATCACCGTGGGATTCAGGACATCGGTTCCGGCGAGCACCGGAGGCGGCGTCCGTCCGCGAACCCCCCGCCCCGCAAGCGCGCCGCGCGGTTCGACCTGGGTGTGGGTGGGCAGCAACACCGGGGCCGGAGTCTCCCCGAGGATGGCGACCGGGGGGGCGAGGACGGCCCGCAGGGACGGTGGAACCGGCGCGGGGCGAGGATCACCCACCCGACTCGGCTGTCCCTCCGCGGACAACCACCGGGGCCGCCCCGGCCACTCCGAGAGCGTGTACTCCGGCGGCGGAAAGGATCGAGCGGCGGAGCCGGAGAACCCCTCAGGATCCGGCGCGGCAAACTGTCGAGGATCCCCCGACATCAACGCCGCCTCCGGATTCGGGTATGCGGAAATCTCCAGGCGGGCGTGGGAGGCCAGGGGCGGGGGATCGGGGAGTCTGGGCCAGCGGATCAATCCGGTCAGCAGGGCCCCCTGAAGTCCCGCGAAGACGGCGAACACCGCCAGCCAACGACGGCGCGGCCAGGCCGGTTCGCCGGAGGAATTCGCGCCGGAGGCATTCATGGAGCCCGCCCGGAGCCGGATCCAAAGATGATCTGCTGCATCCCGGCGCGGCGGGCTAGGACGGCCAGCTCCGCCAGTTCGCCATAGGGCACGCTTTGATCCGGCTGAATCAGCAGCGTCTTCGAGGCACCCGGACTTTGGCTTCGTTCCGCCAGCGCCGTCTCCAGGCGGTCCCGCGCAATGATTTGATTCTCAAAATACAGCCGCCGGGCGGCATCCACAGCCACGATCAGCACCCGCTCCCCCGCCGCCGCCGCCACCGGAGAGTCCTGCGGCGGCAGCGCCAGTCGCGCGCCCCGGGGCAGCACGAGGAAATCCCGAAGCAGCAGCGCCGCGGCGAGCAGGAACAGCACGCAGAGGAAGGGGGCCAGATCCAACTGCCCCCGGAAAAGTCGTGTCGACCGGGGAAACTTCACCGGATCCCCCCTTCACGTCCGGTCGCCACTCCCGCCCCTGGGACCACCCTGTTCATTTCCCGCGGGCCCCCGAGTCTCCTGACGCCGCGGCGGGACCAGCGGCATCCGCCTCCCCGGTCGTCAGGCGCACGGCCTCCCGGCTGGCCCGTTCCATGTCCAGCACGATCAAATTCACCCGGTGCACCAGGTAGTTGTACGCCGCGTAGCAAAATGCAGCGATCCCGATTCCCAGCGCCGCCGCATACAACGACTGCATCAGTCCATCGAACATCTCACCCGGGGCGGCATAGCCATAGGCCACGCCGTCCGGATGCCGCAGTTCGCGGAAGACGGCTGCAAATCCAAACAGGGTCCCCATCAGCCCCAGCAGCGGCGCCACCTGCGCGACGGTCGCCAGAAGGGGCAGGTTGTGTTCCAGGCGCGGCACCTCCACCTGGCCGATCTCCTCGATGACTTCCTCAACCCGGGCGCGTCCCCCATCCCGGTTCAGGATCGCCGCCTTCACCAGTCGCGCGACCGGACCGTGCGTGGCGTCGCAAATGGACAGCGCCTCAATGACATTGTCGCGGCGAAGGACATTGCGCACGCCGGCCAGGAACTGTGCGGAGTCGATCTGGACCCGGTGGAAATACAGGACGCGTTCGACGACCACCGCGAGCGCCGCCGCGCTCACCAGCGTCAGCACCCAGAACATCACCCCGAAATTCGCCGCGCCGGCGGGAGCGGACGCCGCCACCTTCGCCACCGCGGCGTTGGTGTCGGCGACGGCGGCAAGCAGCGTCACAAACGACATGGACGGGGTTATAGACGAGACGCCCGGGAACACCAACAGCGATCCGGCGGACCTGGCGCAACCGCACCCGGCATCGACGGCCACGCGATGCCGCTCAAGCAACCCCGGGTCCGGGTTCGCAAGCCGTGGAGGCGACTACGCCTCCCCGCACCCGCGTCCGAAGACGATCCCCTTCCCGCACCTCGTCCGGGGACCGCACCACGCGGCCGGACTCCTCAAGGAAGGTGATGGAGTAGCCCCGGTCCAGATTGTTCTCGGGCGAGAGCAGACGCAGCGAGGCTGCAGCCTGGGCGAATCTCTGGCGGAGAAGGGACAGGCGCTGCCGGGCCGCCACCGGAATCCGGCGACGGGATTCACCCAGCGCACGGCGGCGCAGCGACAAGACAGAGGACGGCCTCGCCGACAACCACCGGCGTCCCGCCGAAAGGTACTGCTGGCGGTGTTGCGCCACGCCACGCCGCACGAGACGCCCCAGTGCCGCCACGGCTTCATCCAGTCGCTGGGCCCGGTCCGCCAACTGACGCCTCGGATGCAGCCGCGCCAGACGGCGGTCCAGTTCCCGGACCTCCGCCGTCCACTCCTCCATCCGGCGCCGCAGGAGCCACCCGGCCCGCCGGGACGCCTCGGCCACGGTCGTGCGGCTCGCCACGTACGCCTCGGTCAACAATTCCGCCGCGGCGCTCGGGGTGGCCGCACGCAGATCCGCCACAAAATCCGCGATGGAAAAATCAATCTCGTGCCCGACCGCGGACACCACCGGAACCCCCGACGCCGCGATCGCCCGCGCCACGACCTCCTCGTTGAACGCCCAGAGATCCTCCAGGGAGCCGCCCCCCCGCGTCACCAGCACCACGTCCAGACGCGGCGCGGCATCCGGGCCGTCCGCAGCCGAGTACCGGTTGAGCCTCTCCACCGCGGCGGCAATTTCCTCCGCGGCCCCCTGCCCCTGCACCCGTACCGGGACCAGGACGAATTCAAGTCCCGCATACCGCCGCCGAACCACATGCAACACGTCCTGGATCGCCGCGCCCGTGGGCGAGGTCACCAGACCCACGCGCCGGGGAAACCGGGGGATCGGACGTTTCCGCGCCGCCTCAAACAATCCCTCGGCCGCGAGCCGGGCCTTGAGCCGCTCGAACGCCGCCTGCAACGCGCCCACCCCCTCCAGTTCCACCGTCGCGACGCGCAACTGATACTGCCCGCGCGGTTCATACACCGTGATTTCGCCGCCGAGGACGACATGCACGCCGTCCCGCAAGGCGGCCCGGACTCCGGCGCCTGCCTGCCCCCGGAAGAGCACGCAACTGAGCTGGCTTTGGGCATCCTTCAGCACGAAGTACGCGTGGCCGCTGGCCTGAAGTCGAAAGTTGGAAATCTCTCCCGAGACCCGCACCTCCGAAAACCCCGCCTCCAGGGCTTTCCGGATTCCCGAGGTCAACTCCGAGACCGTCCACGCCTGAAGTCGGGCGGGAACCGTCGGCGCGTCCGCGGCCGCAGGAGCGTTCGTCGCCGTGCGCGCCGGCTCCTCCGCCCGCGCTGGAGACGCCGGGGCCGGGGAGGACGCTGCGGATCCCGTTCGCGAGAACAGGTCACCGAAATCCCATTGGTTGCTCGGACGACGCGGCATGGATTGAAAGGGAACTCCCTCGGAGTCCACCCGGCGGGAAGTCTATCTCCCCACCGAAACCAGGGCCACTGCGTTATCCCACTGCGTTCTGCCGCGGAGCCGATCAACGCAGATCGAACTCAATTGATCCCAGGGCGCCAAAATCCGCCCGGTATTGCCCCCGCTCGCCGGGAGGCACCCGGCCCAGGGCCCCGCCCAGAATCACGCTGCCGGCGGGAATGGTGTATCCCTGCCGCGTAATCGCATTCAGCACCCGGCGCAGGTTGTGCCATTGACCGCCGGCCACCGCGGATCCCGCTGCTTCGTTCAGCGATTGTCCGTCCCGACGCAACGTCACCGCTACGGAATCCGGTTCCACCGCGCCCACCGGCACCGGAGTACCCACGATGTACCGCTGCGATCCCGCATTCCCCGCGACGGTGTTTCGGGCGTCCGGCGCCCCGCCATCCGGATAGCTTCGGGGAAGCTCAATGATCGGAACGAGCGCCGACACGGCACCGCGAACCTGGTCCTCGTTCAGGATCTCGTAGGAAAGATCCACCGACGTGAGATAGCCCACTTCGGTCTCCACCACGATGGGTTCGCCCTCCCGAAGCGGAATCACCGGTCGCGACGACGCCTCCAGCCTTCCGGACCGGAACAAGACCCCGGCC
>JAEUHD010000059.1 GCA_016793645.1 Verrucomicrobiales bacterium
GGTCCGCCGGCTTCACCAGCACCGGTGCCGTGTTCACTTCATTCACCGTGACCACAAACGAGTTGGTCGTGCTCATGGGCGGCGAACCACCGTCGGTCACCTTCACACTCACCGTGTATGTCCCCGGACCCTGCGCCTCCGTGGGCGTCCAACTCACCGCACCCGCCGCACCCACCGTCAGCCCCGTCGGACCGCTCACCAGTCCGTAGGTCAGTGTCTGTGCGGGTACATCGGCGTCGGTCGCCGACAGGGTCACCAACAGAGACGTGGACTCGTTCAACGTTCGATCCGCAGGCTTCGCCAGCACCGGGGCGCTGTTGACCTCATTCACGGTGATGTTGAACGACATCGATTCCGTCAGCGGCGGCGAGGGATTGTCGGTGACCGACACCGTGACCGCATAGGTTCCCGGTCCCTGGGCCTCCGTCGGCGTCCACGACAAGGCGCCCGCGGGGGTAACGCTCCTTCCCGGAGGGCCGCTGACCAAGGCGTAGGTGAGCACCTGCGGCGGGTTGTCCGAGTCCACCGCGGACAACGTCATCGAGAAGGTGGACAGTTCGTTGATGGTCTGATCGGGGATGCTGGAGAGGACGGGCAGTGAGTTCACATCCACCACGTTCAAGGTGAACGTCTGCGTTGCCGACAGGGGAACGGGTGCATTGTCGGAGACCTTCACCGTGACCGAGTACACCCCGGGGCCCTGTTCCTCCGTCGGCGTCCAGTTGACAGCCCCGGAGGTGGTGACCGTCAGGCCGGACGGGCCGGAAATGAGGGAACAGGTAAGGATCTGTGTTGGAATATCCGAATCCGTCGCGACCAGCGGCGTCATGAAGGGCCGGTGTTCCACCACCGTGCTGTCGGCGGGGCGAACGAGGACCGGGGCTGTATTGGTCTCCAGGACCGTCACAAGGAACGTCGTCGATGCGGAAAGGGTCGGAGTATCCCCGTCGGCCACGGCCACCGTAACCGCGTACACACCCGGCCCCTGGGCCTCCGTCGGCGTCCAGATAAGGAGTCCCGTTGAACCCACCGTCATGCCGGCTGGACCCTCGATGAGCTCATAGGTCAACGGCTGCGGCGGAAGATCCGCGTCTGTGGCGGTGAGGTTGAACGACAACGTCGTCAACTCCGTAACCGTCTTGCTGGATGGAGTGATCGGGACCGGGGGTTGGTCCACCTCCTCCACCGTCAGCATGAAGGACCGGACGTCGGAGAGGGCCGGAACGCCATTGTCGGAAACCTGGACCGTGACCGAATACACGCCGGGTCCCTGGGCCTCCGTGGGGGTCCAACTCACCAGTCCGGCCCCACTGACCGTGAGCCCGTTCGGTCCCGAAACCAACGAGTAGGTCAGGGTCTGAGGCGGCGTGTCGGCATCGCTTGCCGAGAGGTTGAAGCTCAGTTTTTGCAGCTCCTTCCCGGAACGGTCCCCCGGTCGCTGCAGGACCGGTGCCTGATTGGCCTCTGTCACCGTTACCGTGAAGGACGCCAGATCGCTGAGCGCCGCCGACCCGGAGTCCGTCACGCGAACACTGACCAGATAATTCCCCGCCGACTGGGACGGGGAGGGCGTCCAGGAGAGGGCACCCGAGGGGCTGACCGCCATTCCCGCGGGACCATTGACCAGGGAATACGTCAGGGTCTGCGCCGGCAGATCGCTGTCCGTGGCGGAGAGGGTTCTGGAGATCGTCCCACCCCGGATCACCGTGCCGTCCGTCGGAATTGCCAGCACCGGTGCGGCATTCACCTCGAGGACATTGATCGTCAAGGAGTCGCTATCCTCATAGGCCGGGGAACCATCATCAGTGACTCGAACCGTCACAGAGTAACTTCCGGGCCCCTGTGTTTCCGACGGCGTCCACGTCAGATACCCTGCGGCATTGACCATCAATCCGGGGGGCCCGCTGACCAGATCATACGTCAGCCGTTGACTGAGACTATTGGGATCCGAGGCGAGAAGCTGAAAGGACAGGGGGACAAGCTCATGGATCGTCATCTCGTCGGGCCGGACCAGTTCCGGCGCGGTGTTCATTCCAAGAACAGTCACACTAAATTTCGCCAGATCCGAAAGCGGGGGCACCCCGTCATCGCTCACTTGGACAACCACGTCGAAGACTCCCGGCCCCTGCACCTCCGACGGAGTCCACGCCACCTCCCCTGTCGGACTGACCGTCAATCCCTGGGGACCACCGACCAGGGTAAAGGTCAACGTCTGGCCGGGGAGGTCCGCATCCGTTGCGGAAAGCACAAGACCCAGGGCGGCTCCTTCCGCAACCACCTGATTGGCCGTGGCGGAGATCACCGGCGCAGTATTCAGGGTGCGAACCACCAACGTGAACGTCTGCTGGGACGAGGCCGGGGGAACTCCGTCATCCAAGGCCCGCACGGTCACCGGGTACTCGCCCGGGGCCGTCCCTTCCCCAGGCAGCCAAGACACCAACCCCGCCGCACTAACCGTCAGCCCCGAAGGCCCGCTCACCAGGCTGTAGGTCAGTTGCTGTCCCGGAACGTCAATATCCACTGCCTCCAGGTAGAAGTTCAGTACCGACAACGAATCGAGGGGTTCCACAACCGGAGCGACCCATTCCGGGACGTGATTCACATCGCGGACCGATATCGAGAACTGCGCATCCGAGGTCCTCGGCGGGACTCCTCCATCGACAACCCTCACTCGAACGGAGTATTCGCCCGGCCCCTGGCTCACGCTCGGAGTCCATTCCACCAAACCATCCGCGCCCACAACAAGTCCCTCCGGTCCCTCCAGGAGGGATACGGTGAGCGCCTGTTCCGGAAGGTCCCGGTCCGATGCCAATAGCGCGTAGGACCACGTCTGACCCTCTGCCAGATCGACCGGATCCGGGGTTTGCAGCACCGGAGCAGAATTCACCTCCGTGACCGTAAGGCTGATGACATCCGTCCGAAGCGCCCCGCCGGATTCAGGGTCCACCACCGACACCTGGAGGGAATACACCCCGGGACCCTGTTCCTCCGTCGGCGTCCACCGGACCATCCCCCCGGAATCGACACTCAATCCTGCGGGTCCCTCCACTAGCGAATAGGCTTCTTCTTCTCCCAGCCCTCCCCCCTCGGCCGAAACCAACTGGAAACTCAGCGGCACCTCCTCGACCGTCACGATCTCCGCCGGCGCGGAAACTTCGGGTATCTCCCCTCCCGATACGGCCACCAGGAACGTTTTCGAGTCCGAAAGTGACGGGTCCCCGTCGTCCGCAACCCGCACCTCCACCGGATACGTGCCCGGAACCTGGGACGAATCCGGCGTCCATCGAACCCCACCCTCGGGTGAAACACTCAATCCCGTCGGTCCACTCACCAGTGAAAACACGAGGGCTTGGGCCGGCAGGTCGGAGTCCGTGGCGGCAAGATCCAGACTGAGGTCGGCCGGAAGGGCGACAAGCACGTCCGCCGGCTGGGACATCACCGGCGCGTGATTGGGTCTGCGCACGGATATTGCGAAGGTCTGCGCCCCGGAGGCCGGTGGAGAACCCGAATCGGTGACCTGAACCGTCACCGGATAGTCGCCGGGTTCCTGGGTCTCATCCGGGGTCCACGTCAGAAGTCCGGAGGAACTCACCGACATCCCGGGCGGTCCGTTCATCAGGACGTAGGAAATCCTCTGGGCCGGCAAATCCGGATCCGTCGCCACCAGTCGATACGTGAATGGAACCCTCTGGTTCGCGAACAGCCCCGAGGGAAGGTCGAGCACCGGAGCCGAGTTCACCTCCCGGACGGTGACGACAAAACTTTTCGAATCCGAAAGCGCCGGGGTTCCATCATCCGAAACCAGCACCGTGACCAGAAACGCACCGGGTCCCTGCGCCTCTGTCGGAGTCCACGAAATCATCCCGGTCGGGCTGACCGTCATTCCCTCAGGACCCTGAACGATCCGGTAGCTCAACGGCTGCACCGGCACGTCCGGATCCGCGGCGACCAAGGGGACAGTAACAGCCGTGGACTCATCCACGGCCAGATCCGATGGCCTCGTCAGCACCGGAGGCGCGTTGGCATCCTCGACCGTGATCGTGAAGGACTTCAAATCGGTCAACGCCGGCGACCCGGTGTCCGCCACCGAGACGCTCACCGGATATGTCCCGGGTCCCTGCGCCTCTGTGGGAGTCCACGTCAGGACCCCGGAAGCCGTCACCCCAAGACCCGCCGGTCCGTTCACCACGGAATACGTCAAGAGCTGGGTCGGCAGGTCCGTGTCCGCCGACGACAGGCGCAGCGTCAGCGGCTCCATCTCCCGCACCACCCGGTCCGAAGGCTGGGCAAGAACCGGTGCGGAGTTCCCTTCGCGGACGGTGATGGTGAAACTCCCCACATCGGACAGCGAGGGCACCCCGTCGTCCGTGACCCGAATACTGACCGTATAGACCCCGGGTCCCTGAGCCTCGGTGGGCGTCCAACTGAGGCGCCCGCCGGAATCCAGCACCATGCCCGAGGGTCCCGCCAGCAGGGCGAACGACAACGTCTGAGCCGGCAGATCCGGATCCGTGGCCAGCACGGTCAGCGAAAGCGCGCTCAACTCATCCACCGTTACGTCCCCGGGCTGAACCAGGGTGGGAGCCTCGTTCACCTCATTGACCGCGATGGTGAACGTCTTTTCGTCGCTCCTCGGCGGACTTCCCCCGTCCGTAACCCGGACGGTCACGGGATGGACACCGGGTCCCTGGCCCTCCGCCGGCGTCCAGTTGAGGACTCCCAGGGGAGACACCACCATGCCGACCGGACCGCTGACCAGCGAGTAGGACAGGTCCAACGCCAGACCGTCAGAATCCGCGGAGCCAAGCACCGCGGAATATGGATGCCTCTCATCCACGGTTCCATCGGACGGCTGCACCAGCAGCGGCGGGACATTCGAATTCACCTGGATGTCAATGCTCCCCAGCGTGCTCAATGTCGGGGACGACTCGTCCAGAACCCGCACCACCACCGTCTGCACCGTTCCCGCCAACGCCGCCGGCGGCACCCACGAAACCAGGCCGGATCCATCCACCGACACCCCCTCCGGGCCCGAAACCAGCAAGAACGTGTGGGCATCCGGAACCGCGGACACCCCGGGAATCCGAAGGGAGAAGGGTGACCCCTCCCACGCCTGCTGGACTGGGAACGCACTCAGCCTCGGATAGGTCGCCGGATATCCCGGCAAGGGAACACCCGACAGTGAAAGGTCGTCGACCCCTTGCGCCGCCGTCGAGGAGTCGAAATCGATCCGAATCCCAAACTGCGGGTTATTGGCGGCACCGGCCACCGCGGAAAAATCCAGCGCCACCATCGTCGACTCCGAGCCCCCCGGACTGAGCGTGCGAAACGGCACGTATACAAATCCGTTGGTGGTGTAGGAGATCCGCTGGAACGAACTCCCGGATGTCAACGCCCGTGTCTCATACCGGACCCACACAGTATCGACCCCGGTCGAGGGCATTCGCGCCACCAGGGCAGCATTCGCCGGATTTGCGATCTTCAGGAACCGGCCGGCGCCCTCCTGGTCCTCAGAATATCCGCCGGAGAAGGTGACATCGTCACCGCTGGAGACCACGGAAGAGATACCCGAGAGGATGGACAATCCCGTTTCTCCCACCGCCCGCTGGGGTTCCATCAATTGCCCCCCCCGGTTGAAGCTCCAGTACTCCCTCAGGGCCCGCACGGGCTTCCGACTGGTATCCAGCTCCACTTCAAACTGAACGTCACCCGCCGCCGCCGCGCTCGTTTGAATGTAGAATGCTCCCGTGGAATTCGTCGTCAGCCAGTACACAAATCCCGGGTTTCCCAGAGGCTTTACGGACATGGCCCCCAACGATGCCTCCGTGGCATCGGGGAGACCGGTGTAGGTGTCCAACGTCACCGGGATCGTTCTCCCCCCCGCCGGCAGGTTCACAAACCGCGTCCCGGTGGTGGTATAGGCCCCAAAATTTCCGGATATCTCATACGAAACGCACGAGCTTTGGACGCTCGCCACTGAATCCACGGTCGTCGCGCCCAGGATCTCGTTGTTGATGAAGCGGAAATTGCCCACCTGCCTCCCGCTGCCCCCCGCCACCTGGACAAAGTCCACGGCACGGGCATTGGACGGCGTGGCCGCCTCGGCGACAAACCTCGAATTCGAAACCTCCAGATACTCCGTCGAGTCCAGGCTTCCCAACTCAAAATCCGGCAGATAGATGGCCGACATTCCATTGGGGATCGCCGTAAACACCGAGTTCTGCACATAGACGCGGCGCGCTCCGGTGCCGTTGATCTTGATCACTCCGTTTCCGGCCGTCCGCATCGGACCGAAGGAACAATCCCTGAAATACAACTGATCAACGACACAGTTCGGGAAGGTCTTCGTATTGATGCTGCCGCCCCTCTGGGTTTCCGAGAGGGCCAGGGTGAGAACCACATTCGAACAGCCCAGGATATAGAATGGGCGATGAGTCGGGTTGGTGGCGTTCTGCGTGACTGAGATCGCCCCCCGGATCAAAACATCACTGGCTCCCCGGAGATGCAGCGCGTAGGGCTCCGTCCCGTCGTGACTGGACCCACCGGTCGCCAGGGTGAAATTGTCCAGAGTCACCCGCTGAACCCGGTCATTCGGGACCCCAAACACCCTCCCGACCACCGCTCCACCCGTGCCACCTCCAAGTCCGGTCAGGAGGACACTCTGGTTCTGCTTGTACCCACTGCCGAAGGAAAAAGCCCCGGAGACCTTGGCGATCACGGCCCGGACAATCTTTCCTCCGGACACCTTTAGATGACACTTTGCCCCGGATCCCCCTCCGCTGCCGGTGACATCCAGGATATAATACCCATCGGTGTACCCGCTTCCGGCACTGGAAATGGAATAGTCCCAGATGCCATCCGGGGTCTGGTAGGATCCCACGTACAGCGCGCCCTGCCGAAACTCCCCGCAGGTCCCTGAGAAATTGGTGATGGTGATGTCCCGGACCCTAAGTCCATTCACGTAGGGCACGTTGATTTGGTTCACCCCGCCATCGACCGAAACAGCCCGGGCGCGGTTGGACTTCACAGTAAACCCGGAAATCGTGATGTTTTCCGCCGCCTCATCGGCCGCGGAAGTGCTTCCTCCCGCCGATTCGCTCTCGACGGCCACGGCATCATCGCCGGACTCGAAGTACCCGCCGACAACGGTGATGTTCCTCCCCGCGCAGATATGGAGGCCATCCTGATAGAGGTACTGCCCACCCCGCACTGTCGGCGCATACCACGTGACATCGCGCCCCGTGAGATAAATTCCCCAGTTGTTGACGTTTGTGGACTGGGCATTGTGATAGACCTCAAAACACCCCTTGTCGATGACCCATCGCCGAACCTCCATCAACCGGCACAGCGGTAGAGGGCAATTCTTACCATTCTGGTCGAAGATAAACCGCCCCTTTCCGGTAATCCATACATCGTCGGAAAGTCCGTACCAATTGTCGGGGTTCGAATAGTCCACCGGCGAGGTCACCCACGACAGGAACGCCCCATCGACGGGATCCACCGTCATTCCGGCGACCCGTTCCGTCCGCATGATCGACCGATTGGAGGTCCCGCTGGAATGGTTTCGCTTCTTGCAGTGCCACTCATAATCCGAGTTGTAGATCACCCTCCCTCTCCACACCAATTCGTCGCAGGTGTAGTGGCCAGCGGGAAAGTCCAGCCGAACCCGGCCCAGGGTGGCACTGTAGGCATAGGACGCCGCGTCGATATACTTTTGGAAATGGGTGGTCGGATTGTTGGGATTGGTGCCGGTCTCCGTCGGATCCGGATACAGGGTGGGAATGACCATCAGCCGGAAGTCGGGAGTCGCCAGCCCGTTCGTCGCCGTCTGGATCCACCGTCCGGCGCTCGACCCATAGGGCCATGCAATAGGCCCCCCCGCGGATGCCGAATTGGTGGCTCCCGTCGCGGTTCCGTTCCAAACCCAGTGCTTCACAGAGGTCGAAGGGGCCGTGGTGCCCGTGGTCGTGACGACCGCCAGCGGAATCCACGGCGAATCCGGCGCTGCGTTGGTATAGGATGCGGGGCTCTGCGCCACCAGGTCCACCACCGTCGGCACAACCCAATAGGCGGTTGGTGTCGCGCCCATCAGTCGGAGTCCGCCCGTCGTCAGGAGGAGGGCGCCAAAGAGGACGAAAGCGGACCGCGCACGGACAAACACGGAGTCCCGGTTCCTGGGGCTCGGAAGAGCGAAGCTCATAACCCCGGACTTGAGGGCTCCGAAGAGCAGGTGTGAGTCACCCGGGCCCCGCTGGAAATTCTTCCTCGCCGGTGTCCCACGGGCGCCGGGGCTCCAATCTGATTCAAATGGGCCAACGGTTTGATCGTTGGACAGCGGTGCAAACTAAGTGGGTGGCAAATACGGGCGGGATGGAGGCTCGCGGAATGCCGGCGTCGACTCCTATCGAAGACACCGGACCTCCCTTTCCCATCGACCGGATCTTTCACCGGTTTCCCCATATCCCCTCCCATAAGCGGGAGTGCTTCCGTAAAGCGGGGCGGACTTTCCCGAGACGTATCTGGCTGGGGAATGTCGCCATTCACCCCGATGAGGACGGGGATGGGCGATGGATTTGCTCTCCAACGGGTCGGGGAAGGAGACGTCGAATGACAGGGAGTTTGGGCCACCATAGGTGTCAGCTTGGGTTAACCAGGACCTACGCGGCTATTCTTACGTATCTTTACTTAGGGCTGTCGAGTCAGATTCCAAAAACAATTCCTGGTGCACGCTGAAATCCCCGCGGGAGGCCGTCGCAAATGGGTGAATCAGATCCCCTCACTTTCCGAGTTGAGACGAGAAGGGATGCGTATATCACCCAACTCCGTTCCATCTGACTCGTCGTGTGACGGCTCCCGGTAGCTGCCAGCGTAACCCGAGGTTCCCTCCGGGGGGTGGCACCGGGCGTTTCGCCCTTATATGGCTTTCCCTATTTGGGTTACGCTGTGCGCCAGGGAACAGGCGACCTCGCGTTCCCACCAAAGCGGCCGTGCGGTGACTTTTCGAGGGATATTATTCCCATTCACGGGTTTGACTGATCCCGTGATCGCGCCATCCCGTCGAATCGTCGGCGCAACTGCGACCCTGGGGCGTTGCCGCTGTCCCGGAGAGTGGTGGTCCGGGAGTGATCTGGGCCGGGGATCCTTGGATACAGGACCCGCGCGGAGATTTCCTCTTCAGGAGTTCAAGGAATGCCGCTTTCGGCCAGCTTCCGAAACTCGGACTCTGATGCCGCCCCCAGGGCACTGGGCCCGGTGAACCGGATGAACACCGCCCCCTCAGGACCTTCGACGATGGCACCCAGCAGCATGGTATCCGGTTGCGGCGTCTTCTGACCGCCCGGCATGCCGCTCAGGTAGGTCCCCTGCGCGCGGACAAAGGTGACCTGCTTGCCACGGACCGTGACCTCCTCAACCTTCGACTTGAGGGCGTCCCCCTTCTCCTGGAACTGCCCCAGCCAGCGGTCGACATTGGCTTTCGCTCCCCCGCCGCCACCCTGTCCGAAGTGGAAGAAGATGACCTCTCCACCCGCCTTACCGTCGATGCCGGGGACGCCAAGCTGGGCCTTGCGCATCGGGGACGCGGTTTCCACCCAGGTCCAGGCGGCCGGACGGGTAAAGGTCATGCCCCCTGCCGGAAACTTGGCGGGAGCGTCTGCGCCCAGAACGGTCAGCCAGGCCATCCACAACGCGGTGGTCGCAACAAGGAATCGCATGACCCGCGGAATATCGGGTTGGGGGGACCAAGTCAACGGCCCGTCACCGTCCGCATCCCCCAATGGGCGTTCCTGGACACTGCGCCTGCTTGGAGTCCGGCCTTCAGACTGAGGCCCCGCCAAACGACGGGCTAAAGCCCGCACTGCAAACGGCCCATCCCCAAATCAGGGAGCGTTCAGCTTCTTCCGGACGGCTTCACTCTTCTCCAGCGAAAGGGACTTCTGCCAGGCCTCGCGGGCCTCGGACGTCCGACCGAGTGCGGCGAGAACATCCCCCAGGTGGTCATACACGGTGGCGTCCGGCTCGGGCAGCAGGCGCACCGCCTTTTCCAGCCAGGTCAGTGCTTCTCCGGGCTTGCCCTGCTTGAAGAGGACCCACCCCAGACTGTCAAGATAGGCCGGATTGTCCGGTTCGGCCGCCACCGCCTTCCGGATCATCTCGTGCGCCCGGTCGAGCTCGATCCCCTTCTCGGCCCACATGTATCCGAGATGGTTCAGCGCCTCATCGAAGTCGGGCTCGAGTTCCAGGGACTTTTCGAGGTATCGGACCGATTCCTCGGGACGTCCGCCCCGCTCCAGCGCCGCCCCCACCTGGAAGTAATACCGGGCGTCCAATGATTCGGGGCTGCTTCGTTTGGCGATCTTCTCCGCATGCGCAAAGGACGCGAGCGCGGCGTTCATGTCCGGAATCCGCGTCTGCGCAATCCCGGTAAGAAACGCGACCCGGAAGGAATTGGTGAATCGCGCCGCCGCGCGCGTCAGGGTCGCCAGGGCCTCCGGAAACTCCTTCAGGTTCATCTGCGCCACCGAAAGTTCTGCGAACGCCGGCTCGAACTCCGGATTCAGCGCAATCGTCCGCTCAAACTTGCGGATCGCGTCCGCGTCGCGGTGCTCCTCCAAGTCCACAATCCCGAGGAAGTACCAGGGAAAATGCGACGTCGGATTCACCCGGCTGAGCAGTTCGAGGGACTCCCGGGCCTCCTTGAACCGGCCCTCCCGGATCAGGAGTTCAGCCTTGCTGGCGGCAACCGCGGGATCCTTGGGGAGCCCCTGCCCGGCTTCCTTGATGAGCGCCTCCGCCTGTGCGGAATCCCCGAGCTCCATGCGGGCGCGTCCCATCCGCAGCAACAGGCCCGGATCCGAGGGCTTCAGGTCCTGCGCACGGTCGAGTGCCGTCCGACGCCCGGATTCCGCAACCCCCTTTTCGGAGGGAGCCACCTGCCCCAGCCATGCAAACAGGTCCGCCGTGTTCACCCAGTGCTGGGCGGAATCGGAAGTGACCCCGAGGGATTGCCCGACCACCTCCGCCGCCTGGGCGGGCTCATGCCGGGCCAGGAGGAGTTCCGCCAGTTCCTGATAGCTGGCGAGGAGCGTGGGAGTGGACAGGATCGCAGCGCGGTAGGCGGCGATGGCCTCGTTGGTCCGGCCCGCGCGACGGTAGGTCACGGCGAGGAGTGTTTTGGTCACCCCGGACGTTCCCGGCTCGGCCGCGGTGCGTTTCAGCACCTGGATTGCCGCATCGAGTTGGTTCTGCTGCAGGTAATGGCCGGCCACCTCGGTGGCGAGACCCTCATTGGAGGGATCCTTCTCCGCGGCGCGGGCGAACTGGGCGTAGGCCTCCTCAGGCTCATCCCGTTCCTGGTGCAGGACACCGGCGGCAAATGCGGCATGGGCCTGCACCCGGCGTTCAAGCTCCTGATCAGAAATCTGACCCTCGGAATCCGACGCGGCGGTATCCTTCCCCGATACCGCGGAGGTCGCGGTATGGCATCCGGACGTCGCCAGTCCTGCGAGGAACAGGGGCAGACAAGTCGCGACGAACAGTCCCAGCCATCGGGAGCAGGTTCGCCGGGGTCTCATAAAAAAGGGCGCGACCCTGTTGGCCAGAGCCGCGCCTAAACTGCGTCTGCGAAACGAAGCGACGGCTACTTCTGCCAGGTACGCTTCTTGTGCCGGTTTTGGCGCAGCTTCTTGCGACGCTTGTGCTTGTTGATCTTTGCCTTCCGGCGTTTCTTCAGTGAACCCATGATTCTTGGTTAAGTGTCTGGCGGTCAGTAAACCACCTTGTTCAGCGGATATTCGATGATGCCCTCCGCCCCGGCGGCTTTGAGCTGCGGAATCAGTTCCCGAACGACCGCCTCGTCGATGATCGTTTCGACGGCCACCCAGCCAGATTGACTCAGCCCGGACACCGTGGGATTACGCAAGGCGGGTAGCGATTGCAACAAGTTTGGCAGGTTGCCTTCGCGGATATTCATCTTCAGCCCGACCTTGGCCTCGGCCTCAATGGCCCCCCGGAGGAGCAGAGCAAGGGTCTCAATCTTGCGCCGCTTCCAGGGATCCTTCCACGCCTCGTGGTTGGAAATGAGCCGGGGAGTGCTCTCCAGAAGCGTCTCCACAATCCGGAGTTTGTTGGCCCGGAGGGACGACCCGGTTTCGGTGACCTCGACAATGGCGTCCACCAACTCGCGGGCCTTGACCTCCGTGGCTCCCCACGAGAATTCGACCTCCGCCTTGACGCCATGCTTCTTCAGCCAGCGCTTGGTGAGTCCCGTCACCTCGGTGGCAATTCGCCGTCCCTCCAGGTCCTTCACGGACCGGATGGGGGATTCCTCCGGCACGGCCAGAACCCAGCGGGTCGCCTGACGGGAAACCTTGCTGAAAATGAACTCCCCGACCTCGTGGACGTCGCTGTGATTCTCGATGATCCAGTCATGGCCGGTAATTCCGGCATCCAGATAGCCGAGTTCGACGTACCGGCTGATTTCCTGGGCCCGGATGAGACGAATCGTCAGTTCCGCGTCGTCCACGTAGGGCTCATAGCTCCGGCTGGACACCGTGACATTCCATCCCGCCTTGGCCATTTTCTCCAAGGTGGCGTCCTGCAGGGACCCTTTGGGGAGGCCCAGCTTTAGTC
This sequence comes from Verrucomicrobiales bacterium, assembly GCA_016793645.1. Lineage (GTDB taxonomy): Bacteria > Verrucomicrobiota > Verrucomicrobiia > Limisphaerales > UBA9464 > UBA9464. Next base: position 12,631 of record JAEUHD010000059.1, read on the forward strand.
GGGGCGCTGCGGGGGCAGACGCCGGTTGGGAGGATTTTCGGCTCATGGAATCAGGTCCGGTACGGCCCGGAATTCAGAGTCCAGGGAACGATCCGTGCGGACCTTCTGAAGCGGTTCCGGGCGAAGGAAGGCACCCCGTCCTAGTGCGCCTCACTGAGGCATCCCCACTTGATCAGGATCCCCAGGTAGACGACGAAGGTGGCGATCAACAGCCCGAGACCCTTTCCGGACGCGGCAAGAACGACCCCGGCCGCACCGATCGCGGTGAAAACCAGGAAGAACAACAGAGCCAAAATTCCTTTCACGGCCGGGACGGATACTGGAATCGCCCCCCCCTGACAAGCGGAAGGAACGGGGGAACTGGGAAGGACCGGCCGACGACTCCAGGCGTCGATTCACCGATTCCTCACCGGGCACTCCACCGCTCCCCCAGGCGCAGGACCGTGGAGGGCTGCCCGAGCAGACTACAAGTGGCGGTGAACGGCTCGGGAGAGGCGGTGTTGAAGGCGAACAGGTCGTAGTGGCAGGGAATGACACGCCCCGCGCCGATGGCCCGGGCCAGTTGCGCCGCCTCGGGCCCGTTCAGATTTCCGGCGACACCCCGCTCGGGATGCCGGCCGTTGATGGGAAGCAGGGCCAAAGTGATCCCAAACGTTCGGAGGATTCCCGCCATTCCCGGATACAACACCGTGTCCCCGGAGTGATAGACGGTGTAAGGCCCGGCCCGGATGACGAAGCCGAGGTAGATGTGCCGACCCGAAGCATCCCGATCGAGGTTCTCATGAGCCGCAGGAACGGCGTGGATCTCGAATCCCGCGACGGTGAAGTTAGACGGGACCTTCCCCGGCCCGGATTCGCCCTCCACCGGGGGCGCATCCAGCCCGAGGATCCGATCCTCGGGCAGCCCGCTCCGCTCCCGGACGGTGACGCGATTGGCCTCGGGACACACCATCACGAGGCGGGGATTCGCCCGAACCAGCGGCTTCAGGGTGTCCGGATCCAGATGATCGGTGTGATTGTGGGACGACGTCACCGCATCGACGAACTCCAGCCGTTCCGGGGCGATGACGCGCTCCGAAATGCGAATATGCTCCTTGGGGGTCCCGGCGTACTTCCGGGTCAGGGAGTCGGAGAGATACGGATCCAGCAGGAGGAATCGTCCGTTCCAAAGCAGCAGGTAGCCACTCTGCCCGAGCCACCAGAGGTGGAGGACATTGGTCTGCGATCGTACGGAGGCGATGTCGGCGAGCAGGGTGTCGTCCCGAAGCAACGGCTGAATCAGGGGAGTCGTCATGGGTGGGAAGGCTCAGGCGATGCCCAGCTCGGCGCGAACCTGCCGGACACCAGCGACCATGTTGACCAGCTTCCGGCGGGCGGCCCATCGCGCCGTTTGGCTGAGTCCGCAATCCGGCGCGAAAACCAGCCGGTCGGCCGGGGCAAATTCGAGGCAGCGCTTCACTCTCCGGGCGACGTCGTCCGGGGTTTCGACATAGTAACTCTTCACGTCGACGATGCCCACGGCTGCGTCGCAGTGCCGGGCGATTTCCCGGATCAACTCCAACTCGGCAAACTCACGGCTCGCCATCTCCACGTGCATTTCATCGCAGTGGAATTCTAGAAACGCCGGGAACATCGGGGCGATCTGGCGGGGCCCCACCGCACGCGCCTTGTAGTTGCCGAAGCAAAGGTGGGTGCAGACCCGGGTACGACCCGTCACGGATTCCACCGTCCGGTTGAAGATGTCCACAAAGCGGCGCGGATCCTCCCGATACGCGTAGCAGCTCATGCTCGGCTCATCGACGCTGATTTCCCGGCACCCGGCCGCCACCAGATCCTCCAATTCCTTGCGGACGATGGGCAGCAGGGCCTCGGTGAGGGCCCAGCGGTCGGCGTAGCCCAACCCAGGATTCGGCAGCAGGCGTCCGGACAGCGTATAGGGGCCCGGAACGGAGGCCTTCAACGACGGCATCGGCGCGCCGTGCGGGAAAAACGGCGCGGCCAGCCGCTGCAGACGTCGGAACTCCTCCACCGCCCCGAGCCCCCGCGGCGCCTCCAGCGGAGCGGTGACCCGGTGCTTGCCGCGCTGGTCGTGGGCCGGCGGCCCCAGCCGGCGCGGCGGCGCGGACTCCAGGTCGATGCCCCGGATGTACCCGTAGAACGACAGATTGAAGTCGAGTCGGGTCTGCTCGCCATCCGTGATGACGTCCAGTCCCGCGGCGATCTGGTCATGCAGTGCCGCCACAACGGCATCGTCCTGGAGTTCCGCCAGGTCGTCCGGACCGAAGCGATCCAGTTGCACCGAGGCGAGTTCGAGCCATCCGGGGAACGGATGGCTGCCAATGATGGAGGTTCGGAGGGGCATGGGGAAAAGGATGAGGGAGGAAGGAGGAGGGATGAGTTAGACGGATGATGAAGAACGAAGGCGTTTGACGATGCTCGTGAAGATGGCGGTCAGTTCGTCCGTTTCTTTAAGGAGGTCGCCCGCTTGATGCGCGGTGACGCAGTTGCTTTCGACCAGAAGCTCGAGCCAGTAGGCGGTTTCTTCGAGTTCCTTGAGGGAGTCGCCCAACTTGGCGATGAATTCGGCAGTGGAGCGGGCGCGGGATGCCTCCCTGTAGTTTGCTCCAACAGAGGTCCCCGAACGGAGGACTTGTCGCCCCAAAACACGCGGGACTTCACCCTGAGGCAGCGCCGAGAACATCCGGATGATCCGCAGCGCAAATCGCTTGGTACGATCCCGAAGCTCAACCCTTTCATCCCTTTCCCTCATCCCTCACCCCTCCTCCTTCATCCCTCTAATCAAAGATCACCGTGCGGTTGCCGCACAGGAACACCCGGTCCTCGAACACCAGGCGAAGCGCGCGGGCCAGCACCATCTGCTCCACGTCGCGTCCGGACTGGACGAGATCCTCGGCCGTGTGGGTGTGGTCCACGGGCACCACCTGCTGGACGATGATCGGGCCGGCGTCGAGTTCGTCCGTAACGAAGTGCGCCGTAGCCCCGATCACCTTGACCCCACGATCAAAGGCCTGGTGATACGGACGGGCCCCGGCGAAGGCCGGCAGGAAGCTGTGGTGGATATTCACCAGTCGTGCGGGGAATTGGCCCACGAAGCGGGGGCTCAGCACCCGCATGTACTTGGCAAGGACGACGAAGTCCGGACGATACTGCTGCACCTGTGTGAGCACTTCGGCCTCGTGCACTTCGCGGGGTAGGTCGGCATGCGGGAGGTGGTGAAACGGGAGGTCGAACTTCCGGACCAGCGGTTCCAGAACCGCATGGTTGCTCACCACCGCGAGCACGTGGGCGTTGAGTTCGTGAAAGGCGTGGCGGACGAGGAGATCCGCCAGGCAATGGTGCTCCTTGGAGGCGAGAACGACGACGCGTTTGGGCGCGAGCCGGGAAAGCCGCATCACCGCCCCCGGGGGAAGGATGGACTTCAGCTCGGGCACGATCGCGGAGTCATCCACGAGACCGTCGAACTCGGTCCGCATGAAGAACCGCCCGGCCGTGCGGTCCACGAACTCCTGGTTGCCCACCACGTTCACTCCGGAGCGAAAGAGCACCCCGGTGATTCCGTGCACGAGACCGGGCCGGTCGTCGCATTCCACCAACAGCACGTGGGGCTTCACAGGCCGATCCTTTCGTAGAGTTTCGCCAGCCGCCGAGCATGCTCATCGTAGGCGGCCTCGAACAGGGCGGTCGCCCGCTCGGGTCCCACGACGGCGCCCGCGGTCAGGACCTTCGGCGGCTGCCCGGCGGCGGTGAGGAGCGCCGCGACCTCGGCCTTGATGGAATTCACCAGGAGACACCCCCCGATCGTGGAGCCGGGCGACACCGGCGTGTCGAGACCCGGCACCCGCACCATGGCGTCACCCACCGGCGCTCCCGTGTCCAGAATGAGGTCCGCGAAGTCCTGAAGCTTTCGACCATCCTCGCGCGCGCTGCGGCTGGCCTCACTGTGCTCGCGGGAAATGAGGGCGACCACCTTCACCCCTCGCTTTTGGAATTCCTCCGCCATTTCGATCGGGACGCGGTTGCATCCGCTGGAGGATATGACCAGCGCACTGTCCAGCGGGGACAGGTCGTAATTGCGAAGGATGCGCGCCGCGAGTCCGGACACGTTCTCCAGAAACATGGCCTGGCGCTGGCCGTTGGCGCCGACCACGAGGTTGTGGAAGCTCAAGGACAGTTCAACGATCGGATTGAATCCCGGAAAGGAGCCATAGCGGGGCCACATCTCCTCGACGAGGATCCGGCTGTGTCCGGATCCGAAGAGGTGAACCATGCGTCCGGCGAGGATCGTGCCGGCGAAGAGGCGCGCCGTTTCCTGGATGAGCGGCGTCTGTTCCGACACCCGGTCGATCAGGGCGCGGCAGCGGGTGAGATAGTCGGCGGTCACGGGGCGTCTTGCTAAACTCAAGGGGACGCTGCGGAAAGTGGATTCGCATCCATTCCCCGGGATCGGAAAGCGGTCGCACCCGCCAAGTCCGGGGAAATGGAGCGGCTGTCCGGGGCGCCAACAACCCCGTCGTCACACTTTCTGGAAGGGATGCCTCCGCGATCCCCACCCTGCGCATCGCGGGCGGGGGCGGATTGAATCCACAGAATCAAACCGAACAGTTCGGCACCCTGATCGTGGAAAGCGGGACCTGCGTGCTGGATCTGTCGGATGACGCGATTCCCTGCACGACGACCTTCAGCGCGGCCTCATTCCCCTATGCGGGTGGGACGGTGGAGATCAAGGGATGGAGCGGCGTGGTCGGCGGCGGTGCCCTGTCCACCGGAGACAAGGTGGTGGTCACGCAGACGCTCTCCAGCTCCGCCCTGAGCCGGATCAAGTTCAATGTCGGGGGTCAACTGAAGTCCGCGGTTCAAAAGCCCGGCGGTGAGTTGGCGCGCGCAGAGTAGGGATGCGGAGGGCGCGCCCCAAGAAGCCCGTCATCGCCCCGGGTTCCCCGCTTGCCGGGACCCGCACCCCCGACGCACCGTCCGGACGATGTCGCCACAGTTTCGTCCCGCCGGGATCGGGGACGTGCCCTTGATCCGGTCCCTTGCCATCCGGATCTGGCATGAGAGCTACCGGGACCTGCTTTCCGAGGCGCAGCGGAATTACATGCTGGATTGGATGTATGCCCACCCGAAGCTGGACACCGAGATTCGGCGCGGCGTGGCGTATCGGATCGTGGAACTCGAGGGGGAGCCGGCGGGATATCTGGCGTGGGAGCCCCTGCCCGACCGCACCACGCTCCACCTGCACAAGCTCTACCTGCTGGGACGGTATCAGGGCCGGGGCGTTGGACGGGCGATGCTGGAGTGCGTCTTCGAGGCCGCACGGGCCGGCGGGTTCGCGTCCGTTGAACTTCGCGTGAACCGGGGAAACACCCGGGCGCTGCGGGCCTACGAACGGGCCGGTTTCGAGCGTGCGGATACGGTGATCACGGACATTGGCAACGGATTCGTCATGGACGACTACATCCTCCGCAAGTCCGTGGAGACCGCCCCAGCCTGACCGGAGTGCGCCGCCAGCGTACTCCGTCCGAATCGCCACGCAGGAACGACCGAAGACTCAACGCTTGTCGGCGGTTCCGGACTCCCCAATGCGGTAGAGATGTCCCTCGGTCCGAATGAACAGCGCCCCGTCGATGGCGGCGGGACTGGCCAGGGTCCGTTCTCCCAGGTCGTTCTTCGCCAGAACCTGGAATTGCTTTCCGACGGACACCACGAAGGCCATGCCCTCCTCGTTGATGAAGTAGATCCGGTCCCCGGCATCAATCGGTGAGGCCGAGAATCCACCTCCCAACCGTTCATTCCAGTGCAGGGTGCCCGTCCGGGCGTCCACGCAGGACGCCATGCCGCCGTCGGACACGAAGTAGAGCTCGTCACCCACAAGCACCATGGACGGCGTGTTCGGTGCGCCCCGGGTTGTCGTCCACGCCACCGCGGACTCCGTCGCGTCCCCGGAGGCCCCTTCAGGCCGGACCGCGTACACCAGCGGGCGGTCGTATCCGGTTCCGAAGAAGACCAATCCGTGCCCCGTCACCGGCCGCGGCACCACGGAGTAGCCTTCGCCGTATCGGACCCGCCAGAGTTCCCTGCCGTCGCGCGGGTCATAGGCGCAGACCGCACCACTGCCGGGACTGATCAATTCGACCCTCGAACCGTTGGTGATCACCAACGGCGTGCAAAACGAGAACTTCTTCTGGGCGGGCGTCACCCGGGGTGACTTCCAACGGACGGCTCCCGTCGCCGGATCCAGCGCGGCAACGAATGGATCGCTGCCCCCATCGCATGTGAACACAAGCGAACCCTCAGCCCAGATCGGGGAACAGCCATTGCCATGGACGGGCGTGTAGGAAAGCGACGTCTGGCGCCACAGGATCCTGCCATCGGAATCCAGCGCCGCGGTCCCCTGATGACCAAAGTGAACATAAACCTTCCCATCCCGAACCAGGGGAGTCGGACTGGCATGGCTGTTTTTGCCATGAATGCCGGGCCCGGCACCCTCGGGATGAAACACCTCCTGGTTCCAGATCAACGCGCCGGTGGTGGCGTCCAGGCACAGCGCCCGGAGGGAGCGCCCGGAACCACCGTCATCCGGAACGGCGGTGGTCAGGTAAACCCGGTTACCCACGACGACGGGCGAGGACCATCCCTGTCCGGGAATGGCGGTTTTCCAGACCACGTTGCTCGTCGAACTCCACGTGAGTGGCAGCCGGCGGGCGCCGGCGTGGCCTTGTCCGGTCGGCCCGCGAAACTCGGGCCAGTCGGAGTCCGCAGCCCGGGCGCGGAAACCGGCGAACGACAGGGAAAGGCCGATGACGAGGAGAACCCGGGACATAACCAGCATGCCGAAAGGCTACCGACGGCTCAGCGCGCTGCCAATCTTCGGAGCGTTGACGGTCTTCGAGACCGGGAGTACCAAGACGCAACTCTCCGAAAAACTCATCCATGATCCCCCGGCAACGCCCCCATCGGCGCCTCCTGACCGGAGCCGCGTTCACCCTGATCGAGCTGCTGGTGGTGATCGCCATCATCGCGATCCTGGCCGGCATGCTTCTGCCCGCGCTCGCCAAGGCCAAGGCCACCGCCCAGAAGGCGTTGTGCACGAGCAATGAAAAGCAGTGGGGTATCGCACTCAATCTTTATGCGGCGGACTCCCAGAACTTCTTCCCCGACAACCGTCAGGGCGAGGGTATCAGTTGGATGAGTACGAACCTCGCCACGTTTTGGGCGCAGTACCTGATCAAGTCCGGCAAGCCCAAGTCAAAAACGGACAAGAAGGCTGCGAACAATGTGCTGTTCTGTCCGACGGACGAGTGGCACCGGCAGGCGGATACCTGGCGCGCGGGAAGCGCGGGGGTCGAGACGGGTCCCATTCTGACCGGATTCTTTTACCTTCCGGGACGGATCGTTGGCCGCGAAACCTTCCTCTACAATGGAAAGGAAATCACCGTCAGCGAGAATTGGCCCCACAATTCCGAGGGGATTGGGCCTTGGGCCGCTCGAAAAAAGATGGGAGGGGAATTCAGCGGCGCGCCGGTCGTGATCGACCGCCTTCAGGGATTGGGTCCGAGGACCACCAACGTGTTCGACGCGCGGCTGAAGTGGGTGACTACGGATGACGGGAAACGCTGGAAGACGCCGAATCACCCCGGTTCCGGTGGGGCGCCGGTGGGAGGGAACTTCCTCTTCGAGGACGGACACGTGGAATGGATCAATGCCAAGCGGGTTTCGTTGGGGTCGAGCGCGGGCGATTGGCAGTGCTTCTACAAGATCCCCATCAACTGACCCGCGCCCCGGGCAAAACCGGGAGGCTCAGGCCGACATCACCTGCTTCACGAACGCCCGGCTGCGGGCGTGGTTCTCGACCACCGAGCGGGTGATTCGCGTCCCGGACTCCAACGCCAGCTCCACCGTGTAAAAGGCGGGAATCTTCTGATCCCGCGCCACCCGCGCCACGGCGACATAGTCGATGTCCCCGGAATCCAGATCCTCCCACCAGATCTGGTCGCGGCTCTGGCGCAGGTGCCACGACACGACCCGATTTCCATAACGCGGGAGGCATTCGGACGGCGGAATCCCGCCGCGATAGACCCAGTGCACGTCGTAGCAAAACCCGACCGTGTCCTGCGGGCAGCGGGCGAAGTTGGAATGAAACTCCTTCGCCCCATTGCGCAGCTCGGGGGTGTGATGATGGATGCCCAGTTTCATGCCGAGCTTCCTGAGCTCCTCGCCCAATTCCGTCAGCGCCTCCGCCTGGATCACCAATTCGGCATCGGTCTTGTCGCGTCCGATCGGATCGGGATTGACGTTGATGATGGCAAATCCGGACTTCGCCGCCGTCTTCGCCGCCACGGCAATCTTTTCCGCCGTTTCATTGGCCTTGCCCAGCACGTGGAACGCTCCACCGGAATAAAGGCTCACCGTCTTCAACCCCTTCTTTTTCAGCTTCTCCGCGAACGCCGCCGTGTTGTCGGGCTTGGCCACATCCAGCGTCCCCTCGGCATAGTCGTATCCGGCATCCCGCAACGCCGACAGCACCACGTCGAGGTTCCGATCCAGATCCCTGCCCTCCCGATCATAGTACTGGCCCCAGCCGTACAATTGGGACCCGACCAGGGGCGGCGTGAGCTTGGGGGCCTGGACGGGCTTGTCCGCCGCCAGGGCGAGGTCGGAGGTCAACACGGGGGCCGCGCCCAGGGCGACGGCATTGGCAAGGAAACGGCGGCGATTCATGGAATTCAGCGGCGAAAGGATGCGGCGAAATCGTCGGTGGCGACGGCACGAACCTCCTTGTGAAACCGGGATTCCGCAATGAGACGTTGCAGGCGGGCCTCCCAAGCGGCGCCGTCCAAGGGAAGCTCCACCGTGGCGTCCAGCAGGGACGAGTGCACGATGGCATTCGCCAGTTCGACGGACCGGAGCCCGTCGGACCCCGGAGCGATGAGGGGCGCGCCGTCCAGCACCGCCGCCGTGAAGTTTTCCATCAATGTGGCGTGCGGGGCCGCCGCGTTCTCAAAGGGAATCTCCTCCTCCGTGGTCTCCGGCTTGCTAAAGCCGACCGTGGCGGTCCGGCTCCATTTGAGGGCGTCGGACGCGTTCCGCGTCAGCATCAACCGGTTGTTCTCCAGCACCAGGCGACCGCGGGAACCGGCCATCTCGAAGCGATTGGTCCCCGGCGCCTCCCCGGTGCTGCTCAGGAACGTGCCCGTCGCGCCCCCGGGATACACGAAGTGGGCGCTGACCTCGTCCTCCACCTCGATCGCGTGCCAGCGTCCGAACTGGCAGAATCCCCGTACCCGGGACGGCATCCCGAGCAACCAGGTCAGGACGTCGAGATTGTGCAGACATTGGTTCAGGAGCACTCCGCCGCCCTCGCCCTTCCACGTCGCGCGCCAGCCACCGCTGGAGTAGTAGGTGTCGGTGCGGAACCAGTCCGTGTTGATCCAGGTCACCCGCTGGAGTGTCCCCAATTCCCCACGCCCCAGCAGATCGCGAATCCGGGCGTATCGCGGCTCGACCCGTTGTTGAAACATTCCGGCCAGGACGCGGTCGGGATGCCGCGCCGCGCAGGCGAGAAGCCGCTCGGCGTCCGCCTTGTGCGCGGAAATCGGCTTCTCGACCATCACGTGCAGGCCCGCCTCCAGCGCCGCGATTCCCAGCGTCGTATGCTGGAAGTGCGGGGTGGCAATCAGGACGGCATCCACGCATCCGGAGTCCAGGAGCGCCCGGGCGTCGGTGAAGCCCCGCAGTCCCTGCGCCACGTAGGGCTCCAATTTGGCGGCGGTGGGAGCGCAGACGGCGGTCAGTTGGCAGCGCGGCACACGATTCTCCAGCAGGTAGCCGGCGTGATGACGGCCGATGTTACCGAGTCCGATGAGGCCAAGGCGAAGGGAGGACATGGTCGATGAACGGGGCATCCGCGGCGCGCGATCTGGAAACTGTGGCGGAAGTCTGCCGGCAAACCCCGTCCCCGGGAATCGCGGAGTTGCGGCTTTGGCGTTCTTCTACAAGGGGAAGAAAAATGAACTGGAAGATTCACTTCCACCCGAGGTCGGGCATTCGCCGCGATTCGAATTGTACCGATCACGTGATGCGATACAGTATCGCATATGAAATCGGTGACGTTCAGCCGGTTTGTGAACAGTCCACGGCTCCGGCAGGCTGCCAAGGCTGGGGAGTCCTTTCTGGTCACCGAACACGGAAAACCCTACTTCCGGGTGCTGCCCCCCGAGAAGGCCGCGACCCATGAGGGCGCCGGGCGCCACCTGTTCCAGGGCAGTGCCGTCTCCCCGGAGCCCATACCGGGATCGGAGTGGGGTGGCGTCCGATGACCTACCTTCTGGACACGAGTGTCTGGATCAACCGGACCCTTTGATCGGACGATTGCCGCCACGGCGCGGGCCCTGGGGTTGATCCTCATCACCGCGGATAGGAAGATTCGCGACGCCCGGTTCTGTGAGGTCGTCTTTTATCCATTCAAGCCCTCCCGCAGCTGACGCCTTCAGTTCGCCTCCAGCCCTGACAAGGCGGCGGAGCAGCCTATGCTCCCGCCCATGACGTTGCGACAAGCGCTCGGAGTATTCCTCAAGGGAAGCCTGGGGCTGCTCAGCATTTGGATGTCGCCCGCGAGCCAGGCGGCCGAGGATGGACTGGAGCGGATGAAGGCCCTGGTCCGCGAGCGGTTCCCCGACGTTCGGCACCTCACCACCTTGGATCTGGCCAACTGGCTGGCGGATCCCCGGCGTCCGAAACCCGTACTGCTGGACGTCCGAACCCGTGCCGAGTACGACGTCAGCCATATTCCCGGGGCGCGCCATGTCGATCCCGAAGCGTCCGCCGCCGACGTGCTGCCCATGCTGACCCCGGGAACCCCGGTCGTCCTGTACTGCTCGGTGGGTTACCGTTCCGCCGATTGCGGGACACGCCTGCTCAAGGCCGGCGTCACCAATCTCCTGAACCTCGAGGGCTCCCTGTTCCAATGGGCCAACGAGGGACGCCCCCTCGAGTCCGCCGGCCAACCCGCGACGCAGGTGCATCCGTACAGCGCGAAGTTCGGAAAGCTGCTCAAGCCGGAGTTGCGGGCGCCAGCCACCCCGCGGACTCCGTGAGTGCGGAGTCGTCCATGGACGCCGTCCTGCGCTGGCGGGGCGCCGCCACCGTCACGTGGATGGTGGCCCTGCTGGCCTGGGAGTCGTCCCGTCCCTGTCATGACTGGTTCCGGTCCTGGCGCGACCGCGGACGGCACGGTGCCGTCAACCTCGCCCTCGCCCTCGGGAATGCGCTGCTGGTCGCACTGCTCTTCACCGGTCTCTGGCACTGGGTCGCGGAATTCACCGCGGCCCGGAATCTCGGATTGCTCAATACAATCCCGATGGCCGGGTGGGCTCGCACGCTTTCCAGTCTGCTGCTCCTGGATCTTTGGACCTATGGCTGGCACCGCGCCTGTCACCGGATTCCACTGCTGTGGCGCCTGCATCGCGTCCACCACTCCGACGCCGCCATGGATGTGACCACCGCGAACCGGTTTCACGCGGGGGAGATCCTGTTCTCGGGACTCCTGCGGGTGCTCCTGATCCCCGCCCTGGGCATCCGATTCCAGGACCTGGTGGTGTACGAAACAGTCCTGCAGGTCTGCGTCCAGTGGCATCACGCAAACATCCGGCTTTCGGAATTGTGGGAGCGCCGCCTCCGCCGGTGGGTGGTCACGCCCGGTCTTCACCAGGTCCATCACTCGCGGGAGCAACCCCAGACCGATTCCAACTATGCCTCCGTTCTTCCGGTGTGGGACCGGATCTTCCGCAGTCTGAGGCCTCACGCGCATCCGGAAACCATCCGGATCGGTCAGGAGGGTCTGGATGCCCCTGAACACCAGACGCTCCGCGGCCTCGTGCGCCAGCCGTTCCGCCGGTGACCCGGACGCCCCCCGCTCCCCGGATGCCTCCCGTCCGAGCCGCAGACCGACTCCGTCCACGCATTCGCCTCCGACGGTGCCGCGTTCCAATGGCGACCATTGGCCGCCCGGGCCCGAATCCGCGATGTCCCAAGCCGCATCGGGATCAGGGCCTTCGCCCGTCCAGTGGGCCGGCCGCCGGCCTTGGGGACGACAGTTGTTTCTCCAATTCGGTAAAGTCCCCGTCGGCACTGGCCAACGTCTGCACCGCCCCGTTCGACATCACGTAGTTGCGCTCCCATCCCCGGCGCAATGGCATGGCAAACGGGGTTCCGGGCTTCAAATCCTCCTCCCGAAGAACCGCCTCGGGAATCCTCCGGGGCTCCCGTTCCCGGAACCAAATCGTCGTTCCGGACGGGTCTGGCACCTGGGTCAACGGCAGGAATTCATAGACCTCCCCGGAAAGTTCCGGCGGGACTCGATCCTCCTCCGTCAGCCCCATTTCGCGGAAGGACTCGTTCAACTCCTTCCAGGACGTGGGAGCCCGATCCGGATGCTGGTTTGCATAGACATGGACCGCCATGGCGAGCGCCTTGCCGGATTCGATCAACTGGGCGCGCCGGTTGCGGAACAGGACCTCCTCGCGCAACGCCTCCGTCCTGGCCTCGGCCTGTCGCACCCGAGCGTCCGGGTCCGCACCCTGCCCCGGCGCCGACTGCGGTCGCAACCGGGCCACCTCACCGCGGAGTCGCAGCAATTCGGCATGTTCCTCATCCGCGCGGGAGGACACGGACGGGGGCGCCACCAACGCGGCCGGCGGCGGCGGGACGAGCATCCGGGCCCGGAGATCCTGGTTTTCAAGTTCCAGTCGTCCCACACGCCTCTGCTGCCAGACCAATCCCGCGGTGGCGAGGACAGCCAGAGTTCCCATTCCCAGTTTCGCATTCATAAAGCCAAATCCCACTACGGCGGCGGATCCCATTCCACCCGCGCCACCCACCACCGTCGCGGCGACCGCGGCCGCGAGCCCCGCTGGCGCCGCCTGCGCCGCGGCATGCCCCAGGGCGGCGGCGACCACTCCCTCCCCGACGGTCACGCCCCGCTTCCGGAACCATCCGCGCAGTCGCTCCAAGGCCCGGCCGACCCGCTTTTGCGCCGCATCCTCGTTGCTTCCCAACGCACTGCCGATCTCCGCCAGGCTTCGCCCGGAGAGATAGCGCATCACGATCGCATCGCGGTCCGCGTCGGGAAGTTCGGCCAAAGCCTCGTCCAGCAGCGGTTGCAGGGCGTCCAGGGCACGCGGGGCGTCGAGGGAGGCGGAATCGGATTCGAGGGCATTCATGGCGACGCGTTCCCGGCGGCTCCGTCGGGACTCCCGGCGGAGGTGCTGCGTAGCCTCCAGCCGGGCCGCACGGTAGAGCCACCCGGCCACCACGACGCGGGAGGGGAGCCGGGAGGCCTTCCGCGCAAGGAGTGCAAACACGGTCTGGGTGATGTCCCGGGAGGCTTCCGAATCCCCGGTGACCCGCCAGGCGGTGGCCCAGACCAGATTGCAGTGGCGACGGACAAGTTCCCCGAAGGCGGCGTCGTCAGCCTCCTGCACAAACCGTTCCAGCAATCCTGTTTCGGAGATTTCCTGCATGGCGGATTCCATCGTGGACTCCCGCGCCCGGCGAAATCCGACAGGAATTCTGAGGGGAGTTCGAGCCGCCGGAAGTCTGCCCGATCCCGGGGCGCAGCCATCCCCGGGTCCGTGGCCTGAAGACCTCGGGCAAACCCTTGGCAACCCTCGGGGCGGGCCGCTACGATGCCCCGGATGTTCTCGCACGTCGTCATTTTCTGGACCGATCCCCAAAATTCCTCCGCCCCCGACGAGTTGGTCGCGGGCGCCCAAAAGTACCTGAAGCCGATTCCCGGCTCGGTTTTCTTTCACGTGGGCAAGATGGTCGGAAGCCACCGTCCGGTCGTGGAACAGTCCTACCAGGTCGCTCTGAACCTCGTGTTTCAGGACAAAAAGGCGCAGGACGATTATCAGGTCCATCCGGAGCACCTGAAGTTTGTGTCCGAATGCAGCAAGCTCTGGAAGCGGGTCGTGGTGTACGACTTCGCCTGAGGACTTCCCGGGGTTCCCCACTTTGCGGTTCTTCTTTTTTCCGAACCGCGGTACCCAAGCGCCATGCTTCCCCGAGCGCTGACCGTTCTATGCGGCCTGGTCTTCGTCGCTTCCGTCCCGAAGGCGGCAGAGCCTCCTCCACTTCCGCCCCCGGGTCCGGTTCCCTCCGGATACTCCCTCGTTTACGAGCAACACTTTGACGCACCGGCGTCCCTGTCCGGCTTCGTGGCGAGTGATCCCAAGGCCTGGCAGTTCTCCGCCGACGGCTCTTCCTTCGCCCTGGAACTCGCCCGACAAAGCCAATACACCCCGGCCGTCCGGTCGCCGTTCAACATCACTCTGATCGGGGACCGCATTTTCGGGGATTTCGTCCTCGAAGCCGACCTGATCCAAACGGGCAAGGAGTACGGCCATCGGGACATGTGCCTCTTCTTCGGGTTCCAGGACCCCGCCCACTTCTACTACGCCCATATCGCGACCCAGACGGATGACCATGCCCACAACATCTTCATCGTCCGGGAAGCGCCCCGCACCAAAATCTCAAAGACCACCACCTCCGGGGTGAATTGGGGCCTTGGAATCTGGCATCGGGTCCGGCTGGAACGGCAGGCCGGGAGCATTCGCGTCTATTTTGACGACCTGAAGCAGCCGATCATGACGGCCGAAGACACTTCATTCGGTTCCGGTTGGGTGGGCTTTGGGTCCTTTGACGACACCGGCAAGGTGGACAACATCCGCATCTGGGCTCCGGCGCCGCCCCAACCGAAGGTCCCGGCATTCTTTTCGCCGCTCCCCCTTCCCTGAAGGCCCCGGCGGGAGGTTCAGCCGCCGGTGGCAGTAACCGGGCTCCCCGGGGAGAACAGGCCCTTGAGCCACGTCCACGCCGCGCGGAGTCCCACAGGCCGAATCTCACTGAACCCGTAGATGCGGGCAATCCCCTCCTCATGAGAATTGCACCGCGGCGGAAGATTGAAGACATCCGGAGCTTTTCCTTCCTCCACACGAAGGATTTCCGAATGCACGAGACCTTTTCCCACCACATACCTTCCGGGCGGCACGACCTCCGTTCGGGCCGGGAACACCAACCAGGGACGCCAGACAAAACTGAGGCGCCCCTGATCATCCCGGATCAGGCGCCCGTAGGCGCGCGTCGGGGCTGAACCCAGGGGACGGGCGGAAAACATCCAGATGCCCCCGGCATCAGGAACAAACCGCTTTCGCCGGAACGTGACCAGATCCCACGCAAAGAGGGTTCCAAAGGTGACCGTCCGGAACGCCCACGGCGCCAACAGGACACAAATCAGGACGAGGATCAGCGACCACGCAGCCCCCAGGCGGGAGTCCACGATACCGGCGCCGGCGACCGTGCCCAGGATGGCCGCCCGAAAGGACTTCAGCGCCGCATCCACCGTGGTAAAGGGACTGATCAGGATGAGGACGTTGATGGTGTGGGAGACCAACCAGACCACCGCGAACGTGAGGAGTGCCACGGGAACCACAATCAGGTCTCCCATCCAGGCAAGGCCGGCGGCGGCAAAGTGCAGGCCCGCGAGGTCCAGGGAGTCCGAAAGGTGGGGCTTGGTCTGCTCAAAGATCTCCAGCGCAATGGGGATGATGACTCCGGTCGCCAACAGGGCACTGGCCTTGTTTTCAAAGAGTTCGACGAGATCCAACGGCTTCTTCAGTGATGTGGGAACCACCGGCCCCGCAGCATCCTTGGCCATGCAGACCGCGACCAGGAGCAGCGCCGTCGCAAAAAACCAAGGCTGGGCGAACCACGGCAGGGACTTCCGTTCCTCCGCCGACGCCCGGTAGTACTTGTAAGCCCCTACAGCGCCCATGCCGAGAAGGGGGGAAATGGCCACGCCCGTCACCTGGGTCAGCGACTCCGCAGCCTTGACCCCCACGGCCGACTGCTTCTTGAACTCGTCGACCGGAGCCCCTGCCATCCGCATCTGAACGGAAAAGGCGATCAGCAGAAGCCAGAGTAGCCATCCGGGCCGGTATTGTCTCATATCGCGGGCCAAAATGCCGAGAACCCTCCGTGGGCGAAAGTGGGAACTTACACCCAATTCCAAGGCGCTTGTTTACGTCCATTATCGTTAGCCATGAACCTGCGTGTTCGAGGAAGGCATTCTGATGAAAAAAAAGTTACTCACACGTCACTCTGCCGGTTGCGCGCATGGTCCGGACGTGTTCCTCTTTCCGTGTTCCCACGTTTCAATTGTCCAACGAATGGTTTCCATGAGCCTTGGGTTTCTGGCTGGATTTGTAGTTTTGTTCGCGCTGCTCGTGCTGGTGGTCGGCACGGCGGTGGCCAGCGAACTGTGACCCGGTGTTCCGGGACGCCGGACGGCAATTCCACCGCCGTCCGTGAGGGGGATTTGTCGTCGTCACTTCCGGAAAACCCGTGGCGCGTCCCCCGCTCCCACGTTCCTTCACCCGGGAAGAAAAAAACACTCCTGGGATCCCCGGGTAACCCCTTGCGAGGTGGTATGCGACATGCTCCGTTCCCGTAGTCCCCAAATCTGCGTCGGATGGCGGCGCAATAACAATCGTTGGAGCATGAGCATCTTATTCATAACCGGTTTTGCCGTGTTGTTCACCATCCTGGCCGTGGTCGTCGGCACCGCCGCGGCCACGGAGTTGTAGGTGATCCACCCATGACGGCCTCTTCGAACGGGAGGGCTTCAGCCGCCTGCCCTGGGCCCGCGCGCTGACCCACGAGACTCTCCCTCCACGGGCGTCTCCGTTGGAACGTTCAGGACCGCCCCAAGTCCAGCCTCGTCCACGGGCGCCTGCATTCATACCCGACAAATGCAGGATTAATACAAGGCTTCTGCGGCATCCTCACAAATGAGAACAGGTCCCGCAGGCCGGAAGAAATCATGGATCGCAAGAGCCGCAGGGGCGGCGTCCCGAACCGAGAATCGCAGGCCGGGGCAAGGGCGGGTTTGGGAATCGAATCCCACGGGAGTGTCCTTGACGGTCCCCGGGGAATCCCGATTGACTGCACCCCGATATCCCATGAGTCGCTCCAAAATTGGTTTCCTCCTCACCCTTCTGGCCCTCTCCGCCGGAACCCTCGCTGCGGCGGACGCCGGCTGGGTGGTCCTCTTTGACGGAAAATCCACCGACGCCTGGCGCGCCTACCGCCAGGAGGGGTTTCCCAAGAAGGGATGGGAAGTCGTGGACGGCACCCTGCACGTCAAGGGCGGAGGCGGCGCCGGCGACCTCGTGACCCGGCAGAAATTCGGCGACTTCGAACTCGAGTGGGAGTGGAAGGTTTCCCCCGGAGCCAATAGCGGCGTGATGTACCGGGTCACCGAGGTGGGGTCCGAACCGTGGAATACCGGCCCCGAGTATCAGATCCTGGACGACGCGTTGCATCCGGACGGCAAAAATCCAAAGACCAGCGCCGCCGCCTTGTACGCCCTGGTGGCCCCCGACACCGCCAAGGCCCTCAAGCCCGTCGGCGAATGGAACGCATCCCGCATCGTCCTGAAGGGTTCGAAGCTTGAACACTGGCTGAACGGCCAACGGGTCGTCGCCCTGGACCTCTCCTCGCCCGAGGCCAAGGCCCTCATCGCGAAGTCCAAGTTCAAGGACCTCCCCCGGTTCGCTCAGGAAACCTCAGGATTCATCTGCCTTCAGGACCACGGCAACGACGTCTGGTACCGGGCCATCCGGGTGCGACCGCTGTAATTCCGGGGTTTCCACCGATCCCCGGATTCCCGGGGACCGATGACGGCGCCTCCCGGCAACGCGGTTCCCGGGGTTCGCCCGGCTGAATCCAGCGCCTGTTCGGCGTGAAGACCAAATCCACCCCGGCCCTATCGACCGCCACCCCCTGCCGCCTCGGGTCGCTTCAAAAATCCGACGATCAGAAGCGCCCAGGCGGCCACCAGACCCAGTCCCGCCGCAACATGCGTGAGCTTCACGACCGCCTCGTGCCACGCCACCCCGCCCTTCGCCCCGGCCAGACCGGCGGCAATCGGCAACATCTGCGTCGTTCCCCACCAGGCATTGGCAATCTCGGACACTCCCATGCCCCACGTCAGCCAGGCCGCCAGCAGCATCACCCCGGCGGATTTCGGGCCGACACGGTGCGGCAGCGCCAACAACAACACCGCCATGAGGGCTAGCAGCATCCCATTGCTGACCAATTGAATGTGCGCACCCAGAGCGAGCCTGGGATAGGGAGTCTGCGGCACAAAGAAACCGCAAATCAGCCCGACCATGACCAGCAACAGGCCGTGAACCAAAACCTTCCGACCGCGTTCCTGAGTTTTCATCATCGTGTTGGCGCTGAAGCCTGCCACCCCCGACCCACAACCAAAGCTCAATCTGGTCCAAAGGGGGTGAACACCCACACCATGAGGATGCCTCCGGATTGGCGCCAAATGGCGCCCCGCTCCCGAGATCCTCGAATTCAGATCGGATGGGGTCGAACTCATCGGACCACCCGAAAGGATCACCCCTTCCTGCCGCGACCCGGAACCCTGCGCATGGCCCCCGGCGGAGCGATCCGGATCGTGGACGCGGTTGGCCCGTGCGGCCTGCGGTCCGGACTGCCCGCCTCACGGGCGGTTCTCACCTTTCTTCGCCAGCGTTGCGGTAGCCGACGGGGACGTCCTCGAAATCGAATCTCAACGGCGTTCCACGCCAGGAGAACTGAATCCGGAGATCCAAATGCCCGGCATCGATCTGGAGCGCGGGGAAGGTGATGTCCTCGAAGATCATCGCCTTCCCCTCCTGGAGTGTCGGTTTTCGCAATTCGCCTCGCGAGGAAAGCTCCCCGAACCCCATCGCGCTGCTCGAAAACCCACCCGGCAAAGGGATGGGCTTCCCCCGAACGAGCAGGGCGATCTCATCGTTGCCCTTGAAGCCCAGATCCGAGAAGGCACCCGTCGCCGGGACTTCCACTCCGTACGTCACCTGGAAGGTCGGCTGGCTCGTGGAGGAGGTCCTTGGGCCGACCCTGAGCAGGACCACACGCACCTCCGACTGTCTCAACTCAGGACGAAATCCCGTCCTCGCGCCGCCCGCTGACTCCCCGCAGCCCGAAAGGAGCACCTGGGACAGCACCACGGCCATGAGTGGGAACTTCGCTCGGGGATGGCTCATGTTGTGCCTTCCGTTTTCACAAACAACGTACCGACCTGCGCCCGATGGCAACCGGGCTCCCCGAGGATTACGCTGCCCGCCGTCAGAAACCATCCGATTCTGGACGGGGAGGCCTCCATGGGGAATCCCGCGCATCGAACACCCGCTGCTCCTCCACACGCCCCGCCGCGGAATAGGATGGGGACGGCGACACGCCATCCCTCCCATTCCTGGGTGGGACCTCGACAGCCGCGCGGGAAGACTCCGACTCCCCACGCTCCGAACGTCGCGGCAGACCCAATTGGGGGCTTGCCAGCATGGGATCGCCGGGTAACGTCCGCGTTCCTTTCCGGCGGGAACCCTCGGAAGGTCATCACTTTCTTTCAGGCTTATGGCAGTCAACGCGAACGAACTCCGCAAGGGGCAGGCAATTCTCTACAACAACGACGTCTGCGTCGTCCTCGAGGTCACCCACCGCACCCCGGGCAACCTCCGCGCGTTCGTCCAGGGAATCCTCCGCAGCATCAAGTCCGGCCGGTCCATGGACGTCCGCTTCACCTCGTACGAGAAGATCGAGACGGTGGCACTGAACACCACCAAGATGGACTTCAGCTACAAGTCGGGCGAGGACTACGTGTTCTCCGATCCGGACACCTACGAGGAGGTCACCGTGGCCGCCGAACTCGTGGGCGACGCCAAGGACTTCCTGGTGGAGAACGGATCCGTGACGATCACGTTCATCGAGGACAAGGCCGTCACGGTCGAACTTCCGCCCAGCGTCGTCCTCAAGGTGACCAAGGTGGAAGGCGGCGTCCGCGGCGACTCCGCCAACAACGTCCAGCAGAGCATCGAACTCGAGACCGGCGTCACAATGCAGGCTCCCCTCTTCATCAAGGAGGGCGAGAAGATCAAGGTGGACACCCGGACGCGGAAGTACATGGAGAGGGCATAAGGAATTGGTCCTTAGTCCTTGGTCTGTGGTCTGTGGTCCGTCGTCAGTGGCGGACGAATTCGGGGACCGAATTCAGGGATTTGCCGCGCGGTATCGACTGGCGATCACGGCGAAGAGGCCGGAGACGGCGAGCATGAGGAGTCCGTAGAAGAGGAACTCCGCGGCTCCACCCGCATGGACGTACCGGGCGTTGATCCCGGTGATGGCGGCCACCAGGAAGTTTCCCAGCGAGGTGGTGAGGAGCCAGAAACTCATCACCGTGCTGCGCAGGGACGCCGGGGCCTGCGAATAGGCGAACTCCAGTCCGGTGGCGCTGACCATCACCTCGCCCAATTCCAACACCGTGTAGGGAAGGATCTGCCAGGCGAGGGACACGGCGGGACCGGATTCAATCCGGCGCTGCAGGGCCGCACACATGAGGAAGGACACGGCGGTCACCACCATGCCGACGCCCATGCGCCGCAGCGGTGTGGGACGCAGCCCGAGCCGGTCGGCCAGCGGATACAACCCAAAAGTCAGCACCGGAACCCAGATCAGGACCAGCAGCGCGCTGACCGACTGGATGCGCTCCGCGTCCACCCGGTACCCCACCAACTCGAACGGAGTCATCCGCGTGCCCTGGATCACCCAGGACGAGTTGATCTGATCGTACAACGCCCAGAACACGGGCACGGGCAGGAGCACGAGGGCCACCCGGGCGAGGATTCGGGATCGGGAAACTCCGGACTCCGTGGACGTTGGTTCCGCGGAGCCCGAAGCCGCCGAGGGCGGCAGTTTCACATACCGGGAGGAACCCATCCGAAACACCAGGGTTGCCAGGCCCATGAAGATTCCGGGGATCGCAAAGGCCCAGCCGAATCCGAAATGATCGCGGACCAGCGGAATGAGGCCGAAGGCGAGCATCGCCCCCAGGTTGATGGACCAGTAGAACAGTCCGTACACCTTCGGAAGCAGGTGCATCTGGTCGGCGCGGAACTGGTCTCCAACGAAGGCGGACACACACGGTTTGATCCCTCCCGCTCCCAGTGCGATCAACGCAAGCCCCAGATACACGCCATTCCGCGAGCCCTCCAGAACCGCGAGCAGGCCATGTCCCAGGCAGTAGAAGGAGGCCAGGGACAGGATGGTGCGGTAGCGTCCCCACCACCGGTCGGCCACGAAGGCACCGAGCAGCGGCAGGAAATACACCGCCATCTTGAACAGGTGCACCACCTCCTTGGCGCCCGTGTCCCCGAGCGCCAGCGGGTCGCGCAGGTAAAGCGTCAGGATGGACAGCATCCCGTAGTAGCTGAACCGTTCACACGCCTCGGTCGTGACGATGAACGGAAGCTGTCGTGGGAAGGCCGCCATGTGCGAATCCGCGTCCGGGAATCAATGGGGCGCCCGCGGCGCGCCGTCCGCCCTCAGCGGTTGGGTTGCGGCGTGTAGCGCAGGTAGGGCTTCACGCGGCGGATGCCCTTCGGGAACAGCGTCTCCGCCTCGGGATCCTTCACCGCCGGGGTGATGATGCAGTCCTCGCCGTCCTTCCAGTCCGCCGGCGTCGCCACGCGGTACTTCGAGGTGAGCTGCAGCGAGTCGATGACCCGCAGCAGTTCGAGGAAATTGCGTCCGGTCGAGGCCGGATAGGTCAGGGTCAGCTTGATCTTCTTGTCCGGTCCGATGACGAAGACCGAGCGGACGGTCGCCTTGTCGTCGGCGTTCGGGTGGATCATGTCGTACAGGGTGGCCACCGTGCGCGACGGGTCGGCGATGATCGGGAAATTGACGGTGGTGCCCTGTGTTTCGTTGATGTCCTTGATCCAGCCGTGGTGGTCCGCCAGGGGGTCCACGCTCACGGCCGCCACCTTCACATTCCGACGGGCAAATTCAGAACGCAGCTTCGCCGTGGCGCCGAGCTCCGTGGTGCACACCGGGGTGTAATCCGCGGGATGCGAAAAGAGGATGCCCCATCCGTCCCCGAGCCACTCGTGAAAGCGGAAGGTTCCCTCGGTGGTTTCAGCCGTAAAATCAGGGGCAATGTCGCCCAATCGAAGTGCCATGGAAGACGGGTAGATGGAAGTTGTAGCGCTGCGAAACGCCCGCTGGCATATCGGAACCGCCGCGAGGATGCAATGGTTCTGAGCCGGGCGTTCGTAGTGCAGGCTTCAGCCTGTTCTTCAGGGACACGACGGCGGCCGTCAGGCGGGGGGGCACAGCCTGAAGGCTGGACTACAAACCAGCGACGCTTGTAGTGCAGGCTTCAGCCTGTTCTTCAAATACGCGACGGCAGCCGTCGGGCGGGGACACAGCCTGAAGGCTGGACTACGAACGAGCGACGCTTGTAGTGCAGGCTTTAGCCTGTCCTTCAAATACACGACGGCGGCAGTCGGCCGGAGGGGCACAGCCTGAAGGCTGGACTACCAACGAGTGGGGGCCCCGTGGAGGCGTTTCGCGGTTTCCAAGAATTGCAGGGGCCGGCAGGATCCGCCCATCGAGACACGGTCCTCCAACGGCTTGGCTCCCCCACTTCGGCAAATGCGCTGGGTCTGGCCCGCCGTCTTCTTCGGATTCTGGACCTTTGTCGGACTCGCCTTCGCCGGACAGCTCTACCTCACCCAGATCAAGGTGGGCCTGCCCGTGAGCTGGTCCTTCGCCCTCAAGCGTTCCCTGGGCGACTGGTACACGTTCGCCCTGCTCTCCGTCCCGGCCATCCTGCTGGCGCGGCGTTTTCCGCTCGGCAGCGCTCCGTTCCGGCTGCTCCTGACACTGCATCTGGTCGCCTGTGTGGTGTTCTCACTGGTCTGGACGCTCCTGCGCGCCGCCCTCGCCGTCTGGCTCACCGCCACCCCGTTCTCCGAAACCTTCCGCTATGCCCTGGTGGCCACCCTGGTGGTCAATGTGCTGGTGTACTGGGTCATCGTGGTGGCCACCCATGCCGTGGGATTCTACCGCGAATCCCAATCGCGGGAGCGCCGGGAACTGGAGCTGGAACGTCGGCTGACGGAAGCCCGCCTGCAGGCGCTCCAGATGCAGCTCAATCCGCACTTCCTGTTCAACGCACTCCACGGCATCAGCACGCTGATGTACCGGGACGTGGATGCCGCGGACCGAATGCTGATCCGCCTGAGCGAACTGCTGCGGGCGGCCCTGGACCGTTCCGGGGAACACAGCGTTCCCCTCCGCGATGAACTGGCGTTTCTCGACCGGTACCTGGACATCGAGCAGATCCGGTTCGGGGACCATCTGGCGGTCCGGAGGGAGATCGACCCCGCCACCCTGAACACCCCCGTCCCGAGCCTTATCCTCCAACCGCTCGTCGAGAACGCGATCAAGCACGGCATCGAGCCCCAGGTCCGGGCCGGAATCATTACGCTGCGGGCGCGTCCGGCCGGACCGGACCGGCTCCATCTGGAAGTGGAGGACAACGGGACCGGGCTCGATCCTGACCTTCCGCCCGAGCCGGGCATCGGACTCACCAACTGCCGGAGCCGGCTGGAGCAATTGTACGGCGGGGCGGCCACCCTGGAGTTGCTGCCGGGTTCCGACCGGGGATTGCGGGTGGTTCTGGAGATCCCCTCGGCATCCACTGCCATAGCTTCAGGCTCCGGGGAACATTCCCGGGAGGGCCGGGACCGCCTCTTCCCGGGTCCTTTGGGGGAAATCCGTTGACGCCCCCGGCTTTGCGAACAGACTGCGCCTAGACTTGAGCCGCTTTGAACCGATTTGCTGATGAGCACCGCTGAAAACCCCGCCACCGCCGCCAATGTTTCCAAGGGACTTGAAGGAGTCATCGCCGCGCATACGCGCCTGAGCGACGTCCGCGGTGACGTCGGAAAACTGATCTACTGCGGATACGACATCGACGAGCTGGCGGGAAAGGTCAGCTACGAGGAGGTCGTGTACCTGCTGCACCACAATCATCTTCCCAACGCCAAGGAACTGGCCGAACTCAAGTCCGTGCTGGCCGGCTATCGCGAGCTGCCGCAGGGGGTCATCGACCTTCTGGTCAAACTCCCGGCCGATTGTCCTCCGATGCACGCCATCCGGACCGGCGTCAGCGCCCTCGGGTGTTATGACACCGTGGCGGACGACGACACGATGGACGCCCAGCGCCGCAAGGCGTTGCGCCTGATCGCGCAAATCCCGGTGGTGACCGCCTACTTCCACCGCGCCCGCCAGGGCAAGCCGCTCGTGCATCCCGACGCCACCCTCGGCGAGGCGGCGAACTTCCTGTACATGATCGACGGGGAGAAGCCTTCGGAGGAGAAGGTCAACACGATGGACATGTGCTATGTCCTCCATGCCGACCATGGCATGAACGCCTCCACCTTCAGCGCACGGGTGACCATCGCCACCCTGAGCGACATGTATTCGGCGATCACCACCGCCATTGGCACGCTCAAGGGACCGCTCCACGGTGGCGCCAACGAGGGCGTGATCAAGATGCTGCAGGAAATCGGATCGCTCGAGGGAGTGGACGCCTATGTGGCGGAGTCGCTGGCCCAGAAGCGCAAGATCATGGGCATCGGCCACCGCGTGTACAAGGTGCTCGACCCCCGGGCGCCGCACCTCAAGCGCATGGCGCAGATCCTCTCCGCGAAACTGGGCGATCCGAAGTGGATCCAGATGTCGGAGCGCATCGCCAGCCTGATGCTGGAGAAGAAGAACCTCCACGCGAACGTCGATTTCTACAGCGCCACGGTCTATTTCAGCCTCGGCATCCCCACCGACCTCTTCACCCCGATCTTCGCCATCGCCCGCACCAGCGGCTGGACCGCCCACGTGCTGGAGCAGCTCGCCGACAACCGGCTCATCCGGCCGCAGTCGGTGTACACGGGGCCGGTCGGACTCAAGGTCGTGCCCCTCGCCCAGCGGTGAACCGCTGGACCCCGGTTCGTTGTGCAGGCTTCAGCCTGTGGTCCGGGGACGCGGGGGCGGCCGTTGGGCGGGGGAGCAGCCTGAAGGCTGGACTACGAACGAGCGGCACCGATCAGCGCGTTTGTAGTGCAGGCTTCAGCCTGTGGTCCGGGGGCGCGAGGGCGGCCGTTGGGCGGCGGGGGAGCAGCCTGAAGGCTGGACTACGAACGAGCGGCACCGATCAGTGCGTTTGTAGTGCAGGCTTCAGCCTGTGGTCCGGGGACGCGAGGGCGGCCGTTGGGCGGGGGAGCAGCCTGAAGGCTGGACTACGAACGAGTGGCACCGATCAGTGCGTTTGTAGCGCAGGCTTCAGGCCGTCCGGTCCGCTCCAATTCCCGGTGAGCCCACGGATTGGCGACGCAAAACCAAAATTTTTATTGCGCGGCGGCACCAAATGCCATACTCGGTATGGCATGAAGATGACGCTTCACATTGACGAAGCGCTCCTGGAGCGGGTCACGGCGATCTACGGCTGCGAAAGCAAGACCGCCGCCGTTGCCCTGGCCCTCGGGGAACTGGAGCGGCGGCACAAACTCCGGGGCTACGCCGACCGGGGGCTGGGCTTCACCGCCGACGAGCTCCGGGAAGCCGTGGATCCCGCCTACGACCTCATGGCCACGCGGTACGGTGCCGCTGCCGGAGCGACCGCCAAGTCCCATGGCCGCCGTAGTGCTCGTTGACAGCAGTGTCTGGATCCATCTGATGCGGACGGGGAAGGACCCCGTCCGCGAACTGGTCAGCCGGGCCCGGACTTTGGACCTGGCTACGTGCGGCATGGTCCGATTGGAGGTTCTACGCGGGGTCGTCCGGCGTCCGGTCCGGGAGGCCATTGAGGCCTTCATGAACGTCATGATTTACGCGCCGACCGACAACCGGATCTGGGACGCCGCCACGGAGGACGCCTGGAAGCTGGGCCGCCAGGGAATCACCCTGCCCGCCCAGGATTTTGTCATCGCCGCCTGTGCGCGCCGCATCGAAGCGGCGGTACTGACCTTTGACGCGCATTTCTTGGACATCCCGGGCATTCCGGTGATGTCCTCTTTGGACGAGCTGCACTGATTTTTCATGAACATTCACGAGTACCAGGCCAAGCAGTTGCTGAAACAATACGGCGTCGCCGTCCCCCCGGGCGAATCCTGCCAGACCATCACCGAAGCCAAGGCCATCGCCGAAAAGCTCTTTGCCGCCGGGCAGACGCTTCTGGTCGTCAAGTCGCAGATCCACGCCGGTGGACGCGGCAAGGGAACCTTCACCCACGGCTTCCAGGGCGGCGTCAAGCTGGTGAAGTCGGTCGAGGAGGCGGTCCACGTCGCGGGCAACATGCTCAGCAAGACGCTGGTCACCAAGCAGACCGGTCCCGAGGGCCGGGTGGTCGGCACGCTGCTCATCGCCGGCGCCGAGAAGATCAAGCGCGAGTTCTACCTCGCCGTCCTGCTCGACCGTGCGAATTCGCGTCCGCTGGTAATGGCCAGCACCGAGGGTGGCATGGACATCGAGGAGGTCGCCGCCAAGACCCCGGAAAAGATCTTCAAGGAGCACATTGATCCCGCCGTCGGGCTCATGCCCTACCAGGCCCGGAAGATCGCCGCGGCGCTCGGACTCAAGGGCGACGTCTTCAACCAGGCCTGCAAGCTGATTGCCGGCGTTTACAAGACGTGGTGGGAATGCGACGCCTCCATGGTGGAGATCAACCCGCTGGCGATCGTCGAAACCGCGGACGGCAAGGAGGCGATCATGTGCGTGGACGCCAAGATCGGGCTCGACGACAACGCGCTCTACCGCCACCCGAACATCGTGGCCATGCGGGACCTCGCCGAGGAATCCCCGCTGGAGGTCGAGGCCAGCAAGTTCAGCCTCAACTACATCAAGCTCGACGGAAACATCGCCTGCCTCGTCAACGGCGCCGGACTCGCGATGTCCACCATGGACATCATCCAGCACTTCGGCGGCAGCCCGGCCAACTTCCTCGACGTCGGGGGTGGTGCCTCCAAGGACCAGGTCGCCGCGGCGTTCCGCATCATCCTGAGCGACCCGTCCGTGAAGGGCATCCTCGTGAACATCTTCGGCGGCATCATGGACTGCAACGTGATCGCCACCGGCATCGTGGAGGCCGTGAAGGAAACCGGACTCTCCATCCCGCTCGTGGTCCGCCTCGAGGGCAACAACGTGGCCGCTGGACGCAACACCCTGGCCGAGTCCGGACTCAAGCTGACCTCCGGCGACTCGATGGCCGATGCCGCCAGGAAGGTGGTCGCGGCCGTCAACGGCTGAGCCCCGCCTCCCATGATCCGCGCGACCGAAATCGCCTTCTCCGCCTACCCGGTGACCGACATGGCCCGGGCCCGGGAATTTTATGAAGGCATCCTGGGGCTCAAGCCGACCTACCTCGTCGGTGAGCCCGGGGGCATGCAATGGACCGAGTACGACATCGGTTCCGGAACCCTTTCCATCGGGGTTGCCCCCGGATGGAAGCCCAGTTCCGATGGATGCTGCGCCGCGCTGGAGGTTGAGGAATTCGACGCCGCCATCCAGCACCTGAAGGATCGTCAGGTCCGCTTCAAGATGGACCCGTTCCCCACCCCCGTCTGCCGGATGGCCTTCATCTACGATCCCGACGGAAACGTCCTCTGCATCCACAAACGCAATTCCCACCCGCACTAAGACATCACGGCCCCGATCCCGGGAATTCCGGGACCACGGGCCACTGACTCCCGATTTTCGCCCATGTCCATTCTCGTCACCCCAAAAACCAAGGTTCTTGTCCAGGGCATCACCGGCTCCTTCGGCGGCCGCCACGCCCAACTCTCCATCGACTACGGCACCCAGGTCGTCGCCGGCGTTACGCCGGGCAAGGGCGGCCAGTTCTTTGAACACAAGGGCACCCGCGTCCCGATTTTCGACACCGTCGCCGAGGCGGTCCGCGAAACCGGCGCCACCGCCAGCGCGGTGTTTGTGCCACCGCCCTTCGCCGCCGACGCGATTCTGGAGGGTGTGGATGCCGGACTCGACCTCGTCGTCGCCATCACCGAGGGCATCCCGGTCAACGACATGGTGCGGGCCAAGCGGGCCATGCAGGGTTCCAAGACCCGGCTCATCGGACCCAACTGCCCCGGCATCGTGACGCCGGGCGAGGGACCGGACAGCCATGGCGGCTGCCGCATCGGCATCGCCCCCGGCTACATCCACAAGCGCGGCAACATCGGCGTCGTCAGCCGCTCGGGAACCCTCACCTACGAGGCCGTGTACCAGTTAACCGTCCGAGGTGTCGGACAGAGCACGTGCGTGGGCATCGGCGGCGACCCGGTCAACGGCACGTCGCATCTCGACGTCATCCAGTTGTTCATGGCCGATCCCGAGACCAAGGGCATCATCATGATCGGTGAAATCGGCGGCTCGGCCGAGGAGGAGGCCGCCGAATGGATCGCCAAGCACGGCACCAAGCCGGTCGCCGGCTTCATCGCGGGTGCCACCGCCCCTCCGGGACGCCGAATGGGCCACGCCGGCGCCATTGTCAGCGGCGGCAAGGGCACTGCCGAGGCAAAGATTGCCGCATTCCGCGCCGCCGGCATCGGGATCGCCGCGACGCCCAGCGACATGGCGGACACGTTGCTGAAAATGATGTAGTCCGGGATCCTGGTCCGCCCGCACTCACTCCCATTGAGGGGCGGACCTGACGCCATGGCCCTGCTCAACCTCCTCCTCGACCTGGTGGCGCTGGTCCTGTTCCTGTCGGGGCTGGGGGTGGGCACCCGGATGCCGGCGCACCGCGCCGGGACACTGCTCAGCAATCTCAAGCTCGCGGAGAGCAGCCGCGCCCGGCGCTGGCCCCTGTTCGGAGGACTCGCCGCACTGCTGATCCTGCGTCCCTGGGTGTACGCGCCCCTGGCGGAGGTCACCGGATGGGTCCCCACCTGGAATCCCACGCCGGCCGCCGTCCCGTTCCGCGCCGACTTCGCCAGCCGGCTGCTCGTGTATTCCGCGATCAGTTTCATCTGGACGCTCCTTCAGTTCCTGACCTGGCTGCTCTTCGCCGCCGTGCTGGCGCGGGGAACTCGGGAGCCGTCCGCGTGGAGCCGATTCTTCCAGGACATGCTCGGCCCCCTCGCACGCCTTCCGACCGCCCTTCTGCTGTTCCTTCCAGCCCTGTTCGCCGCGACCCTGTGGCTGGGACTGTCGCTGCCCCTTCAATGGCTGCGGCTCCTGCCCCTGGAGCACTCCTGGCGGCACCCGGCCCTGCAGGCCGTTCTCATCGGTGCCGGAGCCTGGGTGTCCGGCGGCTGGATGATCTGCGGCCTGCTGCTGCTCCGCCTGGTGAACACCTATGTTTATCTCGGGACGCATCCCTTCTGGGATTTTGTCCATCAGGTGGGTGGCGTCGCGCTCCGGCCCCTGGAATGGCTGCCCGCCCGGTTCGGCAAACTCGACCTCACCGCACTCGCGGGAGCCCTCGTCATCGGGTTCGCCACGCACCTCTCCGAACGGGGCCTCGCCCATCTCTACTTTCACCTCCGCCCATGAGTTTCCCGCCCTTCCTCCGGGCCCAGGGCGACGCCGTGATGCTCTCGGTGAAGGTCCAACCCCGTGCCGGGCGAACGGAAATGGCGGGAATCCTGAACCAGGAACTCAAAGTCCGCGTCGCCGCTCCCCCGGTGGATTCCGCCGCCAACGAAGCCCTGGTGGAGTTCATCGCCAAGTCCCTCGGCCTCCCCCGCCGCGCCGTCACCCTCGTCCGCGGCCAGACCTCCAAGCACAAGGTGATCCAAATTGAGGGAATGTCGCTGGAAGGGGTGGCGGAGAGGTTGGGTGGGTAGTCAGTGGTTCGTGGTCAGTAGTTTGTGGTTCTTGGTCATTGGTCATTGGTCATTGGTCATTGGTCCGTGGTCCGTGGTCCGCGGCGACTGACGACTGACGACTGACGACTGACGAATGACCACCAACAAATATTGCCCCTCCCGACCAACGCCACCCCACTGTACCCTCATACCATGCCGCCGGAGCCTGTCCGCAGCCTCTACATCCATGTGCCGTTCTGTGCGCACAAGTGTGAGTACTGCGCGTTCTACTCAGCCCCACCGGGCGGCGACCAGGTCCAGCGCTACGTCGCCGCACTGGTGCGGGAACTGGAATGGATCTCGGACGACTGCCGTCCGGACACCGTGTTCTTCGGCGGCGGAACGCCGTCGCTGCTGACGCTCGCCCAGTGGGAAACGGTGCTCGGCGCGATGCATCGCCTCGGACTCGCCGGGCCCGCCGAATGGACCGTGGAGTGCAATCCCGCCACGGTGTCCGCGGACAAGGCACGCCTGCTCCGCGACGCGGGGGTGAACCGGATCTCCATGGGGGTCCAGTCCTTCGATGGCGCCCTGTTGGAACGACTCGGGCGCATCCACACCCGGGACCAGGTCTTCCGCAGCTTCGACATCCTGCGCCAGGCCGGATTCTCCAACGTGAACATCGACCTCATGTTCGCCATCCCGGGACAAACCCTCGACGTGTGGCGAAGCACCATCGCCGAGGCACTGCGGTTGGGCACCGAACACCTGAGCTGCTACGAGGTGATCTACGAGGACGACACGCCCCTCTACGAGCAACTGAAAGCGGGGCAGTTTGATGTCGATGAGGATCTCACCTGCACGATGTACGACGAACTCGTGGACCGGCTCGCGGATGCGGGCTTCCGCCAGTACGAGATCGCCAACTTTGCGCGCTCGGTCCCCGGGGAATCCCCGGACGCCATTCCGTCCCGGGCCTGCCGCCACAATGTCGGCTACTGGCGCGGACGCGACAGCTACGGACTCGGCCCCAGCGCCAGCGAATACGTGCGGGGCCTGCGTGCCCGGAACTGGGCCAACACCACGCTCTATTGTGAGCAACTGGAGCGCGGCCGCCGGGCGAAGGAGTTTGCGGAGGCCCTGTCCCCCCTCGCCCGCGCCGGCGAACTCGCGGCCTTCGGACTCCGCATGAACGCCGGCTGGCCGTTTGCCGAATTCCGCGAACGCACCGGCTTCGACCTGAAGACCGGCTGGGCGGAGGAGATCCGGAACCTGTGCGCCCGCGGCTGGGGCGAGGTGACCGACACCGCGTTCCGCCTCACCCGGAGCGGGCTTCGGTTTGCGGACACCGCGGCCGCCCTGATGCTGCGGCCGGAGGCCCCGGCGTCCGAAAACGCACGACCCAGCGCGGGTTCACGAATTCCGCTGAAGGCGGCCTGAGGGACCGGGGGCTCAGGCGTCCCCAAAACTCACCAGCTTCAGGTCGCGGAGCGCGTTGAGGAAGAACTGCACGGCAATCGCGGCCAGTAGCAGTCCCATCACGCGGGTCGTGACGCGCAGCGCGATCGGACTCAGCCAGCGCGCCCCGCGGGAGGACAAGGCGAACACCACATAGCTCGCCGCGCACACCACCAGGATGGCCCCAAAGAGCACCGCGTGCTTGGCGACGGTGTCCGCCTTGGCCTGCAGCAGGATGACGGTGGAAATGGCGCCCGGGCCGGCGAGCATCGGAATGGCGAGCGGGGTGATGGCGATGTCGGCCTTGGCCATGCCCGCCTCGACCTCCTCATGCGTTTCCTGCGCCTTGGACCGTGTCGCCCGCAACATGTCGAGGGCGATCAGGAGCAGGATGATGCTGCCGGCAATCTGCAGCGCCGGAATGGTGATCCCCAGAAAGTGGAAGACCCAGCGCCCGGTGACGGCAAACACCAGCAGCATCACCGCCGCCGCCTGGCAGGCGAGACGCGCCATCCGGATGCGATGCTCCGGGGTGTCGTTGGGCGTCATCGCCAGGAACGCCGGCACCGTGGCGATCGGATCCACGATCACAATCAGCGAACTCAGCGCGAGCAGGGCGTATTCGACGAGGGACACGGGACGAGGTAAGAAAACCTTGGATCGACCGGACTGGAAACTCAACCGGTCCGGCGATTCGGACGCTTCAAACGGTACACGGGGCCAGGATCGCCTCGCTCATGCCGTGGACGATCTTCTTGTCCGCCGGGACCACCGTGGCCAGGACACCGCCCAGCACCGGACGCGCCGTGACCGCATCCCCGGCAACGAAGTAATACGGACACAACCGAACGCGCCCCGGCATCGCCACGACGGCTTCCGATGAGGGATCCACCCACGAGAATTCGACGACGCGGGGCCGGTGGAACTTCTGGAGGATGTGGAGCGACTGCGGCCAGGCCGCGAGCGCCGATTCCACCGCAACGCTCCATTCCGCCGTGCTCAGGTCGCTGCCCAGGGAGACACCCCGCGCCCCCCAGGCCTGGGCGCTAAACCCGGAGACCTTGAGGATCAATTCGCGCTCCCGCTGGCTGAGCCCCTTGAGCTGCCGCCAGTCGGTGAGTTCCAGTCCCGGATACGCCGCGGACGGGGGCAGCGGCGCGGGATCCAGCAGCCAGGTTCGCGGCACGTGCGCCAGCAGACGGCGCAGAAATCCGTCCCCCAGTTCCTGCCGCCAGAAGGTGTGCAGGTTGCGGTTCCACAGCAGGGCGAAGAGCATCTTCTCCTCGAAGATCGGCTTCGGCGGCGGCGTAAGCCGGATCCGCTTCGCGCGCGCCTGCTCGAAAATCACCGGGGCCGCCGGAACCTGCTCCACGTCG
>JAEUHD010000075.1 GCA_016793645.1 Verrucomicrobiales bacterium
CCTGCCCCCGGTGATTGAGGAGGTCCGGTTCGCTCCCCCGGCGCCCCAGGTTCCGACGACGGTGACCGCCCGTCTGCGCCCCGACGTCCCGGTGCAACGCGTCGAACTCCGCTATCAATCCGTTGCCGACGCTCCGGGGGCGTCCGAAACGGTCGTCGCCATGAGTCCCGGGAAGGCCCAGGGCACCTTCACCGCCGAAATCCCCGCGCAGCCCACCGGACGACTGCTTCGCTTCCGCGTCCGGGCGGTGGGCACCCAGGGCACCCAGCGGTTTGAGCCGGCTCAGGGGGAACCCTGCCCAACCTTCTCGGCGTACCTCCAGGCAAACACCAATCGCCTGGCCGTCCCCTCCGCCATCCTCCTCCCCCTGGGTCCCAAGGAATCGCCCGGATCCTCCCTGCGGTACCGGACGCGCCGGGGAACCCCGCCCGCGCCCCGCGGCCAATCCGCCTTCATCTACTTCCCGACCAACGGCGCGCCCGTCCAGACCTTCGACCACATCCGCCTGACCCCGCGTGCCGGCGGGTGGAAGGTCCGCCTGCACAAGGACCGCCCGCTGGACGAGATGACCACGATCAACCTTGTTTACGAACATCAGCCGCGGTGGGTGCTCTCGGAACCCCTCGGCTATGAACTGTTCCGAAAGTCGGGCATTCCAACACCCAAGACCGGGCATCTCAGGCTGTGGCTGCAGGGGCGTCCCATGGGATACCATCTGATGGTTGAGCAGCCCAACGCCTCCTTCCTGCGGCACAACCAGCGGGACTCCGACGGGAATCTCTACAAACTGCTGTGGTACGGCCAGGACCTCGTCGGACAGCACGAAAAGAAGAACAATCCTGAAACGGGACACACGGACCTTGTCGCTCTGGTGCGGTCCCTGCAGTCGCGGGATTCAGCGGCCCAGTGGGAATTGATCCAGCGCGAGTTCAACGTCGAGGAACTCTGCACGTACTTCGCCGTCGGCATGTGCATCCAGAACTGGGACGGGTTCTTCAACAACTACTTCGCGTACCACGGTCCCGGAAAGACCGGGAAATGGGAGATGATTCCGTGGGATCTCGACAAGACCTGGGGGGACTACGACGGCGCATCGCCGGAATTCGACTGGTACGAGATGCCGCTGACCTACGGCATGAAGGGCGACCAGGAACCCGGTGGTCGGTTCAACCTGTTCCGGCAGCGGAATTCCCCCTGGGGCGCCAACGCCTGGTGGCGGCCGGGCGGCTATTTTTCGGCCCCGCTGCTGGCGAATCCGGAGTTCCGCCAACGGTTCCTCAAGCGCCTGCGCGTTCTTTGCGACACGGTGTTCACGGAAAAGGAATTCCTTCCGGTGATCGATTCGTTGGAACGGCGCCTTGAACCCGAAGTGCGCCATCGCGCCACACTCGAAGGTGAGGATCCCGGGGCCGCGGCCGCGGCATTTCACGACCGGATGGAGTCCTTCCGGCGCCAGTTGAAGCACCGCCGGGCCTACCTTCTCCAGGAACTGGGGCGCGAACCCGGGGGAAAATAGTCCGCCCCCGGACTTGATCAGAGCTTCAGCTCGCCCGGTCCGCTGCCGAAGTCGCGTCCGGACCGGGCCGGGGAGAGCGTTTCCTTGAGGTACTCCATCGCGGATTCGAGATCCGTCACTGATCGCGGCAGCGTGGTTCCCGCGGCATTCGGATGCCCCCCGCCCTGCAACCGGACCGCCAGCGGAAGCGCCTCACCGTTCAGGCTTCGAATGCTGGCCACAATGGTCCGGTTGGCCTTGGGAAAGAGCGTGACCAGGACCCGGTACGGCGTGACCCCGCCGTCGAGCAACTGGTGCACGATCAAATTGGAATCCCCAATGGTGGTGTTGACCACCCCGACCTCCGGGGACACCGGCTCCACATGGGTCCGGCACCAGTCGTATCCAATGGGATTCTCCACCCGGCGCTTCACCGACATCACTTCCAGGAGCGGGTGATCGAGCAGACGTTCGGGATCGCCGCCGATCAGGCGGTGAAGGTTCCAGAAGCCGTATTCCTTCACCAGGCCCGCATAGTCCACGGCGAGCCCGAACTCCGGGTCACTGCTTTTCCAAAGATCCCCCAGGTTGGTGAGGTGCACGAGACGATCCAGCGTTGGGGACGACAATCCCGCTTCGCGACACAGTTCATAGGCCAGCAGCGAGGCTGACTTCCCCGCATCATGGATGAACCGGGCCTGCGTGGGGCGGACGCTGGTGGCGTGATGATCAATCACGACCCAGTCCGGACGGTCGAGCCGGACTTCAAAGCTGAAATCGGAAACCCAGGCCGCGGGCTCCGTCATCTGCCGATTCCTCCAACCCTGGTAATTCCAGGCCTGGAGCGTGACGTCGGCCGAGAACAGCCCCCGGGCCAGCCGCACCAACAGCAATCCGGACACCAACCCGTCGAGATCGCTTTCGTGGGTGAGAATCACCGAGGGACGTACTGAAAACATGTCCGGGTGAGGCTACCGAAGCCGGACCTGATGTCGAATCCCGAAGCGGGGAGCGCGGAACGCTGCCCGTTCCGCCTTGGAACGCGCCCCCCGATCAGGCATGGGTGGGCGGGTCGCCGCCATGGTTTCCCTGATCGACACCCACGCCCACCTCGATTTCCCCGATTTCGCCCCGGATCTCGGCGAGGTGATCGAACGCGCCGCCCTGTCCGGAGTCACCCGCATCATCGCCGTCGGAACCGATCTCGAATCGAGCCGAAACGCCGTCCGAATCGCCGCGCAATATCCCGGCGTCTTCGCGACGGTCGGGTGGCATCCCGGACACGCGTCCGAGGCCCCGGACGATCTCCGTCCCGCCCTGCGCGACCTGGCCCGGTCTCCCAAGGTGGTGGCCATCGGGGAATGCGGCCTCGATTTCCACCGCCTGCCCTCGAAAACGAGCGGGGGAAGTCCTGAGGAGGATCAGGCCTTGCGCCTCCGTCAGGAGCGCCTGTTTGAGCAGCAATTGGAGGTGGCCGCGGAAACCAGACTGAATGTCGTCATCCACACCCGCGATTCCTGGAGCGAGACTCTCGCCCAGTTTGCCCCGCATTCGGGGAGGGTCCGCGGCGTCTTCCATTGCTTTGCCGGCACTCCGCAGGAGGTCGCCGAGGTGGTACGACTGGGCTCGCTGATCAGTGTGACGGGAATCCTGACGTTCAAGAACGGGGGAAATGTTCGCACCGCACTGGCATCGGCGCCCCCCGGGGCGTTCATGCTGGAAACGGACTGTCCGTACCTGGCCCCCGTACCCCACCGGGGCCGCCGCTGTGAGCCGGCGCACGTGCGGGAAACCGCGGCCGTGGCGGCAGCGGTCACCGGCCGATCCCTGGAGCAGATCGCCGTCGAGACGTCGACCACGGCTGCCGGGTTCTTTCGCGGACTCGATCTTCCGACGCCTCCGTGAGGGGGGATTCAGGGACGCGCCCGCCAGCGGGGCCGGGCTTTGACTTCCCCCGGTGCCGATTTTGCGTATGCTCGGGCATGCGTTTTTGGCGGACAATCCTACTGGCGGCGGCCTTGTGTTCGGCAGCCAGGGGAGAACTCCCCGATTCCGATCAACGGATGTCGCTCGTCCGGGGCCCGCAATCCCGGCGCCCGTTCAGTGCCGTGACCAATCTGACGGCCTGGAACCAGCGGGCGGCGGAAATCCGTTCGCAGATTCTCGTCAGCGCCGGCCTTTCCCCCCTTCCAACACGAACCCCGCTCGAGGCACGGATCTTCGGAAGGGTTGACGGGGACGGCTACACGATCGAGCGGGTGCAATTTCAGCCGAGTCCGGGCGTGTACCTGGCGGGAAACCTGTATCGCCCGCGGACGGGAGCGGGTCCGTTCCCCGCCATCCTCTGCCCGCACGGACATTGGAGCCAGGGCCGGCTGGAAGCCACGGAGGTGGTCAACGTGCCCGCCCGTTGCATCCATCTGGCCCGGCTCGGATTCGTGGTCTTCAGCCATGACATGATCGGCTATCAGGACACCATCCAGTTCAACCCAAAGGGCACGGATGGGCGTCCGCTGTACGGGGATTTTCAGGAGCACCACGCCGCCACCTTTCGGGAGCCCGCGCTGGCGCTGTGGAACCTGAACCTTCTGGGGCAGCAGTTGTGGAATTGCGTCCGCGCCCTGGATTTTCTTTCCGAGCTTCCGGAGGTCGACCCTGAACGCCTCGGATGCACGGGGGCGTCCGCCGGCGCCACCCAGGCGATGCTTCTGGCCGCCGTGGATTACCGGATCAAGGCGTGCGTCCCCGCGTCGATGGTTTCCCACGCGATGCAGGGGGAATGCGCCTGCGAGAACGCGCCGGGACTCCGAATCGGTGCCGACAACGTGGAGATCGCCGCCTGCATCGCCCCGCGTCCCCTGCTGCTCGTCGGAGCGACCGAAGACTGGTCCCGGACCTCTGCGGAAATTGAAGGCCCGGAGATCGCCCGGATCTACGGACTCATGGGGGCCACCAACCAGTTTCGGGCCGTGCGGGTCGAGGGTCCCGCGAACTTCAATCAGGCCTCCCGGGAGTTGATGTACGGCTGGTTCGCGCGCTCCCTCCTCGGACGCCCCAACCCCTCCCCCATCGCCGAGCGGCCCTTCACCCAGCCTTCCAGTGCCGAACTGCGCGTGTATCCCGAGGGTCGCCCTCCCCCGGGGGCGTTAACGCTTCCCGCCTTCACGACCCAATGGATCCAGCGCCGTCAGGAGGAACTCACCTCCCTGCTGCCGACCAACCGGGTCACGTTCACCAATTACCTGCGGACCTTCGTCCCCAACTGGGCCCGGGTCATGGCGATTGATGGCATCGACCGCCCCCCGCTGCAGATCGAGGGGGCCTTTGGTCGCGGGGGACGGGGGGACCGGGTGGAGCGGCGGCTCCTCCTTCCGGAAGGCGACCAATTCGGGGCGGCCGTCGTGCTCGTCCACCCGGAGGGCCGCAAGTCGATTGCCCCCGGGGGACCTCGGGCGGCCTTTGCCCGAAAGCTGCTGGAAAACCGAATCCCGGTCCTCGCCTTTGACCCCTACCGCTCGGGCAGCCCTCAAAATCGGGAACTCCCGCAGGAACAACCCCTCACGAATTTCTTCACCACCTACAACCGCACCCTGCTCCAGGAACGGGTGGGCGACGTCCTGAACGCCATCACCTATGTCCGGCAGGTCGCACGCCCGAAACGCGTCATCCTGGTCGGGGAAGGGGCGGCGGGACTGTGGGCGCTGCTTGCCTCGCGGGCGGCCGATGCGGTCGTTGCGGATGCCGGAGCTCTGGACCTGTCCGATGACCGCACCCTGCTGAGCCCCGAATTCTTCGTTCCCGGAATCCGTCAAATCGGTGGTCCGGATGGAGTGGCCTCCCTGGCCGCCCCGCGCCCCCTGTGGATCCACCACTCAGGGGACCGTTTCCCCACCCCGTGGACCCGGGCGTCCTATGCCGCCGCCGAAGCGTCCGATCAACTTCGCATTAGTCCGGACACCGCAACCGAAGCGTCCGTCCTTCACTGGATCCTTACCCGTGCAAAACCCTGACCCGCAGCGACTCTCCCATTCAAAAGCGATCGTCCGCCTTCTCCCTCAGTCGCCGGCGGTCTTGCGCGAGGACCGTTTCCCGCAACTATCGGGGATGGGTGTTCGGGGGTTCTCCTGGCTCATGTTGGCGTTCACAATCCTGGGCACAGTGCTCGGTCCGGCCCGGGCGCAGCGACTTGTCCAGAACCCGCCGGCCCTCCCCTTCCAGGCCCCGGTCACCGAGTTCGGCCTCGTCAATGCGTTCCCCCAAATCCGCTTCACCTTTTTGACGGATCGGATCGTCGGTCTGGCGGTGCCCCCGGGAAAGACGAACGAACTCTTCATTACCGGCCAGGTCGGGAGGATTCTGGTGATCACCAATCTCCTGGCCCCGACACGGAAGGTCTTTCTCGATCTGAGCGACGTCACCTATTCCGGAGGCGAATCCGGCCTGGTGGGTCTCGAATTCCATCCCAACTATGCCGAGAACCGGCAGTTCTTCGTCTACTACACCCGCACCAACCGGGAGATCGGAAGAACCTGGATGACCCTGTCCAAATTCCAGACCGATCCCGCGGATCCCTACCGGG
The DNA here is from genome assembly GCA_016793645.1 of Verrucomicrobiales bacterium. Taxonomy (GTDB): domain Bacteria; phylum Verrucomicrobiota; class Verrucomicrobiia; order Limisphaerales; family UBA9464; genus UBA9464. The sequence goes on from JAEUHD010000075.1 coordinate 6,075, forward strand.
TGCTGCCCGGGTCCGAACAGGTCCTCATCGCACAGCCCGACCGGGACAACATCCATCAGTCCGGCGACATCCATTTCGGTCCCGACGGCTACCTCTACGTTCCCATGGGGGACGAAGGGGCGCAGAACGATCCGTTCAACTCCTCCCAACACCTCGACGAGAACTTCTTCTCCGCCATCCTGAGAATTGACGTCGACGGACGCCCCGGAAGTCTTCCCCCGAATCCCCATCCCTCCATCGGACCGGCGGGCTACTGGGTCCCGCCGGACAATCCCTTCATCGGGGCCACCTCCTTCAATGGGAATCCTGTGAATCCCGCCAAGGTTCGGACGGAGTTCTGGGCCGTCGGTCAGCGGAATCCGCACCGGATGCACTTCGACCGGAAGACCGGGGAGATTTACACGGGAGACGTCGGGGGCGCGCGACGCGAGGAAATCAATCGCATCGTCAAGGGCGCCAACTATGGCTGGGTCTACTACGAGGGCACCCTGACCAACCCCTACTCGCCCTACGGACCGCCCCCGGCCGCACTGGTGCCCACCTTCCCCATCTACGAGTACGGGCGGACCGGAGGAGACCCCAACATGCAGGGTTCGGCCGTCATCGGCGGCCTCGTGTACTACGGCACCAATTATCCGTCCCTCGACGGGAAATACATCTTTGGGGACTACGTTTCCGGGCACATCTGGGCGATGACCTTTCACGGAACCGGCAAGCCGACCGTGAACCGGCTCGTGACCGGGGATTTCGGTCCCACCGGATTCGGACTGCACCCCGGCACCGGGGAGATCCTCCTGGCGCAACGCAACGGAGAGAAGATCTCCCGTCTTGTCCGCCAGGTGGGCGTCGGACCGACCCTGCCTCCGACATTGAGCGCGGTCGGTGTCTTCTCCGACGTCAATGCGCTGACCGTCCTGCCCGAGGTCGAACCCTACGAAGTGGCGGCCCCGTTCTGGTCGGACAATGCCATCAAGAGCCGCTGGTTCTTTTTCCAGGATGCCACCTCCAAGGTCCAGCGCAGCGCCTCGGACCAGTGGACGTTTCCCACCGGGATGGTGTGGATGAAGCACTTTGAACTGGAGATGGTCCGCGGAAATCCCGCCACCAAACGCCGGATCGAAACCCGGTTCCTGGTCAAGACCACCAACTCCGCCTATGGGATGACCTACCGGTGGCGGCCGGATGGTTCGGACGCCGACCTGGTGGTGGACCAGGGATACGACGAGGAATTCCAAATCGAGGATGGCGGCGCGATCCGAACCCAGTACTGGCACTATCCCGGACGTGCCGAATGCATGACCTGCCACAACGGTGCCGCCGGATTTGCCCTCGGATTCAGCACCCGGCAGCTCAACAAGATCTCCACCCGAACCGGCATCAACCAACTCACGCGACTCAACACCCTGGGGGTTCTTGACCCGCCCAGCCCGAGTCCGGAACTCCTCCCCCACCTGTCCGCCACCGATGACGCCACGGCCGGACTGGAGGCGCGCTTCAAATCCTATGTGGACGCCAACTGCTACTACTGCCACATGCCCGGAAGTGTCGGGCAGGGCTCGTGGGACGCCCGCTTCAGCACTCCGCTTTCCCGGCAGAGCATCATCAACGCCCCGGTGACCGCGGATCTCGGCACCCCCGGGGCCAGAATCATCAAGCCGGGGGACGTGAACGGATCCGTGCTCTGGCGCCGCATCGCCGAAATGGGACTCTATCACATGCCCCCGCTCGGGACCGCGGTGGTCAACCAGACGGGAGTGGATCTCGTCCGGAAGTTCACCGAAACCGGAGTCTATGTGGTGGCCCGCCAGATGTTCTACAATGGATCCGCGTTTGACGGTAAGGACGCCGGGGCCAATTCCTCGGACGACCGCGCCATCGCCCTCAACAAGGAGGTCCTGCTTCCCGGGACCAAGGCGACCCTGGCCAACGTCTCCACCTACAGCCGCGGAATCAACGGGGTGATGGTCGACATCTGGAACCTCCCCGCCCAACCCACCGCGGCCGACATCCGTGTCCGCGTCGGAAACAACAACCAGCCTTCGACCTGGGCCACCGGCCCCGCCCCCTCGGTGATCACGCTCCGCAGAAAGGCCGGGGTTGCCGGATCCGACCGGGTGACCCTGATCTGGCCGGAAGGCTCCATCCTCCGCCAATGGGTCGAGATCAGTTTCCTTTCCTCCGCCCGAACGGGTCTCGAAAGCGGAGATACCTTCTATCTGGGCAGCGCGCCCGGCGATACCGGGGATCAGCTCACCGCCGTCGGGGTGGACTCGAGCGACCTGCTCCGCGTGCGGGGAAATCCACGCAATGCGCTCAATCCGGCACCGGTCACATCGACCTACGACGTCAACCGTGATCGCCAGGTGGATTCGCTGGATCAGTCCCTCATCCGCGCCAACGAAACGCAGGGTGCCGCCCAACTGCAGCTCATCGACCTCACCAGCCCCCTCTAGCCCGAAGACTTCACAGCCTTTCGTCGCGAGGCGCTGCCGCGACTCCGCCGGACTTAACCGCGGAGGTCCCCCGCAGGAACGCAACGAACGCTCCGCGCTCCGCCCACACCAGGATCAGTGTCAGGCCCACCGGGAGGATCAGCGGAGCCATTCCCTGGCCCCCCTTCAGGAACACGTGGTAGGCCACGATGTTCACCAGGATCGGCCCTAGGATCAGCAGTCCGAGCCTGCGGGCACGAGGGATCGCCACGCAAAGTCCGCCGGCGACTTCGAGGACCTTGACGAAGGTCATATATCCCGTGGGCATGAACGCCGCCATGAAATGCCCCTCCGGCGTCCCCTCGGGCACCGGGGGTACCGGCCCCAGCTTGAGGAGGACCACAGCCCCGGCGGCGACAAACATCAGGCCCAGCAGGAGCCCGGCGATCATGGAAATGATTTTCATAACGGATTGTTGGAACAGGATTCAGACGTCGCCGAAGACCCGGCGGCGCAGCAGCCGCAGATCCAGGGGCAACAAGGCAAACAAAAGCAAACCGCACAATCCCATCGCCCAGGCGAGATGCCAGGTGGGCTTCCCCGCCAGCAGCAGCCAGCGGAGTCCTTCAGCAAGGTGATGCAGCGGATTCACCTGGGCGAGCGCGGCGACCCAGGGGACGTCCGGCAGCGGAAAATAGGTACTGCTCGCAAATCCCACCGGCATGATCACCAGAAAAAAGGGCAATCCCATGTGGTCGATGCTCGGGAGCACGGCGGTGAACAACAGGCCCACCGACGAAAACGCCAGGGCCGCGAGAAAGAGCATCGGGACCACCACCGGCAGCCACTCCCAATGCAACTGCAGAAGTCCCGCCAGGCCGAATCCGGACAAGACCAGGCACACGGCCACTGAGTAGGCCGTCGCCATGGATGCCGCCCACAGCGCCTCCCCCCACACCACATGCTCCAACCGGACCTGCGTGGTGAGCTGGCCCTCCCACGCCTTCTGATACCGCATCCGCATGAAGGCGGAGAACAGGGATTGAAAGAAGGAGGTCATGAACGCGGTGTATGCCAGGATCCCCGGACCGAGATAGGCGAGGTAGTCCAGCGACCGCCCCTCCCATTGCAGGGCGGTCATCTGACGCCCGAGGCCGACGCCAAACGCCAGCAACAGAACCAGGGGCTCGCACACCGGAGGCAGCATCGCGGTGTGCCAATTCTTGAGATGCACCCGCAGGTGACGACCGAGAATCGCCCGGCTCTGCCACTCCACCGCGGAACGGAAGGGCCGGTTCATTGCAGACGCTCCTCCCCGGCCAGCGACAGGAACAGGTCGTCCAGCGTCGGCGGACGCACTTCGTAACGAAGATCCGGAAACGCCACCACGAAGGCGGCCAGCCCCGCGGCATCCAGCGCCAGATGCCAGTCCGACAACACCAGGGACGGCCGCCCGCCACGCGCCCGGACCCAGGCTTCCACCCGATCCGCGCCCGGATTCCCGGAAGGCACGACCACCACGTGTTCGCCGACGACATCCCCCAAAAGGTCCCGGGTCGTTCCGGTCGCCCGGATCCGTCCCCACTGCATCACGACGAGCCGGTCGGACAACCGCTCCGCCTCGTCCATGTAGTGCGTGGTCAGGACAACGGCGAGTCCCTCGGATCGCAACCGGGCCACCAACTCCCACACGCCCACGCGGGCCTGCGGATCGAGTCCCGTGGTGGGTTCATCCAGAAAGACGACCTTCGGCTGATGCACCACCGCACGGGCAATCATCAGGCGCCGCCGGTAGCCGCCGGACAGCGTCTCGGGCCTGCGGTCGGCGAACTCGTCCAAACCAAATTGTTCCAAAAGCCGGTCAATGTGTTCGGACACCGCCGGGATCGCCGGCCGGAAATACCGGGCGGTCTGGGCAAGATTCCCACGCACCGTTAGATCGCCATCGAAGGTGTCGTCCTGCGTGCAGACCCCCAGGGCCCGGCGCGCGTCATCGCCCGACGTCGCCAGATCGTATCCCGCGATTCGAACCGTCCCCGCGTCGGGACGCAGGAATCCGTGACACAGCCGCAGGGTGGTCGTCTTGCCGGCCCCGTTGGGACCCAGAAGCCCCACCACCTCCCCCGCATGGCACACGAGATCCACCCCGTCCACCACGCGCTTTCCGCCCAGGGTCTTGACTAAACCCCGGGCTTCAATGCCGGGAGTTTCTGCAACGCCTGCAGTCATCGGGGTTCGGGTCACAGAGGAACCATTCATGCGGGAACCAGGGCCGCGCGGGCCCGCAATTGTCCGCACGCGGCGTCGATGTCCGGCCCCCGCGAGCGCCGGAAATGGGCCACCACACCCCGCGACGCCAGAACCTGGGAAAAGGCCTCGGACGCCTCCTCGGTGGACGCCCCGTATTGCGTTCCGGTCAGGCCGGGTCCGGTCGGGTTGTAACGCAGGAGGTTGACGTGCACCGCGCGCGCCCCGAGCACATCCGCCAACCCATGCGCCTGGGCCGGCGAATCGTTCACTCCGGACAACAGGCAATACTGGATTGTCACGGGCCGCCCCCGGCGTTCCTGGAACCGGTCCAGTGCCGCGAGGATTTCGAAAATGGGAAACCGGCGTCCCGCCGGAATCAGCCGGGCCCGGGTGGCGTCGTCGGGCGCGTGCAGGGACACCGCCAACTGGACATTGCACTCCGAGGCCGTGAGCGAGTCGATTCCGGGGACGATCCCCACGGTGGACACCGTGATCTGACGGCCGCCCAATCCCCCCAGCGCAGGATCGGCGATGCGACGGGCGGCGGACAACACCGCCTCCAGGTTGAGCATCGGTTCGCCCATGCCCATGAAGACGATCGTCTGCAACCGACGCCCCGAGGCGGACGCCTCCCGGCGCAGGGCGAGAAACTGCCCCACGATTTCGCCGGAGGTCAGGTTGCGTTCAAATCCGGTGCGGGTGGTCGCGCAAAAGTCACAGGCCATGGCGCAGCCGACCTGCGAGGAAATGCACCCCGCCGCGCGGTCCGGGCGGTACCCGGGCATGAGCACGGATTCCACCGTCCGGCCATCCGCCATCCGCAGCAAAAGCTTGGTCGTGCCGTCGGCTCCCGATTGACGTCGGACGGTGCTGCATCCCTCCCCGGGAAACGCGACCGCCAGGCGTTCGCGCAACGCCGAAGGCAGGCGCCGCGACGGGGGACCCGACAGGTCCTCACCCCGATACCAGCGCCGAAGGACAGCCGGGGCGTGTGCCGGGTCAAATCCCCACCGATGGAAAAGGCCTGTGAGGGTTTCCAGATCGGGATCCGACAGGGATGCCGGGCCGGGGCAGAGTTCGCCCGCAACGGATTTCATCCGATGTCCTCCCACGCCCCCCAGCATTTCCCTACCGGCCACAGCACGCCCTCAGCAATACCGGGATCGGAATCCCGCTGCACTTGGAATCGCCCGGGTTGGCGCTACGGCGCCGACAATCGGAAATACAAGTCGCGATCCGACGCCGCGAGATGCACCAGGGACTTCCCTTCACTCTCCTCCACCGTCGCCTCCACATCGTGCCAGGAGCCTCCGGACACCAACGTTTCACTGGACTGCAATTTCGATCCAGGAACACCCGAAGCCCAGGTGAGATCGATTCCGGAATTGGCCCGGACACTCAGGGCCGGCGGCAACACCGTCAGATTCCAATCACTCGTTACGGGAAGGAACGTGTCATTCCCTGCCTGGACGGCGCGGAGTACCACCTTCCCGACTCCGGTCAGCGCAATGAGGTCCCCGTCGATCCGCGCTGGGCCACTGACGACACTGAGAACCGGGGAAAGTCCGCTCGAACTCGACACCCCCGGAAGCAGCGGGTTCCCGGGAAAGGCAATCACCGAAGGCAGGGTCCAGTTCAAGGCCTGCGGATGATGAACTCTGTACTCCGCGGCCTGAAGGCCCCTGGAGCCGGCGGCGAGTGCCAGGCGACCGTTTGAGGCCCGCACACGGCTGACCGCGTAGGGAAGCTCCCGGGCGCCCACGTGGCGCAAACTCCGCGGGTTGCCGACCTCCACCACTTGAATTCCGGTGTCCGACAAAAGGAAGGCGAGGTCGCCGGCGACATCCACGTCCCGCGTCTCCCCCAGCCCCCCCAGCGTCGCCGTCTCGCGAATGCTGTCGAAATCATCCAGATCCAAAACTTCCAATCCGGTCGAACCCAGAGCCACATAGGCGTATTGATCCGTTAGTCGCAGTGCGGTGGCATTCGCGCGCAGGTGCGCATTGCCCGCCAACTGCGGCTGGGTGGGTGTGCGATAATCGTGCAGCCGGAACGTCCTGTAGTTGACATCCGACCACCCGAGGAAATTCGGGGTTCCATCCAGGGCGCTCAGCTTTGGCCACCAGAATGTATCATACCCCAGTTGGACCGGAGCATTGGCCTTGCTGACATCCACCATGACAATGACCGCCTCCCCCAAACCACCATAGCCCCCGATCGCCAGACGGGTTCCCTGTCCCGTCAACGCCGTCGGAAGGGTGCCGGGCACGTCTCGGAGCAGTCCTTTCCTGACCGGGTTCGCCGCATTGCCGACATCGACCACTTCGAGCCCGAGTTCCCCCATGAGATAGGCCGTGTTCCCCTCCACCATTGTTCGGAAAATGGCACCCCCTCCGGAATAGTGCCCCAATTGCACCGGGGCATCCGGATTCGAAAGATCCGCAATCACCAACCCACCGGTCCCGTCCGCGATGTACGCCCGCTCGTGGACCAGGGTGACCGCGCCCGCGCTTCCGCCCGTATCCAGGAGTCCCGCCAACCGGACCCGAACTTCAGGCACGTTGAAGGCCCGACGTTCCTCCACCGGCAGGGTCACCGCATCCCCGGCCTGGGAGGCCACCACCACCACGGTTCCCAGACCGGTGACCGTCAGCTCATTTCCGGAGATCGAACCCGGTCCCGATTCCACTCGGAACTGGACGTCACCGCCTCCGCTCGCGGACGCCGCCAACGCATACGGGATGTTGAGGGCCAGCACCGGCCCGTGGGTGTCGTTCCAGTGAAGTTCCTGGGGAAGCCCGGTCCGAACCTGAACGACGCTGAGTCCCAGGTCGCCCGCCAAATGAACCGTCGTCCCCGCCGCGACCACCTGCGCGACTCCGCCCACCGCGTCGAAGCGTCCCAACGACACCGGCTGGGAAGGATTGCTGATATCGAACACCTCCAAACCACCCGGCCCGCCCACATATGCGAGCGATCCGGAAATCGCCAGATCCGCCTTCTCGGGACCCACGACCTGGGACGGACAAGTTCCCAGAACCAACGGATGCGTCGGATCCTGAACATCCAAAGTTTTCAGAACACTTCCGACCACGCCGCAGGCCAGATTGCCCGAGACGCGAAGACTCAGGAAGACTCCCAGATCCGTGCCCGCGTTCCCCACCCACTTGGGGGACACCGGATCCTGAAAGTCCACGACACCGTACCCCGGATTCGCTGCCAACAAGCTCCCGTACGTAAACGCCCTCTGACCGGAGACCGTGACCCGTCCATAGGGCACCGGGATCAGGATCGAGCCCTTCCGTGAGAGATGATCAGGATCGGAAACATCCAGCACGTCCACCGTCTGGAGGACACTGACGCAGGCGAATCGACCGGCCACGTCGAAGTCGTTGATGGCATTCCCTTGGGGAAACCCGCCGCCTCCACCGTAGGCGAGGGAACTCCGCCTCACCCATCCCTGGGATTCGTCGATGGAGTAAATCCGGAACACCCCATCGGCATCTCCGCCATAAAGGAAGGGACCAAATCCCCGAAGGGTCACGACCGATGCAGCCCTTTCCACCGGCGCCACCAGCGAAAGTTGGACCGGATCACCCACACGAACCGCGCTGAGCCAGTCCTCCATGGACTGGGAATTGGGCGAAAACTTGGGGAAGTTCACCGCGTCAAAGTTTCCGACCCACGCGACGGCATTTGCCGGTCCATTGGTGGTATGGGAATCCAGCAGGGAAAACCGGGCCTGGATCGGGCCTTGGGCTGCGGCTGGTACGGAAAGCGGGCCCAGGAACGAAGCCAGGCAAAAAACTGTGGCCCCCAGTGGACGAAGCAAGGAACTCATGGTGTTGGGATTGATGGGGACAGGCTACGAGGGACCCCTCCGAAACAGAACGCAAAAGGGGCGAAACGCCAGCCTTGAGTCCGGAGACCCTCCCCATCCAAAACCCCTCGTTTGCCCGCCCCGAAGGTCCCTCCAACCCCGAGCCTCAGCGTCCCAGCAGGGACGCAGAGGCGGCACCCTGGAAGGTGCGTCGCACTTCGCTGGCATCGCTGTTGGGAAAATTGGAACGCTGAACCATCAGCACATAGGCCACTCCCCGAACAGGATCGATCCACGCCTGGGTGCCCCACGCCCCGCCGTGGCCGAAGGTTCCCGGGGACAGGACTTCGGCCACTCCCTCATGGGGCGTACGCAGGACACACGTTCCCAATCCCCAACCGTAGTTGGTCCCGTGGCGGCCAAAGTCATTCCCCTGAAAGAATCCCGTCGGCAAATCGCCCGTCTGTGGCGTGGCCAGAAACCTCATCGCGTCCGCACTGAGGTATCGGCGTCCCGCCCACGCCCCCCCGCTCAGGAGCATCTGGCAGAAGCGCGCGTAGTCCGGGGCCGTGGAATAGAGGCCGCCATTCCCCTGCGGCGGACGACCCCTCGGGCCGAATTCCGGACGCGGCGGCACGGGCTCGAGCGCTCCCGTCTCCCGGTTCTTCGCGTAGGCGGTGGCCAGACGCGCCCGCTGGGCATCCGTTGGATAAAACGTGGTATCCTTCATGCCCAGCGGATCGAACAGTCGCGCCTGAAGGAACGCGTCAAAGGATTGGCCGCTGACCACCTCGACGATGCGGGCGGCGGCATTGATCCCACTCTGGGTGTATTTCCATTGGGCCCCGGGCTCATATTGCATCGGTGCCGCCATCCACAAGGGGACCAGATCCGCCAGGGTCCTCGCCTGCTGTGCCGCGGGACCCGTCGCCTCCCCGAGTCCCGAGGTGTGGGTGAGCAACTGGGCGACGGTCAGGTCCGCGGACTTACCCGAAGGCGTTTTCAGCCGTGCGAACTCCGGCAGGTATTTCGCGACGGGATCCGTCACCCGGAGTTTGCCCTCATCCTGAAGCATCAGGACCGCCACCCCCGTGATCGGCTTGGTCATCGAGGCGATCCAGAACAGGGAGTCGGGTTCCATCGGACGCCGGGCGGCCACGTCCGACCACCCGCAACTGTCCACGTGCAGGACGGCGTCCCGTGCCACCACCATCGTGACGGCACCGGCGATCTCATTGCTGGACACCATCCGCCGCATCGCCGCGGCCACCGGAGCCATCGAGGGCGTTCCACCGACAGTGACGCCCTGAATCAGCGGCATCGATATCGCAACGACGAAGGGGACGAGGGTGGAGGCTTTCATGCGGGAGTGGTTGGACGATGAAACGGTCGCCCCCGGATGACCATTGCATTCTCGTGCCAACCGGCCTCGAAGAACCCCCGCGATCAGGCTGGAATGTCAGGGGGGGGACACCCGGGCGCGGAAGTAGTGCAAACCTCCGTCCACGGGGACTTCCATCCACAATTCCCGGGCCTCCGCCGGGTAGTAAGGTCCGGTGCCCGGCGCCGGAAGCGGGCTCCAATTCGGAGAATACAGGGACGGCGAGCCTTCCAGTTGAACGGCGTGATTGGCGGGCTGGGTCATTCGCAGACTCAAATGGTTCCCCACCACACCTCCCTGCAATCGGAACCGCGGAACCGGGGGAGGTTTGGCGAGCTCATCGATCCATCGGGCCATCAGCAGGGAACCCTCCTCATCCACCCGATTCGACGCCAGTGGCGGCATTCGTTCGGCCCCACGGGTGGACATCCGGTGCGCGAGCAGGGATCGAGACCAGTCCCCGGGAACCAGCACCCGGTTCCCGGGATCCCCGAAGACGTCATTGAGTCGTCCATCAATGATTCCGGCCAACGCCGTCGGAGTCTGGCGACGGGCGTCGAAGAAGCCGCCCCCAGGGCCGCCCGGTCGATGGCAGAAGCTGCAATTGGCCTCCAGATAACTCCGGGCGCGCCATTCCACACTGACGGATTCGTCGTCCACCACAGCCAGCGTGGGCAATCCGGCGAGGGTGGGTGGCGCCCCGGTGAAGTAGCCGGCCGCCGCCAGGGCGCCGATCTGATTCGTTCGGGTCCCCCCGGGATACAGCACGTCACGATTCCACTGGGCCGTGTTGAAACCGAGGGAAAAGCCGGCCGCGGCATTGTGGCAGGACAGGCATTCCGCGCGCCCCGGATAGTGCCAGGTTTGAGCGACCCGCACTCCATTCACCACCCGGTTCAGCACTTCGTCCGCGCCGGTCTCCGGGACCAACTCCGCTTCCGTGGGCGAGGTCCACCGATAGGTCACGCCGTGGACACCGTTCGAGTTTCGGACGAGAAAGCGGGTCTCGAGGCGTCGGATCGATTCGGGAACGCCGTTCGTGATCTCGATGTCGAAGTGTTTCATCCACACCGTGCCGTTCGGGGCGGACCAGGTCTCCTGAGGCGAGAACCCCAGGGTGCCGGCGGGATTGGGCACCGTGAACCAGCGGCGCTTCCGCGCTCCATCGGACCAGAACGGATGGTTGACCTCGTAGGGAACCCAGCCGGGGGCCGGGGTCAGACGCGCGGGATCCGAGAACACCCCGGTCTCGGAGAGTTTCCCCGGAATCGGGGGGCCGGTGAAGGTCGCATCGTAACCCAGGCGCCACACCGTCGCGGCGGCCAGATCCGAAAGCAGGACGTCTCCGGTGGAGGGATCGGTTCCCAGGGCGATGATCCCGGAGCGCCCCAGGAGCCGCTCCACGGAGACCGCTCCCGTGCCGGGCCGCCGAAGCGCCCACAGATTCCCGCTCACGTAATCCGCAAACAGATAGGCTCCATGAAGCGACGGAAGTCGCACACCGCGATACACAAATCCCCCGATCAGCGAACTTCCCTGCGTCGGCCCCGTACCCCGTGAATAGCTGAAGACGGGGGCCACGTAATTGTACTCGGGATTCGTCCGAAAATCCGCGGGCATGCCCGATTTGGGTCCGGCGGAGCCTCCCTCCAGAAAGGCCCATCCATGGTTGGCCCCTTTGCGGGTCTTGAAGACGCTCTCCCATCGGTTCTGTCCGACGTCCCCAATCCAGAGGTCGCCATTCGCGGAATCGATCGAGAACCTCCAGGGATTTCGCAGCCCCACCGCGAAGAATTCGGTGCGCACGGCCTCGGGACGGACGGCGCGCCCGTTGAAGCGCGTCACCCCGACAAAGGGATTGTCGGGGGGGATCCGGTAGTTCCCGACCACGGCGGCATTGGGATTCGGCGGGAGCGATCCCGGACGGTTGTCCACATCGATCCGGAGCAGCCCGGCGAAGAATCCGCCATCAATCCGCTGGCTGTTCCCGTACTGGTCGTTGAATCCACCCCCGTCCCCCAGCGACACGTACAGGTAGCCGTCCGGTCCGAAATGGAGGTCCCCCCCGTTGTGATTCGACGAGGGATCCGGCTGCTGGAAGAGAATGACCTCCGAATCGGGGTCCCCACGGTTGGGATCGGAAGCCAGGACACGGAATTCGCTGAGCCGGTCGTGAAGCTGGTTGGGGCGCCCCGGCGTGCTGGCAATAACCGTTCGGAATACAAAAAAACGGCCATTGTCTGCATATCGCGGGTGAAACGCCATTCCCAGCAACCCCTGCTCCCCACCGGACACCGTCACCCCCTTGAGGTTCAGAAACAGTTCCTGGATCGGATTCTGCAAGTCCGGGATCACGGTGATCTCCCCGCCCAGGTTGGCGAACATCAGCCGGTTGGTTTCCCCCGGGATGGGGACGATGGCGACCGCACGAAACGATTCCCCGGGAAATGCCGCCGTGAGTCGGTATCCAAAGGAGCCGGGAACCTCGGGCAGCCGGAGGGTGGTGTTGGCCTCCCGTTGAATGGGAGCACCCCACCCCGGGCCGACGACCGTGGACAGGGCCACGGCGGCAACCAGAAGCACAAGGCCCGAAAGGCGAAGCATGCGCCAAGTTGGGTGCCGAAGCGTGACAAGTAAAGGGGACGCGTTGCAGCGACCAAGTCCCGGGACCAGGGGAACGGCACCCCGGCCCCTTCAACTTTCCCCGTGAACCCGCGACCTTCCATCGCCATGGTTGACGGCATGCAGCCCATGATCAACGGATCGCCGATTTCCCGAAGGGCCTGGTTCCGCGCCGGGGCCATTGTCGCCGGCGGAGCCTGCCTTCCGCGGGTGCCACTGCTCGCCGAGGACGGCCGCGTCCGCTCCCTGCGCCCCGCGGATTTGTCGGAAGGCCTCCCATCCCCCAACTTTCATGACCCGCTGGATAAGCAACTCGCCCAGATGAAGGGGAGTTCGGACGCGCTGGTCGCCAAGAAGTACATGGTCCTCCACGACGAGGCGCTTCACCACTACGAAACGCTCAAGCTCACCCCGACCAACGATCTCCGGGTGCTCTCCAAAACCTCCGACTTCGTACTCAAACCCAGCACCGAACCCGCCTACTTCGCACAACCCTTCGTCAAGCTCCCCATCAAGCCGATCGAGCACACCAAGGACTTCTACGACTACGCCCCGGATTCAGACCCCAAGGTGACGGCCTTTTGGGTGGACTTCGCCAACCTTCAACTCGGGGGCGGGGTGTTTGGCCATGGATTTGTGCAGGAGGAAATCATGTGCTGCGAGGTTCCGGAACTCGCCAACGCCTCGGCGTTGTCCCCGGCCCTTCACACCCGATCCCCCAACAGGGAGGTCCTCGCCGGAAGTCCGACACCCATCATCCTGATGGGTGTCCACCGCGTCATCGAGTTCTACAGTGACCGACCCGGACACCCCTACGGCACCGATGAGTTCCGGGCACTCGACATCCATCGCCCCCAGGACTACATCCGTCTCCTGAATCCCGCGGTTCAATTCAACGTGCTGGCCATGGCGGCGCCACACCTGCCGGACCGCAGTCCGGAGCAGCAGTTCGGCAGGGACACGATCCGGGACCTCTTCAACACGTTTGTCGCCGGGTTCACCCTGGCGGAGGCCGCCGCAAAATCCGAGGGACGCCACGCCACCGTCAACACCGGCAAGATCGGGAGCGGGGACTTCAACAACAACTCCAACGTCGTCTACGTACTGCAGGGACTCGCCGCGGAACTGGT
>JAEUHD010000079.1 GCA_016793645.1 Verrucomicrobiales bacterium
AGGGCCGCGGAGCGGCGCAGTGCGGTCCAGACTTCGCTGTCGCTCTCTGCGTATTTCAACGGCGCGATCTCGAATGCCAGCTTCACCAGGGTGACGACTGCGAGGAGAAGTCCGATCAACGGCGAGGGCTGCAGCATCCAGACGGTGGCGACGCCGAGGAGCAGCGGGGTGCCTGCAAAGCGCGGTGCGGTGAACCGGAGGCTCCAGCAGGCGCGTCCGGTATCGGCATACACCATCGCCTGGGCTCCGAGGGTGGCCAGGGTGGTTCCGATCCACAGTCCCTGGAGCGTCGGGCGGTGGACCAAATCCAGGATGGGCCGGAGCCATCCCATCGCAGACTCGAGTCCGGGAGGCAGCGAGGGAAGCCGGGTCGCCCACCAGGCGACCGTGACTCCGGCGAGCGCCGCCGCTGCGCCCAGGATCAACGCCTCGCGGCTCAGCCAACTGGTCCGCCACCCCATCCAGATGCGCCAGGCCTTCCGGGGTTGTCCGAGGTGCAGCGTGCTGGCGGCGAGACCCGCGAAGAGAATTGCCGCCGCACCGAGTCCGGCGAGAACTGCGGACGTGGAGTCCGAAAGTCCCGTGGCGGCGACCAGTCCACCGAGGCCCGCCTGGGTGAGGACCAACATCACCACCAGCGGGCCGTGAAGCGGTGCGACGCGCAGGAGTCCGTGATCCGCGGAACGCAGCGGCGCCCCGGCAAGGCGCGTCCGATACCGGGTGGTCGGCAGGGAGATCCTCGGGTCCGGGGCGTCGGGCAGCCATGGCTCCGGGGGAATGGATTCCCGGAACTTCATGGACGTCTCCCGCGGCGAAACGGTGGTGATCCGGATGGCCTCGTTGGGACAGGCCTGGACGCAGGCGGGTGCCTCCCCCTGGGCGAGCCGGTCGTGGCAGAGGTCGCACTTGCGCACGATGCCGAGTCGCTTGGAGAACTGCGGCACCTCGTATGGGCACTTCAGGATGCAGTAGCTGCAACCGATGCACTGGTCGTCCAGATGGCGCACGATTCCGGTCCGGGGATCCTTGTCGTAGGCCAGGACCGGGCAGCCGTTGAGGCAGGCGGGATCCGCGCAATGATGGCAGGCGGTGGTGACGGTTTGCTGGAGGGGAATGACCCGGTTGAACCGCGCCGCTCCAAACCCGATCCCGGGAGCGGGCTCCGGCCCGGCGGGCACGAGTTGTTCGCCGACGAGAAAACCGACGCGCCGCCACGTTTCCCCATCCTCGAGTCCATTCAACGAATGGCAGGCGGTCACGCATCCCTTGCATCCCGAACAGCGGTCGAGGTCCACCTCGAAGGCGTATTGTTCCCCGGGACGCGGCAGACTTAGCGGGATGAGGTCCCGATAGTGGGGCTCGAGGGCGTGAGGGGCGTCGGGGCGATGGCGCTGCGAGAAGCGCTCCACGGCAGTCAGGCGCCGTTGTTCCGCGATCAGGGCATCGACCAGGGTTTCAAGGCCGTCCTGGGGCGGGGGCGGTGGGGGAACCTCGTGGGGAAGCGACATGGCCGCGGATTCAGGTCTCGTCCCCCAGGAGTTCCTGGAGCCGGCGTAGGTCGTGACGGGTGGTGAAGGCCTGGAACGTTTCGCCCGGTTCCCGATGCCGGAGAAAATTTTTCAGGATGCGCTCCATCGTTGCGTTGAGTTGCGACGCGCTGACGCCGGTGAACAACTGCCGGCCCACCGCCTGACGATCACCGAAGCCGCCGCCGACAAAGACGTGGTAGCCCGGAACCGATTCGCCGCCGACCTTCACCTTCGTGCCCAGCAGGCCGAGATCCCCCATGTAATGCTGGGCGCAGGAATTGGGGCATCCGGTCAGGTGGATGTTGATGGGCTGGTCCAGTTCCACGCGGCGTTCGAGCCAGCGCATCAGTTCCAGTGCGTGTCCCTTGGTGTCCGCGCTGGCGAACTTGCAGTAGCTGCTGCCGGTGCAGGCGATGACTCCGCTGGCGACGTTCGACTGCCGGGTCTCGAATCCAATTCGGGCCAGCGCCTTCCGCGCGGTTTCCACGAAGGCCTCGGGCACGTTCGGCAGGACGACGTTCTGCCAGACGGTCAGGCGCACCTCGCCGCTCCCGTACAGGTCGGCGATCTCCGCGAGACGCCGCAACTGGCGCGACGTGACCTGTCCCACCGGGACGCGCGCGCCGATCCAGAAGAATCCCGCCTGGCGTTGGGCACGGATGCCCACCTGCGGATGCGGTTGGGCCGGGGTGGAGGCGGGAATCCAGCGGGCATCGGACGGGATCTGAAGAAGGGAACGTCCGAGCAGACGCTCCGTCTCCGTCCGGTATTGGTCTAGGCTCCAATGTTCAAGCAGGTGCTTGAGGCGCGCCCTCTTTCGGTCGCCGCGGTTTCCGTTCGCGATGTACACGCGCAGGAGCGCGGCGGTGACTTCCAGGATCTCCTCCGGACGCAGCAGCACGCCCAGGTCCCGGGCGAAGGCCTTGTGTCCGGTCGCGCCGCCGAGCGCGCACCGGAAGTAGGTTCCGCCCGCCACGCGGTCGGTGACCAGCACGCCGTGGGAGGATGCGGTGCCGTCGGGCGGCGCTTCGGCACCGACCCGGACGGCCTTGAATCCGATGTCATTGGTGTCCTCCACGGTCGGGATCGCCCCGCCTCCGTGGAAGGCGATGTTGAACTTGCGGGGCAGGTCGTAGAATTCGCGGTGGTTGAGGATCAGTTGTCCCAGCGCCTCCACCAGCGGCAGCGTCTCGATCAATTCGTCCGGATCCACGCCGCTGGTGGGATCGCAGGTGAGGTTGCGGATATTGTCCGCGCCGGAGCCGCGGGTGTGCAGTCCGATGCCCTGGATGCGCCGGACGAACTCGACGGTGTCCTTCGGCTCGATGAGCCGCATCTGGAGATTGGCGCGGGTGGTGATCTGGAGATAGCCGGTGGTCAGTTTGTCCGCGATGTCCGCGAGTGCCCGCAGTTGGAAGCTGTACAGGCGTCCGCCGGGAATCCGGAGTCGGGCCATGTAGGCCTCCCGGTTCGGGGTGAGGTAGAAGAGTCCCTGCCATTTGAACCGGAAGGTGTTTTCGCGGTCCGGCGCCTGGTTGGCGGCGGCGTGCTGGAGGAGCAGGGGATAGGCGTCCAGCGGGTGGAGGTCCCGCTTGATCCGTTCCTCCGGAATCAGGTCCGCGGCCGGGGCCGGGCGTGGCGCGGCCGCCGGATTGGGTTCCACGTCACCGAAGCTCAAGCCTCGATTGCGCAGGCCCGCGAAGAGCCCGTCGAGGTAGGCGGTCTGCTCGGTGGTGAGCTTCTGTCCGGAAATCTCGGTGAGCATGCGGTGAGGGGATTGCGATCAGTAGACGTCCCGCTGGTACCGACGCGCTGACTTCAACGCCGCGACGTACTCGGTGGCCTGTTCCGGCGTCCGACCGCCCGCGGACGCGACCAGCGCGTGCAGCGCGGTGTCCACGTCGCGGGCCATGCGCCGGGCGTCGCCGCAGACGTAGAGGTGGGCGCCCGCCTCCAGCCACGACCAGAGTTCGGACGCCCGCTCGGCCATCCGCGTCTGGACGTAGATCTTCTCCGCCTGGTCCCGGCTGAACGCCAGTTCGAGGTGGGTCAGCAAACCGTCGTGGGTCCAGGCGGTCAGTTCCTCCGCGTAGAGGAAGTCGCAGTTGCGCCGCTGGTCGCCGAAGAACAGCCAGTTCCTTCCGGTGGCTCCGATGGCGCGCCGTTCCTCGAGGAAGGCGCGGAACGGGGCGATGCCGGTGCCGGGCCCGATCATGATGACCGGAACGGAGGGATCCTCCGGCAATCGGAATCCGTGGGAGGTTTGGACGAACACCGGAACGGGGGTCTCGCCGGGGACAACCCGATCCGCCAGCCAACCGGAGCACACGCCCTTGCGTCGCCGTCCGTGGGCCTCATAGCGGACGGTCGCCACGGTGAGGTGGACCTCGCCCGGGTGCGCCTTCGGGGACGAGGAGATCGAGTAAAGTCGCGGCTGCAGGGGCCGGAGGAGCGCGGCGAATTCGGCGGGGGTGAATCCGTTCCCGGGACAGGCCCGCATCACGTCCACGAGATCGCGACCGTGGAGCCACGTGTCGAATTCCGTCTTCCGTCCGGGTTCCAGCAAGGCGAGCAGGTCGGCGTTTCGGGACCGTGTCGCCGCTTCCCGGATCAGTCCCGGTCCGGGGTGGGTCAGGGTGAGGTTCGACAACAACGCCGCGTGGAGCCGAGTGGGCGTGCCGCCCGGAAGTTCCACGGGTTCGTCGCCGTTGAATCCCAGGACCGCCAGCAATTCTTCGACGAGGGCGGGACAATTCATCGGATACACCCCGAGGGCGTCCCCCGCCTCATAGGTCAATCCGGAGCCCTCGAGCGCGATCTCGAAATGGCGGGTGTCCTTTTCGGAGCCGGCGCCATTGAGGGGGCGATTGGTCTTCAGCCGGGCGGGAAAGGGATGGGCGCGGGAGGATCCTGTAGCGGACGTTGAGGACGTCGCTGCCGGCGGTGCGTCTGCCGGCAGAGGGCTCGGCGTGGTGGTGCTCGCTTCCGGCGCTCCACCGGAGGGGGCGAGGTGATTCCAGAGCGAGTCGATCCATTGGGCGGCGGCCGTCTCGTAGTCGGTGTCGCACTCGCCCCGGGTGCCGAGTCGGACGGCTCCCAACTGGGCCAGTCGTTCGTCGAACTTTTTCGCCGCGCCGCAGAAGTCCGGGTAGTTCCGGTCGCCCAGTCCGAGGATCGCGTAGGAGACGCCCTCGAGAGGGGGCGCGGAGTCCTGGCGGATCCGGTTCCAGAATTCCGCCGCGTTGTCCGGAGGTTCCCCATCCCCCCAGGTGCTGGTGACGAGGACGCAGGGGGTCGTCCTGCTGAGGTCGGAGGGGGCGAGCGCGTTCAACTCGCTGACCGTGGCGCTGAAGCCCCGGCGGGCGGCTTCGGTGGCGATCCGGCGGGCGAGTCCCTGGGCGGATCCCGTCTGGGAGCCGAAGGCAATCCGGAGGGGCCGCGCAGTGGACGCCGTGGCGGAAGACTCGGGAGCCGGGACGGCCGGGGTCGCCGCCGTGTTCGCAAACAGTCCGGCGAGGTATCCGTTCACCCAGGCCCGCTGCTCGGCACTGAACGGGGCGTTGTCCGGAAGGCACGGGGCGACATTCATGCGGTCAGGGCGACGGAGCGCTCCCCCGGGACGGCGGAGGGACGGCGGTGCGCGTGAATCTCCAGGAACTCGATCAGGCGTTCGCGGAGCGGGTCGTAGTCGGGATGCTCCATCACCGAGGCCCGGTCCCGGGGGCGGGGGAAATGGACCGGGACGATATCGCCGACCTCCGCGGCGGGGCCGTCCGTCATGCACACCACCCGGTCGCTGAGGTACAACGCCTCGTCCACGTCGTGGGTCACCATCAGCGTCGCGATGCGGTTCTTCCGCCAGAGTTCGAGCAGGACGCCCTGGAGTTCGTACCGGGTCAGCGCATCGAGCATTCCGAAGGGTTCGTCGAGCAGGAGCATCTTCGGCTTCAACGCGAAGGCGCGGGCGATGCCGACCCGCTGGCGCATTCCCTGGCTGAGTTCCCTGGGGCGCCGGTGCATGCAGTCGGCGAGTCCCACCACGCTCAGGTAGTACTCGGCGATCTGCTGGCGCTCGTACAGGGGCGCCGTAAAGAACACCTGGTTGATCCCCAGCATCACGTTCTCGAAGGCGGTGAGCCACGGCAGCAGCGACGGCGACTGGAACACCATGCCGCGGTCGGGGCCGGGCCCGGTGAGTTCGCGTCCGGCGAGAATCAATCCGCCCGCCGTGATCGAGCTCAGCCCGGCGACCATCGAGAGCACGGTGGATTTTCCGCATCCGGAATGGCCGATCAGCGTGACAAATTCCCCGGCATCGATGGTCAGGTTGAAGTTGCGCACGATGACCCGTTCCCCCTGGGGAGAGGGAAACGTCTTGGAGAGGTTGAACAGTTCGGCGTAGGCGCTCATGGGGTTGCGGGCGGACGGGGTCCCGTCATTCGGCGTCGGCGGGCGTGGAAAGGGTCACGGTCCGTCGCTCCTGGCGGCGGAGGGGACCGGAACGGCTGCTCCAGCTCCGGGGGCGTCCGAGGTCTTCGGGTTCCAGATCGGGAAGGATCAGGTCCCGGGTCAGCGTGGGTGTGGCGCGGGATCCGAGCGATAGCAGCGAGGCGATCACCTCGCGGCGCAGACGCTGGAAGGCCGGGTCGTGGGGCAGGGTGCGCCGGTCGCGGGGGTGGGGAAGCGGAATGGGAATTCCCGGGCCGAGCGTTGCGCCCGGGCCACGGGTCAGCGGGATCACCCGATCGGCCAGAAGAAGGGCTTCGTCCGGATCATTGGTGATCAACACCACCGTCTGGTTCTGCTCCCGCCGCAGTCGCGCGATCTCGTCCTGCAGCGTCGCCCGGGTCAGGGCGTCCAGCGCACTCAGGGGTTCATCCAGGAGCAGCACCCGCGGATTCATCGCCAGGGTGCGCGCCACGCTGACCCGCTGGCGCATGCCCCCGGACAGTTCGGCGGGGCGTTTGTCCCGCGCCGCGGTGAGATGGACCATGGAGACGTATCGATCGGTGCAGGCCGAACGTTCGCCGGCGGACCAGTCGGGATGCAGTTGATCCACGGCGAGCGCCACGTTTTCCTCTACGGTCAGCCAGGGCAGCAGACTGTAGTTCTGGAAGACGAGTCCGCGTTCGGGTCCCGGGCCGGAGATGGGGCATCCGTCGAACCGTGCCGTGCCCGAGTCGGGCGCCAGCAGTCCGGCGAGGATCGAGACCAGGGTCGTCTTCCCGGATCCGCTGTAGCCGATGATGGCGACGAACTCGCCTTCCTCCACCGCGAGGTTCACGTCGTGAAGCACGGCGGCGTCGCCGAAGCGTTTGCAGACCTGATTCAATTCCAGCAGGGGCATGGTCGTTTGCGGGAAAAGGACTGGGAGCGCGGGAGCTGTGGTGGGGGCGTCAGACGGAACGGAATCGCCGCTCCACGACGCTCATGAGTCGATCCAGCACGAAGCCGACCAGGCCGATCGTGAGGATGCACAAAATGATCTGCTCGTAGATGAGGGCGTTGTATTGCTGCCAGAGGAAGCCCCCGATGCCCGGACGTCCGGTCAGCATCTCCGCCGCCACGATCACGAGCCAGGCGATGCCGAGGCTCAGGCGGAATCCGGTGAACATGTAGGGCAGGGTGGCCGGGATCATGACCTTGGTGAGCGTCTTCCACCGGGACAATTTCAGCACGCGGGCGACGTTCATGTAATCCTGGGGGATGGCCCGCACTCCGACCGCGGTGTTCAGAACCGTGGGCCACATCGCGCACAGGGCGATGGTGAAGAGGGCCGCCAGTTCGCTGACGTTGGCGCCCTTCCATCCGCCGAACAGGATCATGCCGAGCGGGAGCCACGCGAGCGGGGAGACCGGGCGCAGCACCTGGATGATGGGGTCCAGGGCGCGGGTGAACAGGGGCGAAATTCCGAGCAGGAAGCCCAGGGGCGTTCCCACCACCAGGGCGATGGCGTAGCCCTTGGCCACCAGGATCAGCGACAGCCAGGTGAACCTCAGGATGCCCTGGTCGAGTTCGCCGCGCTTGGCGAAGGGTTCGACGATGTAGGGTTTGCTCGCGATCCAGGTCCGGGTGGGATTGGGGAGATCCTTCGCCCAGGTGGCACTGGAGAGGTACCAGAGGGCGAGGACGGCCACCGCGCCCGCGAGGGGCAGGACGAACCAGTCCAGTCGGGAGAACCATCGTTGGAATCCGGCGCGAAACGGATGGGAGGCGGAGGCCGGGGAACCGGGGGTCGCGGTGACAGGCAGACTTGTGGAACTCATGGGGAACTGGGGCGGGGGTTCAGTCCTTGCGGGAATGAATCTCGAAGCTGGTGGCGTAGGCCTCCGGTTGGGCGGGATCGAACGTTTTGCCGTCGAAGAGCGTTTCGGGACGCGGGTCGAGGCCGCCGGATTTCACGCCCAATTCCTTCAGGGCGTCCTCATAGAGATCCGGACGGAACACGGAACGCGAAACGCCGTCGTAGTCCGGCGCGCCCTGGACCATGCCCCAGCGGCGGAACTGGCTGAGCCACCACTTCGCATACTTGGGCTGCGGATAGTTGCAGTTGCGCACGCTGAAGATCATCGGGTGGTCGTCCTCAAACTTGCGCCCGTCCCCCATGTCATAGGACCCGCCGAGTCGTCCGAGGATGATTTCCTTGGGGCAGTTGATGTAGGCCGGGCGGCTGACGATCTCGCACTGCTCCGCGCGATTCGCCGGGGTGTCGAGCCAGACACTGGCCTCGTGCAATCCCTTCAGGATGGCCTTCACCGTCTTCGGGTTCTTCTCGGCGAATTCGGCCGTGAAGGCGCAGACCTTCTCCGGATGGTCCGGCCAGATCTTCTGGGTGGTGATGGCGGTGAACCCGATTCCGTCGGCCACGGCGCGGGCATTCCAGGGTTCGCCCACGCAATAACCGTCCATCTTCCCGATCTTCATGTTGGCCACCATCTGCGGAGGCGGGATGGTGAGCAGGGAGACATCGCGGTCCGGGTGGATGCCGCCGGCTCCGAGGAAGTACCGCAGCCACATGGCGTGAGTGCCCGGAGGAAACGTCATGGCGAAGGTCATCGGGGCTCCGGCGGATTTGGCCTTTTCGGCGATGGGCTTGAGGGCCTTGGGATCCTCCTGCACGACACCCTTCAGGTCGGCCTTGAGCGTGATGGCCTGTCCGTTCCGGTTGATGAGCCACGGGATCACCATGGGTTTCTTCGGGGATCCGAGCAGGCCCATGGACGAGGCGAGCGGCATCCCGAGCAGCATGTGGGTCGCCTGGTTGTCCCCGTTGCTGAGGGCGTCGCGGATGGCGGCCCAGTTGGCCCCCTTGGCAATGGTGGGGCGGATGCCGTGACGGGCGAAGAATCCCTTCTCGGCACCGATGACGAACGGCGAACAGTCCGTCAGCGCGATGATGCCGAAGCGGATGTCGGCGACCTCGGGGGAATCGTCTGCGAACAGCCGTCCGGCCCAGCCGGTGGGGACTCCGGCAAGCAGGGTGGCCGCCGCGGAACGGCGGAGAAAGGTGCGACGGCCCGGATTAACAGGCCGCGGATGGGGTGGGGATTTTTGATTCATGGCGGGGACGGGAAAGCAGGGACTCCTGGGCGGCGACAAAGAGGTCGGAACGGAAGATTCTCCCCAGCTCCAGCGGGGTGAACCGGTTGCGGACCGAGGGATCGAGGATGTTCTGGACCACCCATCCGGCCTTGTCGGTGCCGGGGTCGTTGGATTCGTCGCGGTGAAACACCAGGAGATCCGGGACCTGATCCACGCGCCGGTCCCCGCGGGGAAAACGTCCGGTCAATGCGGGCGCGATCTGGGAGACGGGGAGGGCGAGGTATTCCTTGCGGGAAAGCAGTTGGAGGATGTCGTCGCGGTGCGCGGGGTCGGCGCAGAGCATGCAGGCCTCCAGCAGCGCCGCGGTCAGCCGCAGGGGGCGGCCCTCGGGATCCGCCGCAAAGCTTCCCCGGAGGGCGAGGACCTTTTCGGGGTGCCCTGGCGACAGTTCGCTGCTGAGGGCGGCGCACCATCCCACCCGCCGGGAAACGGCGACGGAGTTCCAGGGTTCGCCGACGCAGAAGCCGTCCAGATTGCCGGCCGCCATGTGCGAGGCCATTTGTGGCGGGGGGACGACCACCACATGGACGTCCTGATCGGCGTGAATGCCCCCGGCGGCCAGCCACGAACGCAGCAACCAGGCATGGGTGGAA
>JAEUHD010000124.1 GCA_016793645.1 Verrucomicrobiales bacterium
GCCTTCGGAGCGGTGGTCCCCAGCAGCACGTGATCCGCCGCTTCGGCCGGCCAGGAAATCCACGCGCGGCCGACCGGCGCGGGTTGGAGGTCCAGTTCGGGGGCCGTCTCGGGAGCCGGCGTGCGCGTGACGGCCCCAAAGGCAATCGCCGCCATGACCGAGGTGCCCCGGGCGTTCGGGTGAACCGTATCCGGAAACCATTCCCCATGGCCGTCCATCCGGTCATGGAACTCGACCAGTTCGCGACCCGGGACTGCGGCGAGTTCCCGGACGAGCACGGCGACGTTGGTGCGCACCACCCCGGGATTGATATCAAAGCCACCCTTCTTGAAGACCGGGGCCGGGGTTCCCAGCAGGATCCGCGGCGTGCCGGGCAGGGTGGCGTAGCTGGCGATGAGCTCCTCGTAGTCGGAGACAAACTCCGCCGCATATTTCCAGTTGTAGGGCTTCGCGTCGTTGGACCCGAGCTTGATGATCACCACGTCCGGAGCGAAGTCGTGGCTCTGTTTGAAGGCCGGTTCCTTCCAGTAGGGAAAGTCCCCCTTCTTCAGCAACGTGCGTCCGCTGACCCCGAAATTCCTCACCGTGTAGTTGGTTCCGAGCAGCCGCTGGAGACGCGCGGGGTAACTCTCCACCGCGGGATTCCCCAAGCCGGCACCCTCGGTGATGCTGTCCCCAATACACGCCACCCGGACGGGTGCCGCGATGACCGCCGGACCGAATGCGAGGGCCAGGACCCATGCCGCCATGGCCAGCGCCGTCGTGTGCCAACGAAAGAGAATCACGCGCCCGAACCTATTCCTTCGAGGGGAAGCGCCAAGCGCTTTTGTCAAGGTGGCTGCGGGCTGCCGCCCGCGGGTGATCTCCCCGACGCACCGCAGTGCGGAGGACCCGCGCGTGATCACTCGACACGCCCGGTGTCCGCAGCGGCGCTGCTGCGGACGGATTCCAGAACCGCGCGGCAGCGCGGCTCCACCCCCAGACTTGGTGGCTGCAGGCTGCCGCCTGCGGCTGATCTCTCCGACGCACCGCAGTGCGGAGGACCTGCGCGTGATCACTCCACACGCCCGCTGTCCGCAGCGGCGCTGCTGCGGACGGATTTCAGAACCGCGCGGCAGCGCGGCTCCACCCCCCAGACTCGGTGGCTGCAGGCTGCCGCCTGCTGCCTACTTCCGCTTCGCAGATTTCCGTCGCGGTTTCGGGGTTCGTTCCGGAACCACGTACCGGGCGAATTCGTGCGCCACGTACGGCGGGATCTGTGCGCGGAACCAGGCCTTGTCGCCGTCGTATCGACTCTCCAGAACCTGCCCCAGGGCATGCAGTCGCGCGGTCACCTCCGGGACATCGTGGGGAATCTCCAGTTCCACCGTGGCGCGGACCGGACGCAGCATCACGCCCAGTTCCGACATCAGTCCCGGCAGTCCGGACCCGGTGCGCGCCGACACGGCCACTGCCTGCGCAAACATCGGCATCAGACGCGCCGCACCCGCCGCACCCGCGGGGGAATCCACCTTGTTGAACACCATCAGCGTGGGCTTCTCGGAGGCCCCAATCTCCTCCAGCACCGCATTCACGGCATGGATCTGTTCCTCGGCGTGCGGATGACTCGCATCCACGACATGGAGCAGCAGCTCCGCCTCCACCACCTCCTCCAGCGTCGCCTTGAAGGATTCCACCAGTCCGTGCGGCAGCTTGCGGATGAATCCCACCGTGTCCGAGAGCAGCACGTTCTGGTTGGTCGGAAGCCGCAGCCGGCGCGTGGTCGGGTCCAGCGTCGCGAACAGCTTGTCCTCCGCCAGCACGCCCGCGCCGGTCAGGGCATTGAGCAGCGTCGATTTTCCGGCGTTGGTGTAGCCGACAATCGACGCGATGGGCCACTGGTGGCGTTGGCGTCCGGCGCGCTGGGTGGCTCGCTGGCGTCGCACCTCGGCCAGTTCGTCGGTGAGCTTCTCGATCCGCTCCTTGGTCTTCCGGCGGTCCGCCTCGAGCTGGGATTCGCCCTCGCCGCCGATGGACCCGGTGCTGCCGCGCTGGCGGGACAGGTGGGTCCAGAACCGGGTCAGCCGGGGCAGGATGTATCCGAGCTGCGCCAGCTCGACCTGGAGCTTGCCCTCGCGGGTCCGCGCGCGCTGGGCGAAGATGTCGAGGATCAGTCCGGTCCGGTCGAGCACCTTGGTCCCGAAGGCCTCCTCCAGGTTGCGCGCCTGGGCGGGACTCAGCTCGTCGTCGAAGATGACGGTGTCCACGGCCAGTTCCTTGCACTCTTCCGAAAACTCCGCCGCCTTGCCGCCGCCGATGTAGGTGGCGGGGTGCGGACTGTCGAGTTTCTGGGTTCCCTCGCCGACGACCTCGGCCCCGGCGGTCTTGGCCAGTTCGGCCAGTTCGTCCATGGAATCCCGAACGTCCCAGGCGGAACGGCTCTTGAGTTCCACCCCGACGAGGAAGGCGCGGTCGGTCTTCCGTCCCGCGGTATCGAGCAAGGCCTTCACCGCATCACTCCCATTCGATCGTGCCGGGCGGCTTGCTGGTCAGGTCGAGCACCACCCGGTTGACTCCGCGCACCTCGTTCGTGATGCGGAGCGACACGCGCTCCAGGACGTCGTAGGGCAGCCGCACCCAGTCCGCGGTCATGCCGTCCTGGGACTCCACCGCCCGGATCGCGATGGTGAAGTCGTAGGTGCGCTCGTCGCCCTGGACGCCCACGCTGCGCACGGGCAGCAGCACTGCAAAGGTCTGCCAGGTCTCGTAGTACAACTCAGCCGACTTCATTTCCTCGACCACGATGGAGTCCGCCTCGCGCAGGATGCGGAGTTTGTCCGGCGTGATTTCCCCGAGGCAGCGGACGGCGAGTCCCGGTCCGGGGAACGGCTGGCGCTGGACGATCTCCTTGGGCAGGCCGAGTTCGACCCCGAGTTGCCGGACCTCGTCCTTGAAGAGGCAGCGCAGCGGTTCCACCAGCGCAAACTTCATGTTCTTCGGAAGGCCGCCCACGTTGTGGTGCGACTTGATCATCGCGGCCGGATTGCCGGCGATCGGGACGGATTCGATCACGTCCGGATACAGCGTCCCCTGCGCGAGGAACTTCGCCTTGCCCGCGCGGCGGGTGGCGGCCTGGAACACGTCGATGAAGGTCTTCCCGATGATCTTGCGCTTCCGTTCCGGGTCCGTGACGCCCTTGAGCTTCTTCAGGAACAGCGCGCTGGTCTCCTCATACTGGAGCCGGATCTTGAAGTTGCGTCCGAACACCTCCTGCACCACCTCGGCCTCGCGGGCCCGGAGCAGTCCGTTGTTCACGAAGATGCAGGTGAGCTGGTCGCCGATGGCGCGATGCAGCAGGGCCGCCGCCACGCTGGAATCCACGCCGCCGGACAGCCCGAGGATGACCCGTTCGGATCCGACCTGGGTCCGGATCTCCTCGACGGCCTGGTCGATGTAGTTCCGCATCGTCCACTGGCGTCCGCAGCCACAGATCTTGTGGACGAAGTTCGCCACGATCTCGCGTCCGCGCGGGGTGTGCACGACCTCGGGATGGAACTGGATGCCGAAGATCCGGCGCTTGGGGTGCTCGATGGCGGCGTAGTCGGAGTTGTCGGTGGTGCCCACCACCACGAAGTCTTTCGGGAGCCGCGTGAGTTTGTCCCCGTGGCTGTTCCAGACTTGAAGGGTCTTCGGCAGTCCGGCGAAAAGGGCGCATCCGGAGTCGGCGATGGTCAGGCTGCCCTTGCCGTATTCCCGCTTCTGTCCCTTCTCGACGCGGCCCCCGAGGTAGTGGGCCAGCAACTGGACGCCGTAGCAGATCCCGAGGATGGGGACGTCCAGTTTGAAGATCCCCTTATCGGGCAGCGGGGCGTCCGACGCGTAGACCGAGGACGGTCCGCCCGAAAGGATGATCCCCTTCGGATTCAGCTTCGCGATTTCGGACGCGGGGGTGTCGTAGCGGAGGATCGTCGAATAGACGCTGCACTCCCGGATGCGGCGGGCGATGACCTGGGTGTATTGGGAACCGAAGTCGAGGATGACAATCTGCTCGTTCATGGGCGGCCCT
>JAEUHD010000159.1 GCA_016793645.1 Verrucomicrobiales bacterium
GCCTCGGAAGGACGGGTCCGGAAACTGACCTCCACGTGTTCCCCCGGGGCCAGCTGATCCACGAAGCCGCGGAGTCCGCCATAGAAGTCATGAGTCAACGTCCCGCGGGTGGTGTTGGTTCCCGAAACGGGGCCGACCCAGGGCAAGACAAAGCGCACCCGTTCCGCCACGTTCGGTCCCCGGTTGGTGACGCTGATCCGAAACTCGACGTCCTGGGTGAAGGGCACCACGGAAGGCACGGCGGCGAGATGGATCTGGAGATCGGCGGGGGCCGGGACGGAAGGGACCGACGTGGTCCGCACCAGGACGATCCGGTCCAAAGTGGGCGAATTCGCCCGGCCCAAAAACGCCACCCGGTCGCCACCACAATGGACGGGCCGGCCAACATCATTCGCGAGTCCCGGCAACGAGATCTCCTGCAGGAGCCGGCCGGTGGCGATTTCATTCACCTGAAGCACCGGCACCGGTCCCGGCGCCGAGTACCGATTCAAATAGACCACCCGTTTCAGTGCCGGAAGTGGCAGGACCATTCCGGAGGCTCCGGCAAGCCGCCGCACTTCGGTCAGGTTCGGCAGCTCTGCCACGAGACCGAAGCCCGTGTAAACCCGGCCGTCGACCACCCGCATCTCCGAAGTGTCCAGCACGTCCGGCCAGGTGACCAGGGTCTGAAGTCCTGAGTTCGTGAACCGATGACGCGCGAACGTCACCCCGAAGGGGCCTGAATAGGTCAACACCTCGTCCGCCGCGGTTCCGAGTTCCACGTCGGGACCCGCTGCCACCGCCTCGGGCAGGCGGCGACCGTCTTTGAACGCCACCGCCTCGAAGAGCGGGAGGATCATCGGAGACCCCGGGAGCTGGGGTTGCTGCCAGACCACCACCACGCGCTCGGGTTGTCCGGGCAGTACGGCCATGTCGGTGACCACGTATCCGGACGGGCTTTCAGGAAGCGGTTGGTCCCGGCGGAACAGTTTGGGACCCCAGGTTTCGGAGCGAAGATCAAATCGCTGGACGGCAGCCTCACCATCGAGGGCCACGTAAAGAAACTCGCCGTCCTCGGATCGGACCAGCCGTCCCGGCAGCCGTCCCGAGGGGAATTCCGCCTCCACGAAGCCCGTGTCGAGATTGAGCCGGACGAGGCGGTCGCGGGTGCCCCCCATCTTCGGATCCGGCACCGTGGCCCAGAGGCCGCCGCGGTCCGGATCGAAGCACAAGTCTGACGCGGCCAGATCGATCATTTGCAGGTCGTCCGCCGCGAGATTCAGGGCGATGGGGAGGGACACGTTCAACGTGTTGTCCTCGGTGGCCGCGTCCCGTTGCAGCAGCGTCGCCTGCACCGACAGCGGGAGATTCCCCGCCAGGGAGGGCCGGAGCGTGAGCAGCGCGGTCGCCGTTTGGCCTGCGGGGATCGCGGGCAGACTGGCCGTCCAACCGTTGAAGACCGCCGAGGCCCGGCCCCCGGGCACGTCGCCGCGTTTGAATTCCAGTCCGGGTGGCAGCGAGCCGTCGAGCCGGACCGAGGTTGCCGCCGCGGGTCCGGAGTTGGAAACGGTCAGGGTCCAGACAAAATCCCCATTGACCTTCAGATCCGGCGGCGCGCTGGAGAGCAGCATCAGGTTGGCCGGCGGGCCGGGGTTCACGTAGGCAGAGGACAGCAGGTACAGTGTATCGTCCGACCGGAACGCAATGCCCGAATCACCCCACCGCACCGGACGCGTGAATCCCTTTTGATTGTCGAGGAAGGGGAAGGCCAGCGGCTCGGTGGCACTGCGGGTCGCAAGGTTGGCGCGGACCAGATAAAGGTTGCCGTCGCCGGCTCCGGGTCCGAGGTAAAAGGCCTGGTCGCGGTCCGGCTCGACCACCAGGGCCGAATGGTTCAGGCCGGGGATTCCTGGAAGCGCCGCCCAGGTGGCCGTATCACGGATCTGGCCGTTCGCCGCGTACAGGCGGCCGTCCGCCCAGGTCCACGCGGTGTAGGGATCCTCCGGTTGGTCTTCCGGTGCGGCCCGCCGCCAGGTAAACCCGGCGTCGCCCACGGTGAACTCCGACACCACCGGCCGGATGTCGCCCAGGGTGTTCTGGGTGATGATGAACAACTGGTCCCCGTCGCCGCGCACCACGTTCATGAACCAGAGATGGGCCCGTGCAATGACCTCGGGCTGGCGTACGCCCCGGGTGTACAGCGCCACCTCGTTGCCCACCTGGGACCCACCGAGATTAAGATAGCGGTACACGATCACGGAATCGTTCCGACCCCGGCGGGCGATGAGCTGCACCGGCCAATAGCCGTCCAGGAAAAACGTGTCGGTGACGCTGAAGGTGTCGAGGTCCACCCGCCGGACGGCGCCATCATTGTAGGAGCCGACCCAAAGGACCCGGCCATCATCCGAGAGGGCCAGGGCAGTGGGGTTGGTGGGAAGCCCGTTGGGATTCCCAGTGATCTCCAGACTGCGCTCGATTTGTCCGGTGCGCGGGTCGAGCACGACCACCTGGTTCGGGTGGTTCGCATCGCGTTCGGACACGGCGATCAGCAGGCGGTTCCAACCAGGGTGATAGACCAGGTCGGAGGCCGCCAGGGCCAGGGCGATTTGCCGGTCATCCCAGACTTCGCCCAGGGCCGTCGCCGGGAGAAACGTTTCGCTTGAAGCGGTCAACGTCACCACCGTGCTCGACGCCGGAGGCTCGAAGACCGCCACCGACAGTGGGAAATCCACATTGGTTGCGCCGGCCGGAATCACAACGGTCGCCGGCACGTTCAGCCGGTCGGACGGATCCGCCGTCAGCCGCACCAGCAAAGGTTCCGGCAGGGTGCCCGACAAATAGACCCGTCCGGTGCGGTTCGGCGTGATCTCCCCGCGAATCCGGGCCGGCAACGCGAGCCGCAATTGGCGGTCCTCATTGTCCCGCGCCACCACGTTGGCGATGCCTGGAGTCCAGTTCCCCGACGAGGCGGTCACCGAGACGGACACATCCCCGTCGATCACCCCGTCGTTGATCACGCTGAACGGGATCGTGAGCGAGGTCCGCCCGGCCGGCAGCACCACCCGGCTGCTCAGGGCCACCTGACCCGGCGGAGTCACGGCCAGTTCAATCGTGACCGGCGCTTCCGCCGCCCGCTCGACCGCCAACCGGAGCACGTCGCCCGGGCCGCCTTCCCGGACGTCGGCGGGAGCGGTCAGGGTGAGCTGATTGGCTTCGTTATCGCCGACCTGAACGACCCGCGACTGACGCGCGAAACCGTTGGCCGACGCTTCCAGCGTGATCACCTGGTCCCCTTGCAGTCCGGAGTCCTCTGCGACTCCCACCGCGAAGGTCGCTTCGGTGGCCCCGGCCGGAATGGTCACCTGCGTGGGAACGGGCAGGCGTCCGGGCCAGTTGGAATTGAGGCGGAAAACGACATTGCTGGTGGTTGCGGCCGGCAGCGCCAATCGGGCTTGGACGGACGGCCCGCCTTCACTGAGCCTCCCCGGAACCTCGAACGTGAAGGCCGGGGCGTCGGAGATGTTTCGGGGACCGCTCCAGCCCACCTGGCCCCGCCGGTCGTCCACCACCAGCAGTCGTCCGGGACCGGACACTTCGGGAACCACCTGGCCTGTCCAGCGTCCGGACCCGAAATCGGTAAGGGACTCGGGAGCGAGCGGGACCACGGCGAGGCCGGGTCCGAACAACGGGCCGCCGTAGGGGTTGAGCCGGCCGAACGAATCGCCGCACTTGACCCAGTCCCGGGCGGTCTGGAAATCCCGGTTGCCCGCACGTTGATAGACATCGAACGAGACCGCCTGACGTGGTGCCGGGCGGCCGATCCATTCGGCCAGGGGAATGGGGCGTGGCACCGTGATCTCGCCCGGCCAGGCCTGGTCGGCTGCGAAGAAATCCACGGGACTCCCCTCCGCATCCTGCACCAAAACCGCAATGATCCGGTTCGTATTGTGGAAATTCCAGGCGAGCGGCTGGCCCGTGAAGAAGCTGGCTCCGGCACCGGGCGTTGCGCCGCCCCGCCGCAGGGTGACGAGTTTGCCGGCGGCCACCGTCGTGTTGGCAGGAAACACGAACGTAGTCCGCGGGGCGGGCCAGGTGGTGGAGTCATAGAGTGCGACGGTCCAGTTGCCGAGATTGAGTCCCTCGGCGGTCGCGTTGAGGAATTCGACACTGCCCGCCTGAGGGGCCACCTCGGAGATCAGCAGCCGGGCGGGCCGGCTGGCGGGTTCGGCCACGGCGAGCACGACGGCGTTGGTGGCGGCCGGAGCTTCAAATCCCGCGGCATCGCGGATGGTGAGGCTCGCCGGGATCGGCTGGCCCAACTGCCATTCCCCGGGCGGCACCTGCCAATCAATCCGACGGGCCGGTCCGTTCGTACCCGTGCGGAACATCCAGACGGATCCCGGAAAGGTTTGGCCGTTCGCATGCGCCAGCACCTGCCAGAAATAGGGACGGTCCGGCACCAGCTCGGGCAACGGTATCGAGGGTTGGTCGGTCATGCCCAGCCGGTCGGCGGGACCCGGCGGAACGGCCTCCGACAGCAGAACCTCATAAGTCACTCCGATCGGCGCCGCGGTCTCCACCCGCACCTCATCCAGATAAACTTCGAGGGATGACGTATCCGATTCCACAAAGCTGATCCGCACGGTCTGGCCCGCATACCGGCTGAGGTCCGCGCTGCGCTGGGTCCACGGCAGATTGCGGGGATCGCCCGGGCGCAATTCATGCAGCGTTTCGAGGGGGAAACCCTCCGGTGTCTGCACCTCGACCCGGAAGGTGTGGTCGGGTGGCTGATAGTTCTCACCGCTCAGGACCACACGGTCGGCCCAGCTCAAGACCGGCGTGCTGTCTGGGGGCAGGGTCACGAGTTGGGACAGCGACTGGGGTCCTGGGAAGCTCGTGATGAAGGCAACGCTGCGGGTGCCGGAGAACACGCGGTTGCCGGTGGAGGCGAGGGTGATCTGCTTTCCGTTGGGCGACACCCGGTCCCATCCGGTGAAGTCACCGGTTTCAAAATCTCCGTTCGTCACCAGATTCGCCCCTGAGCCGACCCAGGTCAGACGCGGTTCCGTTGGTAGTTGCCACACTCGGTTGGTGGCTGGTCCGGGTGCCCAGACGGGATCCAGGTTCGCCTTGGCTGAGAAACTGGCGGCCAAACCCGTTCCGAGCAGGACGCAATACCATCGCCAGCGGCGATCGCGAAAATGGCTGAACACCCGCCAGAGCTAGAGAAGCGAACATGGCATCGCAAGGCCAATGTCAACGGCAGGCCAGTTAATGTCTGCCGCCTGGGATCCTCCCCCATTGGCGGTGGTGCCGCGCTGCCGCGAGGCCCCCATGCAATCCTCCATCGATCAACCCTGGAGCCAGCGCGAAGAGTGGAGTATGCCCAGCTCAGAAACCTCCCTCGTTTCTTGCAACGACTCCAGGGAACACAAAGTGAGGGACACACGTTTAACTCTTCTTGCAGCACTCGCCGCCCATCTTGGCGCAACAACTATCCTTTTTGTCCTGGCAGCACGCGGCCTGGGCTTGGTCGGCCTTGGGTTTGCAGCAGGCCATATCCTTGCAACAGGTGCCCTTGGCGCAGCAGTCCATGGCGTGTCCCGAATGGCCGGAACCGCTGGCGGTTCCGTGCTGGTGTCCGCCCGATTGGGAGGCGCATCCAGCCGCGACAAGGCCGAGCAGGGAGGCCATCAGGAGGGATCGACTCACGAGAAACAGGGTTTTCATGGCGAAGCCAGATTCGCACGCTGCGACCGGGGCGCCACGGCGGTTTTTGGCGAAGACGGGTCGTGAATTGTTCTGGGAGGATCCTGACGCGGAGCGGAGCAGCCTGAGGACTGGACTACGAACGACCGTTGGTAGTGCAGGCTTCAGCTTGTCCGGGCGGCGCGGGGTGAGGGGCAGGGATGTTGGGCTTGGGAGGCTGGTGTGCAGCGGAGCAGCCTAAAGGCTGGACTACGAACAAACGGGCGCGGTTCGTAGTGCGGGATTCATCCCGTCTTCCCCGGCGCCCGGGTTGCGTTTCGGGGGATCGCGACCATTCTCGGCGCCGGTCATGCCAAGCATTGTCACACGGGGCGGGGACGCCGGGACGACAGGGTTGATGTACAACCGGCGCGTCGCGAAGAACCATCCGCGCGTCGAAGCCTACGGAAGCGTGGACGAACTCAACGCCGCCCTCGGCCTGGCCCGCGCGCACACACGGGCGTCGTTCCTCGCCGAGAAGCTGCTCGCCATCCAGGGCAAGCTGGTGGTGCTGATGGGGGAATTGGCGACGGGAGTCGAAGATCTCGAGCGGTACGTGAAGGACGGCTTCCACCTGATCACGTCCGATCACGTGGCGGGTCTGGACGCGATGGTGGCGGCACTGGAGGCGCAGAGCATCTCCTTCAAGGGCTGGGCGACGCCCGGGGCCACGGTGGGGGCGGCGGCTTTGGATGTCGCCCGGACGGTCTGTCGCCGCGCGGAACGTCGGGTGGTGGATCTCCAGGAATCCGGACAGCTCCAAAACGCCGAGATCGTGATCTTCCTGAACCGGCTCAGCGACCTGCTCTGGCTCATGGCCCGGTGGGCAGAGACGCATTCGGAGGCGGCGAGTTCCACGGGCGCCTGATGGGCCTGTGACTGGACCGGAAACGCCTGAAGGCGGGACTACAAGCCTCCCCTGTCTGTAGTCCAGCCTTCAGGCTGCTCCACCCGCCCACCTGTCCAACTGTCTCCATTGCGTCCTTGAACCACAGGCTCAAGCCTGCACTACAAACGCTCTGATCGGCGCCGCTCGTTCGTAGTCCAGCCTTCAGGCTGCTCCCCCGACCAACCGCCGCCCTCGCGCTCCCGAACCACAGGCTCGAGCCTGCACTACAAACGGCGTGGCTTAGTTCGGGTTGTCCGCCGGATCGAGCGTCCAGATGATCTCCGTTTGCGGGAGGATGGCCTTTCCCTTGTTGGGGCCGGGACGGGATTCGACCACCGACCGACCGCGGCGGGTGTCCACGTGGCCGTCTCCGAAGATCAGGTTGCCGCTGCCGTTGTGGCGGATGGCGAACCGGCTGGCGAAGCTGAAGGGTTGTCCATTGAACACCGCTTGATTTTCGTCGGCCCGCGCCGCGTTTTCCCCGGGCAATCCGCTCTCGTTGAAGATGACGGTTTGTGAGGTCTGCTGGATCGCTGTGAGTTTCGGCTGGGCTCCGTTGCGGATGAGCTTGGAGTTCATGGCCGTTGAGAACTGGGGAAATGCCGTCTTTTTCGGATTCGGCGGCTGGCTTGAGAATTTCGCCGAGGGGCACTGGAACAGGCTCCCTTTGTTGTAGAACTCCTCCCGCGCCGTCGGGTTCGCATTGGTGTTCGCGTAGTCCGCCACCGCCCGGAGGCTCATGGCACGGGGGAGCGAATTGAACCAGACGTCGGCGTTCGCGGGATCGGCGCAGACCGTCCAGGAATGGATGTCGGGAATGCCCGCGGCCTTCTCGCGGGGAATCAGTTCGCCGTTGTCGCCCGCATAGAGCATCAGGGCGAGGCCCCACTGCTTCTCCGTGTTCACGCAGGCGATGCGTTGCGCCTGGGCCTTGGCCCGGCTCAGGGCCGGGAGCAGCATGCCCGCCAGGATAGCGATGATCGCAATGACGACCAGCAGTTCGATCAGGGTGAACGCCTGTGCGGACGTTCTCCGGACGCGCCTGGAGTTGTGCCGGATCATTCGACGAGGATCTGGAAATAGACGCCCGCGGACACCCCGCCCACGTTCACCTCCCAGCGCAGCGTTTCGTCCGTGGACGGTTTCCGGACGTCGCCGGAGTTTTGCCAGCTGCCGGAACCCAATTCCGACCGTTCCTGCAATTGGTATGGGTGCCCCGCAACCGCCGCGGCTTCGATGATGACCTTTCCGGCATCAAACGTCACCCGGGCCACCGGCGTGGGCGGCGGAAGGGCTCCTTCGCGGATGCGCCCCGGGGATCCCAGGTCCTGTCCGCCGGCCGCCACCGCCTCCGCCGCGAACACGCCATGGACTCCCAGCACACTCTTGCCACCGAAGACCCCGGTATCCGGGTCGTAGTTGAACGAGATCCCCGGCTCCGCGGGCCCGAAGTCCGCCGCGGCCACAGTGTCTGCATTGGACGTTGCGGTGGCATTCCAGAGGCGGACGGAGTCCCCGCCGGAGCTGAGTCCGAATCCGGAGCCCGAATAGCTGACAATCTGGACGGTGGAAGGGACGTTGGCCGTTCCCCACCAGGTTCGAAACTGTTCGGCCGTCAGATTTTCGACGAAGACTACCGACTCCCCGGGACGAATCACCACGTCGTTGGTGACGGTGTAGGCATTGGCAAGGTTCGCGCTGTTGTCGTCGAACCGCCATCCGAGCAGGGAAATTGGGACGGACGCGAAGCTGGTGAGTTCCCACCAGTCCTGCTTTGAGAATCCGTAGGCGGTGAGAAAGTCGGCGTCCAAGGCTGCGGAGGACTCCACCTCGGTGACCCGGAGGTCGGGCTTGAGGAGTACGGTCAATCGGGCAAAGGCGTTGGTGGTCCCGCTGGGATTGGACGCTTCCACGCGGTATTCCCCGGCGTCGGCGACGGTCAAATTGGAGCGGACCAGAGTGCGGCCGATTTCCCCTTCCAGCAGGCGGTCCGCAAAGAACCACCGGAACGCCGGTGGGGGAACGCCGGTGGCCAGGATGGAAAACGTCACCGTCCCACCGATGAAATTGGTGGCATCTGACGGCTTCTGGTCGAAGACCGGAGCGGAGGGCAGGGCGGATAACGTCAGCTCCGCGGGGTCGCTTTCCAGGGTTGAAAGTCCATTGCGCACCGTGACGCGATAGGTGCCGGTCTTTGTGGCGTCCACCTCCGTCAGGACGAGGCTGGACTCCGTGGCGCCTTCGATGTCCCGGTCATTGCGACGCCATTGGTACCGGGGACGGGGTTGTCCGTGGGCGAGGACTGTGAAGGTCACGGAGGAGAGTGGAGACGCCTCGACGCTCTTGGGATGCTCGTCGATGGCCAAAGGAACCGGACCGGTGGTCTTACCCGGCGATCCGATGTCCCCATTCTCGCTGGCGGCGACCGCACCATTGAGGTCGGTGACGGATACGGTTCCGAAGAGTCCGGTTCCGGGGTCGTAGGTGAAGCTGCTGCCAACCGTCGCGGCACCGAATTCCGCGCCCGCCACGGGATCGTTCTCGTTCGTGGTGGAGGAGTCCCAGAGCCGGATGCGATCGCCGCTTCCGGAAAGACCGATATTGTTGGTGGCGTAGGGGAACACCCGGAGACCCTCGGGAAGCGCCCCGCCCCACCACGTCCGAAAGTCCGCCTCGCTGGGAAGTCCGGTGGTGGCGCTTTGCTCGAAGAAGACCACCGATTCGCCGGCGGAAAGGACCAGGGCGTCCAGGGTGATGACCCCGTTGGTGAGCCCGCCGTTGCTGTCGTTGAACCGGTACCCGGAAACATCGACGGGATCGGATCCGAAATTGGTGAGTTCCCACCAGTCGGCGTGGAATGCGGAATTTCCGTTTAGGGACGCGGCCGGGAAGACCTCCGTGATTCCCAATTGTGCCTGGGCTGCGAACGTCGAGAGTATGAGGGCCAGGGTGAGGGCGAACTTGGGCCTCCGGATACAATGCATCCGACACTTTTCATCAGGGATAGGCGTCCGTTCAAAGACACCTTTTCAACAATTCGGTTACGGATCAGTGACGTCGCTGGAGCGGGTTCAACCAGCCGCCGGAATGCGCTCGGCGCGGAGGAACGGGCGCAGGGGTTCCGGGATCGCGATGCTGCCGTCGGCCTGCTGGTGGGTCTCCAGCAGGGCCACGAAGAGGCGGGCCAGGGCGGTGCCCGAACCGTTCAGCACATGCGGGAAGCGGTTTTCGCCTGAGGCATCCTTGTAGCGCAGGTTCATTCGGCGCGCCTGGAAGTCCTCGGTGTTGGAGCAGCTCGACACTTCGAGGAAGGAATTTTGTCCGGGCGCCCACACCTCAATGTCGTAGGTCTTGGCCGAGGCGAATCCCATGTCGCCGGTGCACAGATTAATAACGCGGTAATGGAGCCCCAGCAGTTGAAGGACCCGCTCGGCGTTCAGAACCATCTGCTCCAGTTCGTCGTATCCGGTCTCCGGCGTGACGATCTTGATCAGCTCCACCTTGTCGAACTGGTGCACGCGGATCATCCCGCGGGTTCCGACGCCGGCCGCACCGGCCTCGGCGCGGAAGCAGGGGGAATAGGCGCAGTAGCGGACGGGCAGGCGTGCGGCGGGCAGGATTTCCTCGCGGTGAATGTTGGCGACGGGGGCCTCGGCCGTGGGCAGCAGGTACAGCTTGCCCATGGTGGAGGCGTCGAGTCCCTCCTGAACTGCATAAGCCTGATCCCGGAACTTGGGGAACTGGCCAACCCCGACCATGCAGTGCTCCCCGATGATGTAGGGCGGTGCCACCTCGGAATATCCGTGTTCCGTCGTGTGCAGTTCGATCAGGAAGTTGATGAGGGCGCGTTCCAGTCGGGCGCCCCATCCGGTGTAGAGCAGGAATCCGGAGCCGCTCAACTTGGCACCGCGCGCGAAATCGATCAGGCCGAGCCGCTCGCAAAGCTCGATATGGTTCCGCGGGGTGAATGCGAACTCGGCCTTGGTCCCGTGCACCCGGATCTCCGGGTTGTCCGCGGCGTCCTTCCCAGGCGCCACACTGGCGTGCGGCAGGTTGGGAAGCGTGAGCATCAGGGCGTCCCTTGCGGACTCCGATTCCGCAACGGTCCGGTCGAGCGCCGTGATCCGGTCCCCGAGCGTCCGCACCTCCGCCTTGCGGGCCTCGGCCTCCTCGAGCCGCTTTTGTCCCATGAGCGCGCCGATCTCCTTGGATCGGGCGTTGCGGAGCGCCTTGAGCTGCTCGACCTCGGACACCGCGGCGCGGCGCTGCTCATCGAGGGCGAGGACCTCCGCCAGCCGCGCCTCGTCCCCGCCGTGGCGGGAGGCCAGCCGTTCGCGGACGTGGTCGGGACGATCCCGCAGCATCTTGATGTCGAGCATGGGGGCGGAAACTACGAAAGGGGGCGGAAACCTCAAACCGGAAAGCTGCCCTGGAAACGGGAATGTGGATGACTCGCCTCGCCCCGGATCCCGGGCTAGGGTCCCCCTCGATGAGTGACCGTTCGTCTCCTGCTGCGCGCGCCCGGGCGGTGCGTGAAGCCCTTCCGGAGGGTGGGTTGTTTGCGGGACAGGAATGGCGGACGGCTCCGGGTCCGTTTCCGCTCGGGGAATCCCTCGCTTCGGAACTGGAGTCGCTGGGGCGCGTCCTGCTGCAGTTCTACCGTGCGGTGAACCTGCTGTACCGGCGGAGCGTGGAGGGCAAGGCGCCCGCCTGGGTGGCCCAGGTGCTGGACCAGGGAAAGCCGGAGTCGCTGATCGCCCTGCAACGGGATGCCGCGTTCAAGAATGAGGTGCCACGGGTGATCCGACCGGACGTCCTGCTGACCGCCGAAGGATTTGCGATCTCGGAACTGGATTCCGTGCCGGGAGGTATCGGGCTCACGGATTGGCTCCACTGGGCCTATTCCACAAAGGCTCCCGGGGATCGGGAATTGGTGGGCGGGGCCGATGGCATGCGCACGGGGTTCGCCTCGATTTTCGGGGACGCGCGGCGTGTCCACCTGGTGGTGTCCGAGGAATCCGCATCGTATCGGCCCGAGATGCACTGGCTGGCGGGCCGCATGACGGGCGCGGAGGTGGGCGTCCGGGATGGGGCCTTCACTGCCTTTGAGGAGGGCGATGCCGTGTATCGCTTCTTTGAATTGTTCGACGTGGAGCAGGTTCCGGCGGCCCCGGTGATTTTCGAGCAGGCGCGCGCGAAGCGGATCCGGCTTACGCCGCCGCCGAAGCCGATCTTCGAGGAGAAGATGCTCTTCGCCCTGCTGTGGAACCGCAACCTGCACACCTT
>JAEUHD010000297.1 GCA_016793645.1 Verrucomicrobiales bacterium
GCCAGGCCGAGCAACGCCTGACCGGGCCCCACCGTCCAGAAGCATGCGCGACGCGCACACTCCTTCCGCGGAAGCCGCCCGCTCAACATCAGGGGCAGGATCAGGGAGAGCAGGACCAAACCGGCCAGGCAGCCGGTCTCAAGGAAGTTCAGTTCGCGCATGGTGGGACCCTTTCCGTCTTCTTCTCCAATTCTGACAGACCTCCGGCCGGAACCTCACGGGCCACGATTCCGTACCCTTCCAACAGAAGGCGAGAGCCGCGTTCCCGCACTCCCCACGGGCGGACTTTGAACCTGTCACCCTGTTGCTCTCCGATTCGCTGGCCAAAAGGCACACGGCACGCGGGGAACTGCTTGCCTGTGAACCGGTGGGTCTCTTTGCTTGCCCCATGGCACATCCCAACCCTTCCTGGGTCCGCACCCTGCTTCCGCAGGTCGCCATCGCCCTTCTGGCAATATCCCTCCAGGCCGAGGAACCGCCGAAACCGTCGTCCACGGCGACGCCAGCACCCCCGAAGGGCACCTCCACCAACCGCTTCCAGAAGCCCGCCGCCGCCGAATTGAAATCCAAGCTCACACCCGAGCAATTCCGGGTCACCCAGCAATGCGGCACCGAGCCGCCCTTCAAGAACGCCTACTGGAACAACAAGAAGCCGGGCCTTTACGTCGATGTGGTCTCGGGGGAACCCCTTTTCAACTCCCTCGACAAGTTCGATTCCGGAAGCGGCTGGCCCAGCTTCACCCAGCCCGTCCCCGGCGCGAAGGTCGTCGAGAAGGAGGACCGCGAGTACGGAATGGTCCGAACGGAGGTGCGCTCCGGCAAGGGCGACTCGCATCTCGGACACGTCTTCAATGACGGCCCCGGAACCAACGGCCTCCGCTATTGCATCAACTCCGCATCGCTCCGCTTCATTCCGCTGGAACGGATGGCGGAGGAGGGATACGGAGCCCAACTGGAACCCTTCGTCCGTGCCGGATTGTATCCGATCAAGCCAGCGCCAAAATCCGGGGACCCGAAGTAGGCGCCACCCAGGACGAATGCGTGGGTCCCGTACGGCGCACGTCACAGCGACGCCACGAATCCAGGGTGCGCTCCAGTCTCCAATGGCCTGAATCCGCCCTACGCCGCCGGACTCGCTGATTGCGGCTGCCCTCTGCCGGCCTCGCGGAACAACAGGGCCGACCCGGCAAACAGGACGGCGATCACCGCACTCGCGAAGAGTCCCCGCCATTCCGCCGGCGTCCGCGCATCCACCCCGGACTCCTGGACCCGCGGAAGAATCTCGACGCACGCCAACCCCAGGACCTGGGCGAGCGCCGTGACCCACAGGGCGCGCGCCATGCCCTTCGGCCGCAGGCGCGCCACGGCGGCACCGATCAACCCCACCACGGGCACTCCAAAATGCAGGGCGGCCAGGGGGGTCACGTCAGTCGCCCGGACAAGACTCGACCACGCGAGGACGAACCCCGCCGCAAACGCAATCGCAACCGCGGCCCGATACGCAAGGGAGTCCTGGTTCCTGGTGATCCACTCGTAAATGAATCCCACCATGCAGACGAGAGCGCCGACCACGACGAACGCGCCGGGAGGCCAGCGCCATCCCTCGACAACGCGGCTGGCGATCCAAAGCCCGGACACGAGCACCAAGGCCAGCAACGCCGGGCTCCTCCAAAGACTTCTGCGACGACGCTTCCCCAGTGGCTCCACATTCATTCAGGCCTCTTTCAATCTCCGCCCCACTCAGATACCTCCCCGGCGGAACTGCTCATCCATCGTGCAGTGACCTCCTGGGAAAAGCAGCAAAAGGTGATCTCCTCCACCCGTGATGGCTCTTGATCAGGGACGGCGGCACGCCGTCCCTCCCTCCATTTCCGACGGGAGGGACGCGCGGGTTTCCACCTTGCGCTCGCCACGATTTTGCGGTTGATGCCCGTGCGCATGCCGGAATGGATCGTCACTCTGCTGCTCGGGTGCATCGAAGGGATCACCGAGTTCCTCCCCATCTCCTCCACGGGACACCTGCTTCTGTTCGAACACTGGACGGGCGATCACCGGAGCGATCTCTTCAATGTGGTCATCCAGGCCGGGGCCGTGCTCGCGGTCATCCCTCTGTTTTGGAAGCGGGTTTCCGACATGCTCTTCCGGCTCGGGGACCCGGCGGTCCGGGATTATACCGCCAAACTCCTCGCCGCCTTCTTCATCACCGGGGTCGGCGGGGTGATCCTCGAGAAGCTGCACTTCAAGCTGAGTGACAATCCCCTCCCGGTCGCCACCGCGCTGCTGGTGGGCGGCATCCTGTTCGTGGTCCTGGAACGGATGCTCTCCGGACGTCCCCACACGGACGACATCTCCTGGAAGGTGGCCGTCGTGGTCGGCGTGGCCCAGTTGGTCGCGGCGGTGTTTCCCGGGTCCTCGCGATCGGGCACCACGATCCTGGCGTGCCTGGCCCTCGGACTGAGCCGACCGGCCGCCACGGAGTTTTCGTTCCTGGTGGGGATCCCCACCATGCTGGCGGCAAGCGGACTCAAGATCGTCAAGGCGCTGATCCATCCCGCCGCCGGGGCCGCCTCCGAAAACTGGTCGGCGGTCGGACTGGGCTTCCTCGTGTCGGCCGTGGTGTCCTTCGTGGTGGTGCGCTGGTTGCTGGGCTATGTCCGCAACCACACGTTCGCGGCGTTCGGATGGTACCGCATCGCCCTTGCACTGGTGATCTTCGCGCTGGTGCGCGGGTGAGTGTGGAGTGCGGCCGCGGAGCTGCCGCCCTGGAACGACGCGTCGAGGGCAGCTGAGGCGGG
Source organism: Verrucomicrobiales bacterium (assembly GCA_016793645.1). Classification (GTDB taxonomy): domain Bacteria; phylum Verrucomicrobiota; class Verrucomicrobiia; order Limisphaerales; family UBA9464; genus UBA9464. The sequence goes on from JAEUHD010000297.1 coordinate 2,796, forward strand.
GAACGTTCCAACGCACATCCCGCCGGGACGGAAAGCGGTAGGGGACTACCGCACTCCACGACGCTTCGCGAGGACCGGCGCGAAGGCAGGCCGCCCGGACTTGATCGAGTAAGGGAGGGCGCGCCCGGGAATTCAATGGGGCTGCTCCACGGAGACGCCACTCCGCCCGCTTCCTCGAAGGAGCCATCGAGGATTGCAACCCAACCGTCACTTGTCGGACGCCATGGGTTGGCAACATCGTCTGGCCGCATGGCCACTGCGATCCCTTCACCGGCTTTCTCCCGAGCTTCTGCAGGCTTCGCGGTCCTTGTACTCCTGGCCGCCGCCTCCTGGGTCCGGGGCGCGGAGGCCTTTGAGATCGGCCCCAATGACACGGATCGGCTGCCCCGCGGAAAAGAGGCCGATGGCGTGATCGGGGACTTCGTCCTGCGCAACGACCTCGTGGAATTGACCGTGTCCCACGACGCCCCCCTGAGACGCGCCAACATGAGCACGTTTTACGGCACCAACGGAATCACGCCCGGCTGTCTTTACGATCTCGGACTGCGGGGTGCCACCAACGACCAGATCGTCATCTTCGCTCCGCTCGGCCAGCAGGGTTCCGTGTCCTATGTTCGAGTGGACAGCGATGGACACGATGGGACCGCCGTGGTGGAGACGGTGGTCAGTGCGGCGAACAACAACGGATTGGCCAAACGCCACGCCTACCATCTTCGCGACGGAATACAGGGGGTGCTCATCCTGTCCACGGCCAGGAACGAATCCACCGGGATTCGGACCAACAAGTTGGACGACCGATGGACCCGCTTCGCCTCGACCGGACAGGTGGACGACATCGTCTGGGCCGACGCCGAGGATCCTGCGGATCGTGCCGGGTATGCCTACGCGTGGCTGCCCGGACCCGACCGCGTCCACCGGGGAGAAGAGGTGGTCATTCAACCTGGAGACGAAATTGAGGTCGCCCGCTTTCTTGCAGTGGGGAGATCCCCGGCTGAGGCCGCGGGCGTCGTCGCGGCCCAGTTGGGACCCACGGGATGGCTCCGAGGGCATGTGCACGACACAGCGGGGGTTCCCGTGGGCAGCGCCCGGATCCGCATTCCGTGGGGCGAAGGCAGCGTGCCGGCGTACCCGGATCCGGAGGGTCGCTTCGCCATTCGATTGCCCGTGGGTCAATTCCCGCTGGAGACTTCCGACCTGGGTCGTCCTTCAGTGACCAATACGGTGACCATTCAGGCCGGAACGACCCAGGAACTGGAGATCACGCTGGAACCCGCTGCCGCCATTGCCTTCGACATCAGCGATGAAGCCGGACATTCCCTTCCCTGCAAGGCGCAGTTCATCGGAATCAACGGCACGCCCTCGCCCGACCTGGGCCCAAAACTGAGGGCCCACGGATGCGCCGACCAATATCACAGCGAACGCGGCGCATTCCGGGTCCAGATTCCTCCGGGCAACTACCGGATCGTGGTGACTCGCGGTCCGGAATACAGCCACCTCAGCCGCGAGGTCACGCTGCCGGCGGGCCAGACGCTGTCCATGACCGGCGTGCTCCGCCGGATCGTGGACACCACCGGATGGATCAGTTGCGATTACCACAATCACTCCACCCAGAGCGGCGACAACACCTGCGGCACGGCGGATCGCCTGATCAATCTCGCCGCCGAACACATCGAATTCGCCCCAACCACGGAGCATAACCGCCTCTTTGACTGGATGCCTCTGATCGAGCAGCTCGGGCTGGCGCCTTTTCTGATGACCGTGAAGGGGCTTGAGCTGACCGGCTCCGGGCAGCACATGAATTCCTTTCCCTTTGAGCCGGTGCCCTTCTCGCAGGACAACGGGGCGCCAGTGTGGAACCGGGACCCCCGCATCACCGCGCTCACGTTGCGGCGGTGGCAGGGCGAGGAGCCGCTTCGGTGGGTCCAGTTGAACCATCCGGATCTCGCCGAGGACTTCAACGACCGGGACCGGGACGGACAGCCGGACGGCGGTTTCGCCGGACTCGAGCGGATGGTGGACGCCCTGGAGACGCAGAATTACGTGAACAACGACATCCTGGCGGAGGCCCCCTTCAAGATCCTCCGCGGCGCCGGGGGCAAGGAAACGGTCCGCCCCCTGTGGGAGTTCACCTGGCTGCAATTGCTCAACCGCGGGGTCAAATTGTGGGCCACCGCGGTGGCGGATGCCCATGCGGTCCACGGCAACGGGGTCGGGGGCTGGCGCGTCTATCTCCCCAGTTCCACCGACGATCCGGCAAGGGTGGATTGGCGCGAGAATGTTCGTTACGCCCACGCCGGCCGCAGCGTGCTCACCACCGGCCCGTTTCTGGAGGTTCGCTGCGAGGACGGAACCCTCCCGGGCGGGACCACCCGCCAGCCGGGCCCGTTCGGCTTGAGGGTCCGTGTCCAGTGCACCGATTGGCTGGACATCGACCGCATCCAGATCCTGATCAACGGCCGCCAGCGCCCAGACCTCAATTTCACGCGCACCAACCATCCTGCATTCTTCCGTGATGGCGTCGTGAAGTTTGATCAGGTGATCCCGATCCGACTCAGCGAGGATTCCCACATCATCGTCGTCGCCATGGGCGAACACTCCACGTTGAAGACGGGCTTCGGCTCCAGCGACCAGGCCTCCCTGCACCCCTGTGCCTACAACAACCCCATCTTTGTGGACGTCGATGGCAATGGTTTCGTTCCCAACGGCGATTTGTTGGGATGGCCCCTCATTACGGGAAAACTCGATCCCGAGTCCGTCCGGAAACAGCTCGCGGATGCCGGGTTGAGCCCGGAGTCAGCGCGGCGGAGTCAACAGCAGACTCCGACGAATCCGGGACCATGAACTTCGGAGGCTTGCCCAAGGATTCAACGGATCAAATCTGAATGGCCCTCAGTTACGAGGGGACCGAACCATTCCGGACAGGACTCCAGCCATCCACCAGAAACTTCATGCGAGCGTGAGATGCACGCTCTTGGCCGCAAGCATCCGGCGCGAAAATTCGCGGCAGGCGAGAATGTCCTCGCGCTCCAGGTCAGGAAACTCCACCAGCAAATCCTCAACCGAATTTCCCCCGGCCAGGTATTCGAGAATGGTCTCCACCGGATACCGCAGTCCGCGCACGCAGGGTTTCCCATGACAAATCTCCGGGTCCACGGTGATGCGTGACAGCAGACTCTCGCTCAACATGCAGGCATCGTACGCGCTCCCTGGACCGATGCCAAGCCGGTGAGCGTCTGGGATTGGTTGAAGCCGGTCACAACGTCGGGTCCCGGAACCCCGCTTCCCAACAGGCCCGGACCGCCCGGGACCATCTCTACAAAGGAGCCGCCTTCTTGAGAATCGCAGGTTCAAGACTCTGCCGCTGGCATTCAGTTCCGGCGACGACCGCAAGGTGAACCCGGGGGACGTCGAAGAGGCGCGTTGGATCGGAAGGAGGAGCGGAGGAGAATGGCGACGATGGGAGTGGAGAACGAACCCACGCGAGTGCCTCCGAAGCGAAAACGCAACAACCTGCAGCGCAACCGCCCTCCGGAAGCATCGGCATGGGAATTCCCCGATCCCTTACCCGCAATTGCTCGAAGGCCGAGACCTGAATTCCCAAAGGTATAGATCTGCCCCGTTGGCCCCGAACGGCCCCCTCTACGAGGTCGAAACCTTCCGTCCGCGCGGTCGCGGGTCAGCAGGATCCCCGCTTCCCAGGGACAACTCAAGGGACAGGACATCCATCGTCGTCCAAGTGCGGATCGAGGTCGTGTCCCCTGTGGTTCTTGTCGCGGGGCAGCAGGATTGCCACTTCCCGGGACTACCCACTATCGACAGTTCGTCCGACAAATGTCCTGTCCCCTGTGGTTCCGCCTGGCCGCAGGATCGCCACCTCCCCGTCACCCTCATCGCCGGATCTACCGATAGATGTCCTGTCCCTTTCAGAAGGCTCCACTGATGGTTTTCGGCAACGCCGTAGGTCGCGCGGCGGGTCTGGGGGGCATCGGGAGAGGAGTTGGTGTGGATAATTTCTAGGGACAGGGCAGAGATGGGTGCGGCACCCCGTCGGCTCCACGGAACGTGTGGCGCGAACGATCCCGGGCTAGAGCTTCCCCTTCGCGTGTAGTTCGAGGATTGCGCCGTCCCTGCGGTACAATCGGTGCGCCTGGAGATGGGCCATTGCCGCCTCCAGGTCGTGCAAACGCTCCAGCCAAGGAATGCCGAACTCCTGGATTCGATTCACGACGTCGGCCCCTATAGTGGCCGGATCGGTGGTTTCCGTGACCTCCCACCAGGAATCGCGACCATCCGGAAACTCGGGAGAGATGTTGAACAGGCGCCCCAACCGCTCACGGACGGTGCATTGATACTCCTTGGGAGGAAATGTCTTCACCGACTCCCCCAGCAGTTCGTGGATGTGTTTCCAATAAACGCCCAGATTGACCGTGAAGCTTGCCGACCGGGCATCATTCCACTGGCTCTTCTGTACGTTCACCACGTCGATCACCCTGCCATGATCCCGCCAAAAGTTGGCGCCCCGTTTCCGGAAGCCCATGGATTGAAGGCTGGGCTTGAGGTAGGCGACCACCATCTGGTCGATGAGTTTCGTCGATTCCATAGTTTACCGTTTTGCACCCCACAGCGTCCGTACGATCAGGAATCCTACCCTCCCTCCCTGGAACTGCCAACCCATCGGAGCCGAGACGGATGCCACCCGGGGATAACAAAACGCAGGACAGAGATTGGCGGAAGGCCCGCCTTCGGGAGTCTTCGATACAGAGGCTGATTCCACGGAATTCTCGATCGTCCTTCCAGGCTCATCGCCGCTTAATATTGGCCACAACCCCACCCTCCAGCCATGGGTCCGCTGCTGGCAGCTCGGTGCCCAGCCGGAAACGCCCTTGCTGAGGTCCCCCGGATTGTGAACCGGGTGCGCGACTCCGCCTCCCGCCGCCAGCCGCCGTCATCAGATTCACCGATCATGGTCCTGTCCCTTCTGACTCCTTCCCCGTTGCCCCCTCCCCACCCCTTCCAACTGCAGCATTCGAACCCGACCAACGACCTGAGTCGGACAGGAAGCCCCGAATTCCGCTCTTGTCGCTCACCAAATCCAACGCCTTGGCGGTGGGATTGGCGTGAATAGTAAACGATATAGACCCCGTTAACCCGAAAACGTCGGTCCGCGAACTCCTCCGGCGGGTTGCTCAACGCCGGGCGTGCCGACTGACTTCGCTTGATAACCAGTCCCTGACGAAGGAAAGTCCAACCGATTCTGCTCTAGTTTCCGCGATGACCTAAATCCACCGATGGCCAAGGAATCCAAACGCTACTGGCTGACATTCGGCCCGCAGCATGTGCGGCGTCCGCTCATTTGCGAGATGAGCCGGAAACACGACCTGCTGTTCGACATCCGCAGCGCGAACGTCACCACCGAGATGGGATTGGTCGCCATCGAACTGACCGGTGAGGCGAAGGTGATTGCCGCAGCATTGACCTGGCTGCGACGACGCGGCGTCGAAGTCAATCCGATCTGACCCGGACGTCCACGTCCCGCACGCCCCCAGCCCCCTCCTGCCCCTACCCTCGCGGCGAGGAACAACTCAAGGGACAGGACATCCATCGTCGCCCGAGGGCGGATCGAGGTCCTATCCCCCTCTCGATCATGCCTCAGGTTCTGGATCCGTACGCCACGCGCCACCACGTCCGGCCAGTAGGGCGGCAGGGAAAATGTGTCCTGTCCCCACTGCTTACCTCTCGCCAGCTTTGAGCCGCACCAGGATCGAAAAGTCCGTCGTCGAGACGCGACACAAAGTCCGCCCCAGTGAGCGCAACCCGTCGGCTCACTTTGCGAGAGAGCCGGCCCCGATGGGCCGACGGCCGGCGTCCGATGCAATCAGATCCCCCACCAGCGAATGTCGGGTGTGGGCGTCGGTGAGCACTTCGAGCGCGAACGCGACCATGCTGATGGAGCCAAGAAAGGCGCTGACCTGGATCAGCGGCCTCGTGAGGTCGAAGCGCCAGCCACCGGCCGCACACGTCCACAGCAAGTTGGCGGCTGCACCACTCCATTCCTCGACGAGAACGCGGTCCATGGTAAGGAAGCCGAATACGATGAACGCTGCGCCGAGCGTGATGCCGAACGCCAGGACTTCTCCGACCACCCGGCGGGTCGCCAGCATCAATGAGCGGCGCCCCATCGTCGTCGGCAGGGTCCTTCGGAGCCCGGCAATCAGGATGATCATGGACGCCGCGGTGATTCCACCCACGAGCACGATGAGCCGCACCGAGTCGAGGCGCCCAACGAATCGCCAGACCTCGGTGGTGAGGAACAGAACGAAGACCAGTCCGAGTAGGACCTTCATCTCACGAACCGAGACGAGCAGCACGTCCGCACCCCTGCGGCGAAACGAGCGAGTGGGCCGTGGCAAAGTGGGCAGGCTCATGGCTGCATTGTGCACCGGGGGCGTCCCCGTCGTGAGGCGACAGCGTTACTGACAACTACTGGCAGGAATCTCCTGATGGGAACCGGGTTCTTAAGTTTCGTCGGCACAGCTCACAAAGCTCCTTGGAGGGAACATGTTAAGAATCAACCCTGCAATCCAAAGCCGCAACCGTGGGCGCTTACCAGGACGAAATGCCCAAGGCTATGGACAATGTCGGAGGAGAGATTCGATGAGTGGGAGGGAGGCTGGAGCATTTGATGAAGAATGGGGACAAAAGGGACCACTCAAGGGACAGGACATCCATCGTGGCCACGTGCGGATTGACGTCCTGTCCCCCTTGGATCCTGTCGCGGGATAGAAGGATCGCCACTTCCCGGGACCACCCTCCATCGACAGTTGGTCCGATAAATGTCCTGTCCCCTTTGGTTCCGCCTGAAGCGCTGACCGTCAACCGAACGAGTCCACGCCGATCCGGTTCAGACTGGCAACGGTCTGATTTCGGACTACAAATTTGCGCGATGAAAACGATGCTGGTGAGCGAAGCCAAACCGATCCTCGGCGAACTCGTCCGCAAGGCGGCGATGGGGCAGGAGATCCGGATCTCCACCGGAGGGTTTGTCGCCCGACTGGTCGCGGGCGCCGAAGCACGGAGCACCGGCAAGGAGATGGTCGCCCACATGAAGGGACGGCGGCAGGGGCAGTTCCGCACGGATGACGTCATGAAGGCAGTCCGCGGCTGAAGGCATGACGCTCATCGATTCCAACGTCATCCTCGACCTGGTCACGGCGGACGAACGCTGGCTGGACTGGTCGTCCGGCCATCTTGCCGAAGCGGCAGATTCCGGGCCGGTCGCGATCAACCCGGTCATCTTCGCCGAAGGCACAGGAATCATCGCCTCCGACGAATCGCCGGAAGGCTGGCCCTGGAAAGAGTTTGTTTTCTGGCACCACGGACGAAGCCCGTTTCCCATCAGCTTCAAGGGTCGATCGTGAGGACTGACACCTGACTCGGCCCGCGGAAATCCTGGCTCACAGCGAAACGAAGCTGTCACATTCTCGTTCAAGATTCCGCTGCTGGCATTCAGTTCCGGCGACGACCGCAAGGTGAACCCGGGGGACGTCGAAGGGGCGTGTTGGTTCGGAAGGAGGAGCGGAGGAGAAGGGCGACGATGGGAGTGGAGAACGAACCCACGCGAGTGCCTCCGAAGCGAAAACGCAACAACCAGCAGCGCAACCGCCCTCCGGAAGCATCGGCATGGGAATTCCTGGATCCTTCCCTCGTAATCGCCCGAAAACCGAGACCGGAATTGTCAGCGGCGCAGAACTCCTGTTACCCCAAATCTAAAACCCCAATCCCCAAATTTGGATTCGTTGAGAAGAGCCATGAGATCCCCGATACCCAATTGAAACTGGCACCAGAAAGGACCCTGGGAATACGAGCCGCCTGATTCTCTCAAAACATTCCAAAGGAAGATCGGTGGAGATATAGATGCTGCCCCCACCCTCACCAAAGTCATGCCCATCGATGAATCCATTGGAGCCAAGGGCGGACTCAAACTTCTCTTCAATATCAACCAGCTCATCAAAGCCTCCTGGCAGTTTTGCCACAAAGTCGATCACCAGAAGATACTTCAATTGGGGAGATTCCGGCATTTCACCCAAATCGTTGATTCAACCACCCTTGTTGAACTCATTCAGAACTGTCACCACCGCCCGTTTCAACGCCTCATCGTCAATGGAGTCACCGTCCCTCTTGATCCGCTCAGCAAACAGCAGGATCGATTTGAACACGACATCACTCAAGAGCGCCCGCATCCGACGGGCCGTCCGGTTCTCCCAGGATTTCTTGGAGATGACGACCTCGACACAAATGTCCCGGTCCTTCCGGCTCCTCGCAATTTTCCGGAATCCATCCGGCCCAAAGGATTTAAGATCTCCTTCGACATACAGCATGATCGCCAAGTGATCCACGCTATCACAGAACGTCGTGGTACAATTCCTCTTCAGGATCTGCCACAGTTCAACCTTCAAATCCCCGATCCCGCCATCGTCGGGACCCCCGGAAACCTCAGCAATCGAAATGATTCCCAGACTTGAATACCACATCATGGGTTGAGGTTCAACGCGCTCCAGCAGGCATCTCCACCACCTTCCCGTCCCCCCACACAATGATCGGGAGGTTGAGTGCGCGGCTCTGATCGCGGACATTCCTGGCAGCGCGACGCATGGCGCGTTCGGCGCGCAGTACAAAGGCGGGCGTTTTTGAGGCTCGTCGCCTAATTGGTCTGTTGGTCCTCATCCGCCGATCACCGATCACACCGTTTGGATATCATCTGCAGCCGAAGTGGCGAATCGATTTGCCGACAGGCTGCGGCTGTCGCTACGCCCGAATGGTCCTCGAGGGCGAGGTCGTCACGAATAGATGTCCTGTCCCCTTTCGTGGACTATGGCTTCCGGATCCGGAAGAACTGTGGTGCCGGACCAACCTGCAGCACAACCGGGCTTTGCACAGCGCCCGGCACCGCCTTCCAGGGAACACCTTGGATTCCCGGCGCCGATTCGAGAACCAATCCACCGCTGCTCGGCCCCCACGAAATACGCACCTGCCCACCCAGCGACTCAATGAAGAGCGTCGGGCCGCCAGGAACAACCACTGTCGTTATCCCGGGCCAGAAGCCGCCCTCCAAGGCGAAGCTGCCGCCGCTGAGCGTGCCGGCATCGGGTTGGCCGATCGTACCGGTCAGTGTAAAACTTCCGCCGCTGCTCGTGCCTCCACCGCCGTCCCAGGTCGAGGATTCCAATGCATAGGGCTCAGAGTGGCCTCTTCCGGCGAGTCCTGCGAGGGCGACGAAACCGACAACGACCAATGGCCGCCAATGGGTCATCGCCCACCTCCCCTGGCGCCCTGCGATCGGAGCGCCTGCCGCAATTCAGCAATTTCCCGCTCCTGGGTAGCCAGTCGTTTGTTCTGGTCGATGACGTACAGGGTTAGTTCCTCGATCTTTTCCATCATACGCTTCTGCATATCGCCGACGGAGATGCCGTCCTTGTCGACCTCCCCGGCCGCGGGAACACCGGGAAGATGCTTTTTCTCCCGGATATGCGCCTCGACTTCCTCGAGAGGTTTGAGCGGATAGCCCGGCTCAAAGACATAATCGGGCCATAGCGAGGAGTCCTGGATGAGCAGGTCATGACAGACGATCTCGCCCTTCACCGAGAGTTCGTAGCCGGGCTTTCCCGTATCGCGGCTGATGGCAACCCAGTTGCTGTCCAGATCAACCACCAGGCTCGGAGCCGTGTCCCCAGGGCTGGACTTCATGACGAAACGGTCCCCGTCATCCCGGTAATAGAGCCCGTAACCTGGAAATGCGGGTGAGTGCATGACGACCGGCTTCTCCGCGTTGGCCGTGCCGAAGGGATACACAAAGAGCATCGGCGAGGAAAAATCGGAGAAGGCGATCGGGCCGTTCATCGTCAGTTTGCTGCTGTCTGCGAGCTGCGTCGTCCCGAAGCCAACGCGTCCGTCGCTCCGAATTTGGATGGCAGTAGAGTTGTTGACCCGGATCTGCAGTGGTTGGTCGTCGGTGGTGCCGAGGAAGTTCACCCCCGGCCTTGTGCCCGCATTGCCAGTGCGGCTCCAAGCGTCGACAGAGCCCGGGGCGCCTTGGGGACCCGTCAGGCCGGTATCCCCCTTGTCCCCCTTCGGACCTTGCGGCCCAGAGGGTCCCGCTGCTCCCGTGTCTCCCTTCAGGCCCTGCGGACCCTGCGCTCCCGACGGCCCGGCGGGCCCAACTGCCCCCGGGGAACCAGTCGTTCCGGTCAGCCCTTGGTCGCCCTTATCCCCCTTCGGTCCTTGCGGCCCGGCGGGTCCCGCTGCTCCCGCGTCTCCTGTCACACCCTTCAAGCCCTGCGGACCTAGTGGTCCAGTCGCGCCTTCGTCTCCCTTGGGTCCGGCCGGACCTTGTGCTCCCGGCGGCCCGGCGGGCCCCGGGGGACCTGTTTCGCCTTTGTCACCCTTGGGCCCTGGCGGTCCCGCGGGCGTCAGGGCGAATTGTGCATACGGCGCAGGAGTCACCGCCTGCCTTGGCGACAGGACCGCGAAATTGCCCACGCCCGTCTTCCTCACCGCGACCTCGATCCATCGCGCCGTCCCGTCAAACACCCCCGCCCCGAAATCCAGCAGGACCGTGAATGCGCCGTCCACCACCACCACACCAGGCAGGGTGAGCAGTTCGCCCACCTGGCTGCCCCCGGCCTCCGCGTTATAGAGGATAAAACGCAAGTCGTAGGTGCCCGCGGCGGGCACGCCGGCATCGCTCAGCCGACCCTGGTATGTAAAGGGCGCGGCGAGGGCGTTCCCCGGGGAGGCCAGGATGAGCGCCAACAGCAAGCCGACCACCGAAGGAACGAATCGTGGTTTCATGAGACAATGGAAACATCCAAACGGATCTGATCTGCGCTTTCGCCATTCCGCGGGTGGCATTCGCGAATGGGGTTGGTCCGGGCGGTTGCCGATGCGGTCAAACGCCTCCAGCACAACTCTTCAAAAACCGTGTTGTCCATTCCTCCGAGCCTCACCGTGGGGACCTCCTCAAGCTTGCACGCTGGGTGATTCAGTGTCCTCAAGCAGGCCTCTCCATCGCCTTCCCGTTCTGCCACACGATGATCGGAAGACTGAGTGCCCGGTTCTGCGTTTGAACCATCCGTGCGGCGCGACGCACGGCGCCGTTCGGCGCGCAGTGCAAAGGCGGGAGATCCTGCGGTCCTGCGCCGGATTGGACTGCGGGCTCTCTCGCACCGGGAATCGCGCATACCGCATGAATATCATTCGCAGCCGGAATGGCGAGTCGATTTCCCGACAGGCTGCGGCTGTCGCACACGGCCCAATGGTCCCCGAGGTCGAGGTCGTCACTCGTCAGAGGCCCCACGCTGCTGCCTGAACCGGCGGTGGACGTTCGCGGTCGGATCGTGATGGCACAATTGCTTCCTTCGCATTCGAACCCGACCAACGGCCCGAGTCGGACAGGACGTCCCGAATTCCGCTCTTGTCGCCCACCACCTCCAACGCGTTGGCGGCGGGATTGGCGCCAATTGTCAAAGATATAGCTCTGACCCCGTTGCCCCCCTCACGGAATGCCTGGCTCACAAAACAACGGACCTATCACCTTATTTTACCAATTGTTGTCCTGCCGCCACGGCCGGATCTGGGAATCGATGTCCTGTCCCTTCCGAACGTCCTTCGGAAAACTCTTGGCGGGGGGCGAACCACGTGATAGCCGCAGGAATGCCTCCGCACCTTCTCCCATTCGCCCGCCAGGGTTCGCTTTGGCTGACTGCGGTATTCCTCATCTTCGTAGCATCCGGTTCCTCCCTCGCCGCAGAATCCCAGAAGTCCCCGGTCGTCATCATTCATGGCGCTTTTGGCGGCGGTTGGGATTGGAAGAACGTCGGCCGGTCGCTCGAGGCCCGGGGTCACATCGTTTACCGGCCCACGTTGACGGGACTCGGAGAACGTTCCCATCTCGCCAGCCCGGAGATTTCCCTTCGCACTCACATCCAGGATGTCGTCAACGTGATCCGCTTTGAAGGACTCTCCAACGTCACGTTGTGCGCGCACAGTTACGCGGGCATGGTCGCCACGGGCGTCATGGAGGAAGTCCCCCAACTGTTGAAGCGGGTGGTCTTTCTGGACGCCGTCCTTCCGGACGATGGTGAAAGCTTTGTCGCCTTCAATGAAGCCATGGGGATGAACCTTCCGGAGAAGCCGGGAACTGGCTACCTCACCCTCGGAGGCGCCTTCGCCTTCGGAAAGGAACCGCCCTCCGACGTTCCCCAGTCGTGGAAGACCTTTACGGAACCGGTGGCGTTCCGAAACCCGATGTCCCGAAAACTCCCGGCGACGTTCGTCTTCTTTCTCGACCGGGACCAAAATCCGGAGGTCCTCATTCCCGGAAATGACGAATCCAAATTTCGCCATACCGTTTGGAAGCGCCTCACCGCACGCGGCTGGAAGATCGAAAAGTTCAAAGGCGACCACGTCTCCGAGCGGAGTCATCCCGCCGAGCTGGCTGCGTTCCTGGATGTCCTGCTGGGACAGCCCTGACGCCGCGGAAGCAGCCCCTCATCGCCCCGGGTGGAAAGGTCTTCAACCAGGGCTGGAGTGGATTTATAACCGCCAACCCGGGTCCGTCATGAAGGAATGTTCTATTTCGGTCAGAGTGGGACTGAAAAACCCGAATTCAGCCCTTGTCGCTCACCAAGTCCAACGCGTTGGCGGCGGGATTGGCGCCAATTGTCAAAGGTATAGATCTGACCCGTTACCCCCATTAGCGTATCGTTGTCACAGAAGAAATGACCTCGCGCACCTCGCGATGTACTTCCCCAGCGGAAAGATTCTGAATGAGCGCCGGAATTGAAACCGACACCTTGTACTCCGATTGGGCCCAAGCTGAGATCTGCGATAGCACATCCTTACCGCAAACAACCAGCCGCCCCTTCGACTCCTCCCACCTTCGATTGAATACCGTCTCTGCCGGCTTGATCGCTGGTTTGGTACCCGCGGCGGGATTGCGGGCGCGATAAGAATCAATCATCGAACCCCGAGCGTCGTCGCGCATCCCTTCAACGATTGCATCGAGTGCATCTTCGACAACAAGTGTCGACACGCTTTTTCCAATTCTCTTAGAAATCAGCCGGGCAAGGGCAGCAGGAACGATAAGGTAATTCTCAAGCTCCTTCGCGGACCAAACCGTCAGATTAATCCCCACGTCGGCCGCATCCTTTTCACGTTCGGCGATCTCCTCATCCGTGTGGTAATCACGATCCAGAATGCAATGGATCTTAATTTCATCGGGCACATTCTTTTCGAAAAATCGCGCGAGAGTAAGGGCACCGGACCAACCGTTCCATCCACCAAGATTAACATGAGGAACCGTGTCAATAGGACGTTCGGCGCCGGGGTCGAACGCATTTTGCAGCCGCTTCAGAAGCAAAACGTCCTTTCCTTCCACTAGTACTAACCTCCGTTGGCTCGCCAGCCGTGCGAGACTCAAATTGTGCACACTTCCTACCCGCAGCAAAAGCTCCTGGACGGCCCGAGACGACGTCGCCGCTCGCGAAATCCGCCGCTTGCGGTCCAGAATAACCACGGAGTCCGGCTCCACTTCAGCGAGCATCTCTGGCGAATGGGTCGCAATGATGAACTGACGGTTGTCCCGCGTTAGCATGCGCACCAATTTCCGCTGAAGGTCCGCGTGCATGTAGACATCTGGCTCATCAAGGATCAGGACGGACGAGGCGGCATTTCGGGCTAGAAACCAGATCGTCTGCAGCCACATCTGTAAGCCATGTCCCATCCAAGCCGCTTCGGCCGTGAAGTCGTTGTCGCGAACCAACAGTTGTATTGGGATAGACTTCTGTTCGGTGATTGGTGGGATGGCCAGTTGCTGAATGGCGACTCCCGGCCAAGTCGCCGAGACATTCAGTTGAAAATCTTTGAAATGCTCACGAAATATACGGAGCTGGTTTCGAAAGTGCCGCGATGACAGCGACGTTTGGATATTCTGCCGCACATACGAGTCCTCAAGCACCAACTCTGTTTCGATTAGCGGGGAGATTTGGGGCAGAATACTCACTCTAGGAATCCGTGCAGCGGTGATCGAACTGCGTTTATTTGCCGGCTCTCCGTCTTGGTCGTAGATGACCGCGTGCAACGCCAGGTCAGGTCCGATGTGCACATCCACGCTCGAACCGTGATCAAACTTCGCCGAAACAACCGCCGGAGGCTCACCGTAGTTGTGGAAGAGCGAACTGCCGTGGATTTCTATACTTTCAAGCGACGGCGATACTCCCGCCGCCCGGCGGGGCAGGTCCGTCCAAGAAGGCGGCGGATGCAGGTGAAGAGAACCGAGGCGTTCGGTGACAAGGGAAACCAGCCGTAGCCCTTCAATGCAGGTGGATTTGCCGGCGTTATTCTTCCCAACGATCAGAGTCTTGTTCTCGAGCTCGATCGTGTGATCTTTGAAGCAGCGAAAGTTTTTTAGTGTGACGGTCTTTAGCACGGGTTAATATGGGAAGGCTCAACTCGAGATTTGCCTAACTCAATCACAACAAATCTCCATTGTATTCAAGACGGTTTTCAATGTAAGTTTAGATGGGTATTTCTGTACTTTTCACTTTTCCATTCTGGAATTCAGTACCGCCGCAGGTCACGGGGCGGGTTCGGGGGGCGTTGGGAGGGGGTGTTGGTGCGGAAGGCGGAGCGGAAGAGCCAGTGGCGGCGCAGGAGGGTGTCGATGGTGGTGGCGAGGGAGCCGACGTTGCGGGTGAGGCTGTTGGCGTCGGCCAGCAGATTGGTGTTCTGGACCAACTGGAGATTCACATTGCTGAGGGCGACGCCGACGTCGGCCATGCGGCCGTTGAGATTGCTCAACGTGAGGGCGATGGGGCCGCTGGCGGGATCCAGATTCGAAAGGGTGAGCATCAACTGCTGGTTGAGGTTCGTCGGCACGAGCAGGGTTCCAAGGCCGCCGGGAGCCTGCAGGGCGGGACGGAGATCGGAGAACACCCCGTTCAACTCCGCGAGCGTCGCATCGACCCGGGGCAGCGTCGCCCCCACCCGCGTCTCCACGTCCGTGAGACGGCTCAGCGCCGCCGCCACCTCGTTGGTGAGCGCAAAGACGCCCGGCAACGCCTGATGAATGGTGTTGGCAATGTCGGTCAACCGCTGCTGCAGGGGCTGCGACTCCGTGGCCTGGACCCAGAATCCCTTCGATTTCTCCAGCGGCAGATAGGTGCGGTTGGTGATCTCGGGCTTGTACTCGAAGTCATCCGACAGGAGTTGCGGCTCCCCATCCGGCCCCGGCGTGACGGTCACCATCCCCTTCACTCCGCGGGTGATCTCCAGCGTGCGGGTGCCCAGGAAATCACCCGAACCCACCCGGACCCGCGAATCCGTCCAGACATAGCCCTCGTAGGGCTTCCGCACATTGAAGGCAATGAAGACGTTCCTTCCGAAATCATTGTACCAGGGATCCACCGGCTGCGGGTCGATCCGTGTGACCTCGCCCACGGTAAATCCCATGAGGGTCACCGGCATGCCGACCTTCACCCCGCTCACTTCGGCCACATAGGTGTAATACGGGATCTTCTGAACGAACCAGCCACGTTCCTTCGCCGTCAGTCGGACATAATAGACCAGGCCGGAGAGCATCAGCAGCACCGCCACGATCAGGAAGATGCCGACGAGGCGCTCGACCTGGCTGAGACGGGTCCGGAGCTGCGGGGTGAGATCTTGGAGGGCCATGGAAGGACGACGGGATGGGAGTAACGACGTTCAGGCGGCAAGCGGAGTCAGGGCGGAACGGGCGCCGGGAAGTTCGACACTCCCGCTCTTCAGGACCGCGAATTGGCGTCCGGCACCCGCCCACAGCGCAGCGTGGTCCGTGGTGAGCACCAGGGTCATCGGTTTGCCGCCGGCCGCGGGATGCCCTCCGGAGAGGCGGGACAGGAAGGCGCACCACCAGGCCACATGCGATGGGTCCATGCCGGCGATCGGATTGTCCAGCAGCAGGACCTCCGGGGACAGCGCCAGGGCCCGCGCCAGCGCGACGCGTTGCATCCAGGCCCTTCCCAACCGCCCCGCCGGCACTCGCGCGAAGGGTTCCAGTTCCGTGGCGGACCGCAGCGCGGCGGTCCGCTGGAGGGCCTCCTCCGGGTCGCATCCCGAGTGGTAGCACAAGGGAATGCAGAGATTCTCGGCCACGGTCTGGCTGGTGAACACGCGTCCCCCGCCGTCGAAGACGAGTCCGATCCGCTCGCCCAGGCGGGTGCGTCCGGACGCCGGTTCCGCGGGCACCCCGGGGCGGTTCCCAAACCACCGGACGTCCCCGCCGCGGCAGGGCCGGATGCCCGCCATGGTTTCGAGCAGCAGGCTCTTGCCCGCCCCATGGGATCCGGTCACCACCCAGAACTCGCCGGCGCGCACCGACCAGGTCACGCCGGACAACAGCGGCGGCGCCTCGGGATCCATGCCGATCCCGGCGCCCACCATCTCGATGACCGGTTCCGCGCTCATGGCATGGTCAGCAGTTGCACCGCGAGGAACACGGAGTCGAGGAGCAGGAAGGCCACGAGGCTTTGCGCCACCGTCCGGGTGGCCGCCCCGGGCACCTCCTCCAGCCGCAGCGGACGGGCCAGTCCCTGATAGCAGGCAATCAGCGCCCCGACGCCTCCGAAGGTCAGCGACTTCGCGGCCAGCAGGGGAAAATCCTGCCAGCGCAGGGCGCGGACGATCTGCGCCAGGTATTCCGGCAGCGACATCGGCAGGTTGGCCACCACCGAGACCAGCCATCCGGAAAACACCGCAAACACCAGCAGGTACACGCTGAGGGCAAAGACCGCGACCGTGATGCCCACCACCCGCGGCAGGACGAGGTAGTGGATGGGATCCATGCCCAGCGCCTCCAAGGCCTCCACCTCGCCCAGCGCGCGCGCCGTCCCCAGTTCGACGACGGTCGGCGTTCCCACCCGCGCCAGCACGACCAGGGCCGCGCTCAGCGGCGCCAGTTCCCGGACGATGACGGTCACCACCAGGCTGCCCACCAGGTCCATCTGCCCCACCTGATGCAACAGCCGGAGGGTTTGTCCGATGATCAGAAGTCCGAGCGCCACTCCGATGAAGGCGATGATCGGGAGCAGGCGCACCCCGGATCGCACGATCTGCTGTCGGATCAGCGGTCGGATCACCTGGGGTGCGGTCCCGTACTGGGTCACCGTCACCCCGAGCGTGATCAGCGTGAAGGCCCCGATCTGCCGGAGCAGGTCCACCTGATGGAGCACCTGCCGGCCCAGAAGTCCGGCCAGCGAATCCAACGACCGGAGGAAGCCTGCCACACGCGCAGGCTAGGGAGTCCCGACCGTTCGGGCAATGCGCGCAGTGCGTTTCCCCGGGGAGGAAGACGAGAGGTGCGCTACGAGGTAGCCGCGGAGCGGCGAAAGACAGTAGCCCACGGCGTAAGCCGTGGGTTGGGGCGGGAATCCCGCTCAGCCCCGGAGGGGCGGAAGAACGCAGCGTCGCCGCGTGGGCCGGGCCCTCTGCCGCCCCTACGGGGCTCGAGATCCTGCCAACACCCACCCCGGGCTCACGCCCGGGGCTATTGTCTCGCGCGCCTCCGGCGCTGGGGAATTCCAGCCACCGCGGGTAGGGCTAGCCCGACTTCCGCTACTGGAGGGGGAATTTTGAATTTTCCGGCGCTCTGGCTTCTGTAACTGCTTGAAGATGTGGGGAGGTGGGTTTGAGAAACCGCGAAAAGTGCGTGTAGTGGCGACCCACCCCCTGTTCGCGTG
>JAEUHD010000338.1 GCA_016793645.1 Verrucomicrobiales bacterium
TGGGATCCGAGGATCCCGGAAGCCGTTGCGCCGGAGGAGCCCGGCGAACGGGGGACAGCCTAGTCAAAGTGGGTGGGCCAACGAAAGAGAGATCGGCAGCGGAGCCGGAGACTGCGGGGAGGATGATTGATCCTCGCTCAATAGGGTGACCACGCGACGACCTCCAGCCGCGGAGCGGCGAACGATGGTAGCCCACGGCGTAAGCCGTGGGTTGGGGCGGAAATCTCGCTCAGCCCCGGAGGGGCGGAAGAAAGCCACTTCGCCGCGAGGGCCGGGCCCTCTGCCGCCCCTACGGGGCTTGGGATTTTGCCAACACCCACCCCGGGCTCACGCCCGGAGCTATTGTCTGGCGCGCTTCCGGCGCTGGGGAATTCCATCCACCGCAGGCAGGGATTGTACGTTCCCCTATTGCGCGAGGCTCAATAGGAAGTTGGGGATCGGTTCCAAACTCCTGATGGAGAGTGGTGCACCCGTGAGGAGTCGAACCTCAAACCTGCTGATCCGTAGTCAGCCGCTCTATCCAATTGAGCTACGGGTGCGAACCGCGCCGGAAACTAGGAATGGCCCCGCGGAGCGGCAAGACCGTTTTTCGGGAATCATTGAGGCTTGGAACGAGTTTGGACTTGGAATTGTCCCGCCGCTGGGTCCGAGGGGACGCCGGATTCCAGGCAGGGGGACTGCGTCCGGTGCCGGCGCGGGGATTGGCGGCAGGCTTGCCAACGGACCGGGCTGTCCGGAATTCTCGGCCACCGTTCAGACACTCATGGCTCGGCATTTGAAATGGGCGCACGTGTACCGCTTCTACGAGCGGGTCGAGCCGTTGCTCAATTACTCGGTCCCCAAGGAGGACAAGCCGCAGGGCTCCCGAATCCTGGTCCTGGCCCCGCACATCGATGACGAGACGATCGGCTGCGGCGGCGTGATGATGAAGCACGTGGCCGCCGGGGACCGGGTGGCCATTGTGACGGTGGCGGACTGCACCCCCGCCCGCATCGAGGAGGGCCGCGCCGCCGGGGCGATCCTCGGGGTGCAGCGCCATGAGTTTCTCCCGTTCGCGTCCAAGACACTCCTCCAGGATCCCGCGGTGGCGGAGCGGCTGCGGGGCTTCCTCCGCGAGGAATCGCCGGACCTGCTGTACCTGCCGGCGCTGCTCGACCGGCATTCCGATCATGTCGCCCTGAACCAGATCGTCGCGCGTCTGACGCAGGAGGAGGGATGGCGGGGAATGATCTACGGCTATGAAGTGTGGAGTACGCTCACGCCCAACGTGGTGGTGGACATCTCGGCGCAGCGGGATCGCAAGGCGGCGGCGTTGGCGTGTTTCACGAGCCAGAACCAGTCCAACAACTGGGCGGATGCATCGCTCTCCCTGAATCGATACCGCGGCATCACGACGGGGGCGGGCGACTATGCGGAGGCCTTTCACCGCATGACCGCGGCCCGGCATCGGGAACTGATTGCCCAAGTGTGGAGGTAGCGATGGCCCGCATCATTCAACTCATTGACGGCGGTGGACAGGGGGGCGCGGACCGAGTGGCGGTGGCCCTGGGGGATGGGCTGCGCACGTTGGGATACGACGTGGTGTTTGCGGTGAATCCCGAGTTCCTCAAGTACCAGTCCGCGGTGCAGCAACATCATGAGTGCCGCGCGATCCCACGGTTCCGGGGCCTGCCGTGGGCGGAACTGAAGGAGTTCAAGGCGTTCGCGTCGGAAGCGGACCTGGTGTTGACCCACGATTCCGGCAGCCGGCACTTCGGGCTGTGGGCGAAGGCACTGGGATTGCGTCCGCCGGTGTGGTTCATGCGCCACTGCATCAGCGGCACGACGCGGTTGGGCGGCGTGCAGTTGCACCGGTTGCTGGTGGAGCGGCATGTCGCGGTCAGCGATGTCATTGCGCGGGGCCTCGTGGAGGGCGGGTATCCGCGGACGAGTGTCAGCCGGATCTACGGCGGCGTGGACCTTTCGCCGTTTGTGAATCCGGATCCGGCGCGGGTGGCGTCGGCGCGCCGTGAGTTGCTGGGGGACGTCCCGGCGGGAACGCTGATCGTCGGTATGGTGGCGCGCCTGAACCTGGGTCGGGATTGGCGTCCGGACCGCCCCGACTTCAAGGGATACGATGTCCTCTTTGGTGCGCTGTCCCAGGTGAAGTTTCCCTGGCGGGTGCTGACGCTCGGACCCGAAGGGCGGATTGCCCAGGATGCGGTGCGTCAGATTGCGGGGCACCAGGGGTGTGATCCGGCCCGCATTATTTTTCCGGGTTTTGTGAAGGAGCCGTCGGCCCACTATTCGCTGATGGATCTCAACGTCCTGCCGTCGCGGAAGGAGGGGCTGGGCCTTGCCGTGGTGGAGGGCATGGCGGCGGGGGTGCCCACGCTGGGAAGCCGGAGCGGAGGGATCTCGGAGATCATCGAGGATGGGGAGAGCGGGATCCTCTTTGAGCCGGGGAATCCCAAGGCCCTGCGGACCGTCCTGGAACGGGTTGTTGCCGACCGGGTGCTGCGGGAGCGAATCGCCGCGGGCGGGAGGCGGCGCGCGCTGGAGGCGTTTGACGCCCCGGTCATGGTGCGGGCGTTCGACGCGTTGTTGCGGCGGGAGTTGAAGCCGCGGTGAGGGGCAGGCGTCTCGTGACCTCGCCGCCTACGGGTTCGGCGCGGGATGGGTTTCCAGATCGGGCAGGAAGGCGGCGAGGAGGCCGATCAGCGGGAGAAATGCGCACCCCTGGAACACGAACCGGATGCTGGTGTGATCGGCGAGTTTTCCCAGCACCGCCGCGCCAATGCCGGCCATGCCGAAGGCGAATCCGAAGAAGAGTCCGGAGACGAATCCCACCCTGCCGGGCAGCAGTTCCTGGGCATAGACGAGGATGGCGGAGAAGGCCGAGGACAGGATGAGTCCGATGAGCACGGAAGTGATCGCGACGCCGGCGAGGCCGAGGTAGGGCAGGGCGAGTGTGAACGGGGCGACGCCGAGGATGGATCCCCAGATCACGCGGCGACGTCCGATGCGGTCCCCGATCGGGCCGCCGGCAATCGTCCCGGCGGCAACGGCGAACAGGAACACGAACAGGTAGATCTGGGCGGTGGTGGCCGGGAGCGCGAACCGGTCCATGAGGTAGAACGTGTAGTAGTTCCCAAGGGCGGCGAGGTAGAAGTACTTGGAGAAGATCAGGGCCAGCAGGATGGCGAGGGCGCGGACGATCACGCCCGGGGAACGCAGCGAGGGTGGCGCGGGAGCGGGACCGGACGCGCGGTGGCGATGCGACGGGTGGGCGTTTCGCCAGCGTCCGACTCCGAACAGGACGCCCGCGGCCGCCAGGGCCACCAGGGAGAACGCGGCGAGGCTGTGTTGTCCCCGCGGCATGATGATCAGCGCGGCGAGCAGCGGACCCAGTGCGGTGCCGGCATTGCCGCCGACCTGGAACAGGGACTGCGCGAATCCGCGGCGGAGTCCGGCGGCCAGGTGCGCGGCGCGCGAAGCCTCGGGATGGAAGATGGAGGATCCCACGCCCACCAGCGCCGCCGCGGCCAGCACGAAGTGAAACGAGTCCGCTGCCGCCAGCAGCAGCACGCCGGCGGTTGTGATCCCCATGCCCACGGTGAGGGCGAAGGGGCTTGGATGGCGGTCCAGCACCAGGCCCACCAGCGGTTGGAGAACCGAGGCGGTGAGCTGGAAGCAGAGGGTGATCAGCCCCAGTTGCGCAAAGCTCAGGTGGAGGGAGTCCTTGAGCAGCGGATAGGTCGCGGGGATGAGCGACTGGACCGTGTCGTTCAGGAGATGCGCGAGGCTCAGCGCGAACAGGACCGGCAGGACGGTGCGCGGGGAGTTCACAACGGGAGGAGCGCCGGGCGTGAACCCGGTCAGGCCGCGGACCGGAGTTCGCGGATCATCCGCTCCAAGCGCTGTCCGTACTCGACGAAGTTGTCCCGCAGCGCGTCATCCTGGGCCGCCGGCGACGCGGTGTCGTGGAACACGGCCACCATGTGGGGTTCGATGCTGATGCCGGCGTCGTAGCCGCGCTGGAGCGCGTCGCCGAGGATGCGCCGGACGTCCCCGTCGCCCTCGCCGGGCCAGGCGTAGTCGGCGTCATTTTTGGCGGGATTCCACCGCGCATCCTTCACGTGGAGGTGCGCGACGCGGTCCCGGACGCGGGTCCAGAACTCCCAGGGATCCTGGCGTGTCCAGGGCTTCGGGCGGGAGCGGTCCGGATTGAAGACGGGATTGGCGGTGTCGAACACCCATTGGAGATCCGGAACCGCCTCGAGCAGTTCGACCGCGTGGTCGCCGCTCATGCCGCCGTAGTTCATGCAGTTTTCGTGGACGGCTTGGCAGCCGCCGTCCCGGAACCGGGCCGTCACCTCGCGGACCCGTCGGATCACCTCGGGGGGGATCCGGTCGTCGTCGTCCCCGGGCTTGTAGCTCATGATGCGGACGAACTTCGTGCCGAGCCGCTGCATCCGGGGCAGGGCGCGTTCCACTTCGGCGAGGGTCGCCTCGAAGGGGTCCGTCACCCGTTTCGCCCAGTTCATGATGGTGGAACCGAAGCAATACACCGAGATGCCGGCGGCCCTGAGGGTTTCGGCGGCCCGGTCGAAGGCGGGCTCGGGAAGGTCGTGAAGATTGGCCTTTGGGAAACCGTCCACCAGGACGTTGCGGGCTTCCAGGTGCCTCCACTTCAGACGGCGCAGGGCGTCGATCTGGGATGAGAGCGCGTTGCCGGCTTCATCGCCGATGCCACAGAGAATCATGAACGAGAGCCAAGCGCGAAGCGGCGCCCGGGGAAAACAAAAACGCCACCCGGGAACGGGTGGCGGGAATCAGGACCGGCGGCGATCACACCCCGGTTATGCCTTCTTGCCGGTGCGGGCGGCGGCCTTTTTGCGTTTCTGTTGGCGGATCCGGCGGCTGCGCTTTTCGACTTTGTTGTGTTGTTTGCCCATGGCTGTTTAATTACGGAAACGATGATTGCGAATTCGCGGATGACGATGGGCCTTCACCGGAGGCCCATCAACCTCTTTTTCCTCGCGGTCCTGGTGGCCGGGTGTTCGGGCCTGTCGGCCCTGTGGGCGGCGGATCCGCCCGTCGCGGGCGGAAAGCCGGCGGGCGCACCGGCCCCCGCGCCCTCGACGAACGCGGTGTCTTCCCCGTCGACGAAGAAGGATTCCAAGCCCAAGAAGGCGTCGGATCGGTATTCCGTCATCCGGTACCATCTGGAAACCACGGATGACGGGAATGGGCCCAAGGCGGAGGTTCTTCGGAGTCGTCCCCAGTTGATTCCCATTGAGAAGATGCCGTTTTTTGATGAGCGCGACGTGGCGGCGGCCGACCTGATCGAGACTCCGGACGGCGGGTTCATCCTGCAGGTGGAGGGTACCACGCACGGGCGCAATGCGATGGAGATGGCGACGGTGTCCGCCAATGGGCGGCGCGTGGCCATCTACGCCCAGTGGATGACCGACACCGACACCCCGGAGATCCGCTGGATTGCCGCGCCGATGGTCCGGGGAACGGTCCGGAACGGAACCCTGAGGTTCTCCGTGGACTGCGACCGCTCGGAGGCGCAGATGCTTGTGGATGGTCTGAACAATGTGGCGGTGAAGCTGAAGAACCGTCCGAAGATCAAGAGTGATCCGGATTCCACGGTCAAAGGCGCCTCCAAGAAGAGCCCGGTCAATTCCAAGTCCGGTGCGGCCGACCTGATCAACCAGAATACCCGCCCGTGATCCTGAGGCTCCTCCGGCGGTGGCCGGGCATTGCCCTCCTCTCCCTGGTCTCGGCGGTTGCCGGGGCGGAGTCGTTTCGCTTTCCCACCGGGAACCAGGCGTTGCTGGAGGCCGGGGGGGAGGTCCGATTCTTCCAAGGCACGAGTGGCAAGCCATGGAACAGCGGCCAGTTCGGATGCGTCCGCTCCGAGGGACACCAGTTCCATGAGGGTGTGGACATCCAGGCGCTCCAGCGGGATGCGCGGGGGGAACCGATCGACGCCGTGAACGCCAGCGCGGCCGGCACGGTGGCCTATGTCAATGCACGGTCCTCACTGTCCAATTACGGGAACTATGTCGTGCTCCGACACCAGATCGACGGCATGGAGGTGTACACCCTGTACGCGCACCTGCGGGAGATTCGCGCGGGGTTGAAGGCGGGTGATGGGGTGGCGGCGGGGGAGCGCATAGGAACGCTGGGGCGCACGAGCAACACGCGCCAGCCGATCACGAAGGATCGGGCCCACGTGCATTTCGAAATCAACCTGGTGGTCAATGACCGGTACATCGACTGGCACCGGGCGCATTTGAAGGGCATGCGCAATGACCATGGAAACTTCAATGGGAGGAATCTGCTCGGACTGGATCCCGCCGAGGTATTCCGGGAGCAGGCCCGCCTGGGTCCGGCGTTTCGACTCACGGAGTTCATTCGAAGCCGTCCGGTGATGGCCCGCGTTGCGGTGAAGGACACCTCGATTCCGTGGGTGAAGCGGTATCCCCAACTGCGGGTGGCGAATCCGGTTGCGGACCGGGAAGGTGTCGCCGGATATGAGCTGGGGTTGTCCTTCAACGGCATGCCGGTGCGCGTGACCCCGCGGGCGGCCTCGGAATTGAAGGGGACGGCGAAGGTGCGACTGGTGGACGTGAATGTCGCGGAGTGGCAGGGGCATCCGTGCGGCAAGTTGGTGGCGCGGCGGGGCGACGGGTGGGTGCTCACGCCGCATGGGACGGACGTGGTGGATTTGATCGCGTACTGAGCCATCTGAAGATGGTACTACGAACGGGGAGTTGGTAGTGCAGGCTTCAGCCTGTCCTTGGGGGGAGCCAGGTCGGCGGTGCGGGACGATGGGAAGTGGGGGCGAAGGCGGGGAGCCACCTGAAGGTGGTACTACGAACGGGCGGCAAAACGCTCGCCACGGACGGACGAACGGGCACCGTTTGGGGATGACTCGGATTTGGGCGTTCGTTCTATCGGCGGGAGTGGCCCTGGCGGCGGAGTCGTTGAGTTACACGGCGCCGCGTTGGGACGACGAAGGGCGGATGGCCCGGATCGAGGCGGCGTTGCCCCGGTTGGATGAAATCTATGCGGCGCACGCGGTCAGCAACCACATTCCCGGTTATGTGTACGGAGTGGTGGTGGATGGACGATTGATCCATGTCCGAGCCGCCGGTCTGGCGACCCTGACTCCGGAGCGTCCGGTGACCGAGGAGACCCGGTTTCGGATCGCCTCGATGACCAAGAGCTTCACGGCGATGGCGATTCTCAAGCTGCGCGATGCGGGCCGGCTGACCCTGGAGGATCCGGTGGAGCGCTGGATTCCCCAGTTTGCCCGGGTGAAGGCAACCACGACCGACTCGCCGAAGATCACGCTTCGTCATCTCCTGCGGATGTCCTCGGGCTTTCCGCAGGATGATCCGTGGGGGGACCGGCGATTGGAGGACACGGTGCGTCAGTTGGAGTCCCTGGTCTCCGGAGGCCTTGCGTTTTCGAATCCTCCCGGGGTGACCTGGGAGTACAGCAACCTGGGATACGCGCTGCTGGGGCAGGTGGTCAGCCGGGCGTCGGGGCGTCCGTTCCAGGAGTACATCACCCGGGAGATCCTGCGTCCGCTGGGCATGACCAACACCCTTTGGGAGTTTGCGAAAGTACCGGACGGCCGGATGGCGCAGGGGTATCGCTGGGAGAACGACCGTTGGCGGGAGGAACCGCTGCTGCACGACGGAACGTTTGGGGCCATGGGAGGGCTGATCACCACGGTCGGCGATTTTTCCAAGTATGTGGCGTTCCATCTCGACGCCTGGCCGCCGCGGGATGGTCCGGACCCCGGACCGGTCCGCCGGTCCACGCGACGGGAGATGCATCGGCCCGCGGAGGTGCTGTCGGTGATGACCAATCTGGTCACCCTCGACGGGTTCCCGAATCCGCGGGTGGCGGGGTACAGTTTTGGGCTGAGCTGGAACCAGGATGCGCGCGGGGTGATCTGGCTTCGGCACGGGGGTGGTTTGCCGGGTTTTGGAAGCGAGCACCGGTTCCTGCCCGAGTACGGCATCGGATTGGTGTCCTTTGCGAACCGGACCTATGCGCCCATGACGGCGGCGAATGCGGCGGCGATGGAGGTCCTGATTGGGGCGGCCCGCATTCCGCCCCGCCAGGCGGTCGCCTCCCCGCTGCTGAAACGTCGTGCCGCCCAGGTGGCGTCCATACTCCAGTCGTGGGAGGCTGCGGAAATGGCGGACGCGCTCGCGCCGAATGTGTTTCAGGACCGGGATCTGTCCGATTGGAAGGCGATGGCCGGGGAGACGTTGTCCTGGTGCGGGAAGATCCAGTCCGTGTCGGAATTGCGTCCGGAGAACCAGTTGCGGGGCCGGTTTGATCTGATTGGGGACCTGGGGTCGGTCGAGGTGTTTTTCACCCTGATGCCCGAGGCGATTCCCCGGGTTCAGGAGATCAAGCTGACCTTCAAGCCTGTTCCCCGCCCGTAGTCCGGGGAAAGGTGTCCACCGTCGGTGGTCAATCGCCGATTAAGGACCCGGAGACGTGGAGCGGTTAACGTCCGGGGTCGCCTCGGTCACGTATTGGAATTTGCCGGGATCCACACGCCAACCGGTCTCCGAGGCCCGCAGGTTGACCAGAACGACATCGGGTTTGCCGGTGTCGAGGTCCTCAAAGTCGAAATAGACCGTTCGAGATCCGTCGTCGTTGGTTCGAACCTGCTGGATGCCCGTAATATGGCGCCGGGAAAAGGCGTTCGTCATGACGTGGAACAGGACGTCGCGGCGCTGTGCGGCTTGTTCGGGACTGATTTCGGGATCAGGGAGCAGCAATTCGTCGAGCCGTTCCCGACTGGCGCTGGAAATCGCCCAGACGGCCGTGGTCGCGGCGGCTTCGGGACTGTCCGTCCCAAGGTCCGCCAACGAAGGACGTGCGCCCGACGGAGGGGGAGGGTTCCTGCCGGTGGCAACCGGAACCTGGCGCCGCAGTCGGGCCACTTCGCCGCGAAGGCGCAGGAGTTCGGACTTCACCTCGGGTGGAGGTCCAGACGGAGCGGGCTCAGGACGTTTTCGGGCGACTTCGAGTTCCGCAGTGAGCTGCTGTTGGATCCCGCGCAACTGGTCTATGTTGTTTTGGAACCGGCGCCGCTCGAGGTGGACAACCATCCATGGAATGCCGATGGCGACCGCGAGGAGAATGCCGGAGGCGACCTTCACGGGCGTGGAGGAGGACAGGGAAAGAATTCCTGAGGCAGGGGCTTCGGACAGTTTGGCACCGAGGGCAAGATTCGCGACGGCGGGTGCGAACGACGTCGGGGAGGGGGAGACCACATGGGTGCCCATCAAACCTGTCAGCGCGGGGATGCCGGGGGCTGCGTCCGGACGGGGGAGGAGCGCCCGGAGCCGTTCCAGCGCCCGGGACACGCGTTTTTGAGCCGTGTCCTCGCTGACCCCGAGTACAGCGCCGACCGTGCGGAGGTCGCGTTGTTCGAAATAGCGCAGCACCAGTATCTCCCGGTCGGAATCCCGCAGCCGGTCGAGGGCTTCATCGAGGTCGGCCCGGATGGCACTCCATCCCGATGAAGAGGGGTCTTCCGGGGTGTTCAGTTCAGCGTGCATTCTTTCTCGAGCTTCCCGCCGTTGCTGGGTTCGGCGGACCTGTCCGGCGGCGTACCGGGTGGCCCTATGAAGCCACGCGCCCAGAAGGACATGGGAGGGCAGGGAGTCTGCGCGACGCGCCAGGTCGGTGAACACCATCTGGGTTACGTCGCGGGCAAGGTCCGGATCCCCCACCTGCCGGGTTGCGGACGAATGCACCCAGTGGATGTGTCGGGAGACCAGTTCGGTGAACGCGGACTCGGTTCCGGAGGTGGCGTAGCGTTGGAGCAGTTCGCGGTCTTCGGCCATGGCGGTTCTGTCTCCAAACCGCCGCCGCTTGTTG